>CAYYLU010000064.1:1311-14086 GCA_964472475.1 uncultured Syntrophus sp. | reverse complement strand
CCCTGGATCTTTCCGAGATAACGCAGGTTCTCTCGCGCCGACAAGTTCTGGTATAGAGCCAGGTCTTGCGGCACATATCCGATTAGTCTCTTAACCTCTTTCGGGCAGCGAAGAACGTCTATATCATTGATGAAGATGTTCCCTTCTGTTGGCTTCAAGAGTGTAGTCATCATCGAAATCACTGTAGTCTTCCCGGCGCCGTTTGGCCCGAGAAGACCGAAGATTTCGTGCTCGCCGATTTCAAGCGTAAGGTTATTGACAGCCGGTTCCGCCGATCCGGAATAAACTTTCGTGAGATTTCGGGCAATGAGTATCCTGGAGTTGGATACCCCTTTTCTCACTTTACTATTTTCCACAGGTCTTTATATAACCGATATTCTTGTTCAGCGCAATCGGCAATAAGCTCACCCAGCTTGTTGAAGTTATCGCCATCCATCGCGCGGTTCTTACATATGCGGGCACCATGGACGGCAAATTCCCTCCATCTGTCCCCTGTTATAGTCATTTTTCTTGAAATTTCCGCGTACCGGTCATCACCCGTCAGGCGGGCAGTTTCATGGAGAAAAGCGGCATACATCAGACGAAACCCTCCACCACCCGTGCCTATTTCTTCCTGCATTCTGATTGCATGCCCCAGATAGATGGGCGCTCTTCGCTTACCATATTTTGCTGGCCACCTGGTCACCGCGCGGGCAAAGGTTCTTATTCCCGGGACTCCGACGATGTTCAGAGGAAAATGAATCATAACGTGGCAGACTTCTTTTATTCCTTCTTTTATTGCCGGTACAAGCTCTACGTTCTGCGGGACACCCGTAAGCCAGAACATGGTCCCGTGCGGCGCCATAAGACCTTCAGCGAAACGTGCCTTCTGCAGGTCTTTTCGGCTGCAGGCTACCGGTACCTCAAAAACAGGATCGCTAACAAGGTAGTCGCTGCCGTTTCTTCCGTACACCACAATATGATGAACATTGAAGTGGAAACGCATTGCGTCCGGCATATAGGGAAGCCAATAAACACCTGTCCTCAAACAAACGGGAACACCATTGTCAATCATGCGATCGAGGGCGTTCATCGCTTCGACAGGGTTTTTGAATTTCGACTTGTTGAATGTTATACCAAGCCTTTTGGCGTTATTCTTCATGATCCTGCCCGGCATATTACGAAAGGTAATCGCCGGCATACCCTGTACTCTAATAAACGGGAAATATCCGAAGAATATCCCTGAGCCTATTCCGAAGACAAGCGGTTCCGAGATCGTAATCCCATAATTAAGCAGCATGTTCGAGACAGATCCGCTTTCACAATGGGCAGAATGACGATGTGTAAATTCTTTCTGCATTTTCAGGGCGTTCTTTTCAATTGTTCTACGGTAATGTTCAGAGCGGACGCATAGCGGTTCAGGGTCTCGTCACTAAGTTTTTTGAACCCTCGCGCGGAAAGATGCCGTTTGACACGCCATTTGGAGAGTCCGACGTATTGGGCAAGTACTTTTGTATCCATCATATTCCTGTGCATGTGATATGCAAGAGGGCTAAGCTCACCTCTTCTTACCTTTTCAAGTACGGCCGAAAGCCCCTCATTGATATATTCCCACGCTGTTTCATTCGCTACGTTGGTGGGTTCCCATCCCGAAGTCATTGAACTTGTATATTCACCATTCTCATCCGTCACGTAATAGACCCCATGCCATTGTCCGAAGATTCCATTATCCTGCGGTACGTCTTTTATTTTCATTCTATGGGAAATTCCTCCGGAATAGATCTCCTGGAAGAAGATAATCGGTTCGAATACTCTTGTTCCAGATGCACGCGTCCTCTGACGATATGCGATATCCTGCCGAATCCATTATAGTTTTAGCCAATATCGGGCTAATACTCTGCCACACGGCATGGATTTTGTCAATCGGATTTCAGCGTGGAATTATGCCGCCGGCTTTCATTTTTCAGAATTGACAATGTTGGTGCATATGGAGCATAATGAGGCATGGATTTCATGAAAGTAATTCAGGAGAGAAGGAGCGTAAGAAAATACAACTCCACTCCGGTCCCTGATGAAATTCTGAAAGAAATTCTGGAGGCTGCACGATATTCACCCTCCTGGGCCAACACACAGGTATGGCGTTTCATCGTAGTAAAGGACAATGAACTGAAGCTGCGTTTACAGGATACTTTACTGCCGACGAACCCGGCACGAAACGCTGTTATTGAAGCACCGGTCTTGATGTGCATTGCAGCCAGGTTGGAGCTTTCGGGGTTCAAGAGAGGCGAACCTGCCACTGATAAAGGCGACTGGTTCATGTTCGACTGCGGAATCGCAATGGAGCATATAGTGCTCGCAGCCCATAATTTCGGACTCGGGACAGTTCATGTGGGTCTCTTTGACGCGCCGAAGGCAAACGAAATATTGCAGATACGCAATGGTTACAGCATTGTAGAAATGTCTCCCCTGGGATACTTTAATGAAA
Source organism: uncultured Syntrophus sp. (assembly GCA_964472475.1). Taxonomy (GTDB): domain Bacteria; phylum Desulfobacterota; class Syntrophorhabdia; order Syntrophorhabdales; family Syntrophorhabdaceae; genus PNOF01. Next base: position 11,622 of record CAYYLU010000064.1, on the reverse strand, counting down.
TCCCGAAGCAAACACCAAGAAAACCCCTCTCTGAAATCGCCTTTCTTAACACGTTCGGAAACCCGCTCGAATAGAATAATCTTGTCATTGTGTCATAGAGTCGTTGCGCCAAAGAACTCGATATATTTTTGGGTTTAAGACTTGTTTTCGTTTAGTATTTAGCGGTACACGCCTTTTGGGCGATCTCTCAGGAGGGTAACCTGGTATACCGCACAGATCAATCGATTCCGTCATACCTGCGGAGGCAGGTATCCAGTGATTTCTTTTTTTCTGGACGCCGGATCAAGTCCGGCGTGACAAAACAGTGAATTGGTTTTTATGGGCTTAAAAGGTGAGTTACTCAGAAGAAATTGGGGATTTAGAATTTGTTATTTAAATTTGTGTTGTTCTTTGTTTTTTTCATAGAGTATTTTGAGGCCGCTCAAAGTGAGAAATTCATCGATTTCATCTATTGACTCGGAGTTCTTGTATACGAAACTGGACAGGCCGCCTGTTGCAATTACGTACGGATTCGTCCTCACTTCTGCCTTCATCTTGTTGACTATTCCATCCACAAGGCTTACATAGCCGTAACTAATGCCGGCCTGCATTGCATGAACTGTATTTTTCCCGACAATACTCTTCGGCTGCACCAACTCGACTCTCGGAAGTTTGGATGCCCTTTCAAAGAGCACTTCGAGCGAAATCATCATCCCCGGGGCTATGCAGCCACCGACATACTCACCCTTTGGAGTTACGTAATCGAACGTGGTTGCGGTTCCAAAATCTATGATAATGAGCGCTTTCTTGTGTTTGTCATATCCCGCAACAGCATTCACAATTCTATCAGCCCCGACTTCCGAAGGGTTGTCGGACAATATCGGCATTCCTGTCTTTATCCCGGGCTCCACAACCATCGGCATAATACCGATGTACTTGCGGCAGACTATCTCAAACGGTATAAGCAGAGGCGGAACAACGCAGGAAATGATCGCACTATCAATTTCGTTGAGCCTTAGTTTTTCAAAATACAGCAGACTGTTCAGAAGTATGGCATATTCGTCAACGGTCTTATTGAGTGCTGTGCTGAGCCGCCAGTGGTTGACAAGTCTGCCGTCGTCGTAAACACCGAAGACTATATTTGTGTTACCTATATCGATGACGAGGAGCATTAGAAACTCACATCACCTGCTATTATTCTCTTCGTAATTCCACCGGTATCGAGAAGGATAGAACCGTCACGGTCAATCCCTCTGCACAAACCTTTGTATGATTCACCCATTTGGTTTATTTCCATAAATTTATCTCTGATCTGTGCTCTTTCTTCCCATATCCTACAGATTTCAGTCTCACCTTTTTCTCTGAAGAGGATGTAGTATTTTTCTAGATTGGTAAGTAGCATACCACACAGCATAGCTCTTTCAAATACCTTTTTTGTTTCCGTCAGAAGGGAGCCTGCCTTCTTTTGCACGTCCTCGTCAACATCTGTCGTTTCCATATTTACATTCAATCCAATACCGATCACGACGAAGCGCACCATATCCGCTTCAGTAGAAAGCTCAAGCAATGTTCCGCAGATCTTTCTGCCGTTCATAAGAACATCATTCGGCCACTTGAGCACGGGCTTTTGATCCGTTGTCCGGAGAACCGTGTCATATACAGCGAGCGATGAAAGAAACGTGATCGGGTATACGACAGACGGGTGAACAGAAGGCCGAACGATAACAGACAAATAGATATTTCTTTCCAGGGGGGAACACCATTTTCTTCCTAATCGGCCCTTTCCTTTCGTCTGAGATTCGGCTATAAAACAAGTCCCTTCCTGCTCTCCCGTCAGGGCAAGTTTGAAAGCGGCCATATTAGTAGAATCGACTATTTCTTTGTGAATAATCTTGTGCCCCATGGCACGCGTTTCAAGATAACGTTGTACTTCCCAGGGGTAGAGTCGGTCCGGCGTTGATGTAAGCCTGTATCCCTTGCCTTTCGATTTATCAATACCATACCCGTAGCGTTCAAGCTGGTTCATATACTTCCAAACCGCGGTCCGTGACACGTTCAGATGTTTTGAAATGAGATCACCCGACGTGAATTCATTGCTGCTCCGCAGGAATCTTAATACTTCGCCTATATTATCCATTTTCGATTTTGTCGTAATGAGAGAAGTACATCGTGAATGATGCTCTGCCCTGCGAAAGCGAACGAATATCGGTCGAATATCCGAACATATTTGTAAGCGGGGCTTTTGCCAGTACGGTGGTGATCTTGTCCTTCGCCGCCACATCGGCTATCTGACATTTGCGCGAGTTGAGATCCGCTATTATTTCGCCCAGAAACTCGTTAGGAGTCGTGACCGTGAGCGACATAACAGGCACAAGCAAGACCGGGCTTGCCTCCCCCGCTGCTTCGCGAAAACCGTCGTATGCGGCCATTTTCAATGTCAGTCGTGCGAATTCAGGATTATTAAATGACCCGTCACGTATATCGATTTTGATGTCAGTCAGGGGGTAACCCTTGAGCACACCGATATTAGACGCCTCCATAATGCCCTCTTCTATTGCAGATACGAACGGATAGATCGGGTGCGTTTCCGCTATGTGGTTCTGTGTCGAGATGCCGCTTCCCCTGTCTGTCGGGGTAAGTGATATTGAAACCCAGCCTTTGCATACCGTGTTATTGATCAACTTTTCGAAGGCATGCTCCATCGTAACAGCTTTTTCGATGCTCTCTTTATAGACCACCTGAGGTTTGCCTACCTGAAGATCAACTCCAAACTCTTCCTTTATTCTTTTCACAATTACATCAAGATGCAGTTCCCCCATTCCCGAGACAACCGTCTGATATGCATCCTCATCTGCCTTCAGTACAAAAGTCGGGTCCTCTTCGCTTATTCTCTTAAGCGCGATCATCAATTTGTCCTGATCAGCGTTTCGCGCCGGTTCAACAGCTATCGAAATAACGGGCTGATACACTTCTATCGGTTCAAGAAGGATTGGTTTTAGTTTTGTCAGAGTATGTCCGGTAGATGTTTCCTTCAATCCGACAATACCTACTATTGCACCGGCCTGTGTCTCCTCGATCCTGTCCTTATGATTTGCGTGAATTCTGTAGATACGTGAGACTTTTTCCTTCTTGCCGAGGTTCACATTAAGCACTTCTTCGCCTACTTTAAGCCTTCCCGAATATATCCGTGCATATGTAAGCTTTCGCCCTTCTTCGATCACGATCTTAAATGCAAGTGCGGCAAGGTCCTCATCCACACTCGTCTTACGTTCTTCCAATTCACCTGTCTCAGGGTTTTCCCCTGTGACAGGGGGGACATCAAGTGGTGACGGCAAATAGGAAATAACCGCGTCAAGCAGAGGCTGGATGCCCTTATTTCTTAAGGCAGCACCGCAGAGTACGGGGACGCATTTCAGAGAAATGGTCGCTTTTCTGAGAGCACGCACGACGACACTCTCATCAATTGTTCCTTCCAGGTAATGCTCCATAAACTCATCATCGAGAAGTGACAATTTATCGAACAGTATGTCCCGGTTTGCCTTCGCACCCTCCTGATACTCCGGGGGTATTGATATCGTGTGATACGTGGCCCCCATGTCATCGTCTTCCCAAATAATGGCCTTCATGCTGATAAGGTCAATAACACCGTAAAACCCATCCTCGCTTCCAAGCGGGATCTGAAGCGGAATAGGATTCGCCCCGAATTTATCAACGAGCATGTCCACAACTCTGAAGAAATCGGCCCCAAGCCTGTCCATTTTATTGATAAAAGCAATTCTGGGCACGCGATACTTGTCTGCCTGGTGCCAGACAGTCTCAGACTGCGGCTCGACACCTCCGACCGCACAAAAAACGGCGACCATTCCGTCGAGAACGCGTAATGAACGCTCGACTTCTATTGTAAAATCAACATGTCCGGGAGTATCGATTATTTGCACTTCGTGATCGTTCCAGTAAAGGGTTGTCACCGCTGATGTAATTGTGATGCCACGTTCCTGTTCCTGCGGAAGATAGTCCATGATTGCCGTACCCTCATGAACTTCCCCGATGCGATGACTCTTTCCCGTGTAGTACAAAATACGTTCGCTTACTGTGGTTTTACCCGCATCTATGTGCGCCGCAATACCGATATTCCGTGTTTTTGTGAGACGTTGCATGTCTTTCTTCATAGCGAATTAGAATAGCGTTCCGACGTAGAAAAGTCAACAGAGACGCTGAAATAGAGCGTACAGAACAAAAATGTAACACACTTCTCAAACGCGAAACGACGCTAAGCAATTATCATTGAAATGTGTCCCGAAAAAGTGCAATTGCATCCATCCGGCTGAAACGAAAATAATCAATAACCAATGCTCAAATAGGAGTACAATTAGGCAGACTTACAACCCTTTTGCTTTGACAAGCTAAGGGCCGCTGTGTTAAAAATACGGTCAACACTATGGAACTACGGGTTTACAACACTATTTCAGGCAAGAAAGAGATCTTCGCCCCTCTTGAAAAAAGTAAGGTGAAGATGTACGCCTGCGGTGTCACTGTATACGATCACTGCCATATTGGCCACGCGAGGTCAGGCATCGTTTTCGATACGGTTTTCAGATATCTTAAGGCAAAGGGTTTTGAGGTAACATTTGTAAAGAATTTTACAGACATAGACGACAAAATAATCCGGAAATCTCAGGACGAGAAGGTCTCCTGGAAGGAAATAGGAGAGAAATTCATAGCGTCCTTTCACGAAGATATGGATGCATTGAATATACTGCGGCCGACTCATGAACCGCGTGCAACAGAACATATTGATGATATGATTCAGCTCGTCGACACGCTCTTGAAAAACGGGCATGCGTATATGTCAGATGGTGATGTCTATTTTTCGGTAGAGAGTTACAAAGGTTATGGAGGGCTTTCAAAACGGTCTCTCGATGAGATGCTGGCGGGAGCCAGGGTTGAGATCGGCGAAAAGAAAAGAAACCCGCTGGATTTCGCTCTTTGGAAAGCGTCAAAAGAGGGCGAGCCCTCATGGAAAACACCTTTTGGAGACGGCCGTCCCGGTTGGCACCTTGAGTGTTCCGTAATGAGCACGAGATATCTGGGCAATCCGTTTGATATTCACGGAGGAGGGAAAGACCTCGTCTTTCCTCATCATGAAAATGAGCGCGCACAAACTGAGGCAGCCACAGGCAACACGTTTGTCAATTACTGGGTTCACAACGGTTTCGTGAACATCGACATGGAAAAGATGTCGAAGTCGCTTGGCAATACACTCTTAATAAAAGATTTCTTGAAGGAATATCATCCGGAGGTATTACGTCTATTCTTTCTCACAACCCACTACAGGAGTCCGATTGATTATACGGCACGATCTGTTGATGACGCGAACAGCGTTTTGCACAGGTTGTATCACACGTATGATCGCGCTCAACAATTGATGAAGGGTAAGCCATCGTCTCCGGTCCAGCACGCCGAAGCAGATGAATTGAAAAGCAAGTTCTATGAGGCAATGGATGATGACTTCAATACAGCCCTTGCTATTTCTTACGTGTATGAGCTGTCAAAGATTCTGAATAAGCTTGCTGATGACAATGACGAAAGTTCTACAGCCCGGATACCTTACGTCAGCGGCATTTTGAAAACCCTTACTTCAGTCCTGGGGCTTCTGTATGATGATCCTGCGGCTTTTGAAGCACAGGAAAAAGTGCGGTACCTTGCGCGTTCCGGTCTGGATACCACTTTTATTGAAAATGCCATACGTGAACGTGCAGAGGCCCGGAAGAATAAACAATTTCAAAAATCGGACGAAATAAGGACAATGCTGGCAGACAAGGGTATAGCACTTCTTGATACGCCGCAAGGCACTGAATGGCGCATAAATTTGCAGATATCTAAAGGAGGTACATCATGATAGAAGTAAGATTCCACGGAAGGGGAGGCCAGGGTGCCGTAACCGCTGCGGAGATAGTAGCGCAGGCTGCTATAAAGAAAGGGGACTACGCGCAGGCTTTCCCTAGTTTCGGACCGGAACGCAGAGGCGCTCCTGTCCAGGCTTTCCTCAGGGTATCCGATAAACCGATCCGGCTTCGTTCCAAGATTTACGAACCTGACAATGTGCTGATTCTTGATCCAACACTCCTGCGCTCCGGAAACCCGGCAATGGGTCTGAAAAAAAACGGCTTTGTCGTTATCAATTCCAATAAGTCGGAAGAGGAGCTGAAGAAGCTTTTCCCCGGACACAATATCGCGTACGTGGATGCAAGCACAATCGCCAAGGAAGAGATGGGAATAAGTATCACAAACACCACAATGCTTGGCGCCCTGTTGAAGGCAACAGGCATGATGGAGCTCGATATGCTTAAAGAGCCCGTCAATAACCGTTTTGGCAAGATTGCCCAGAAGAATATCAACTCATATACAAGGGCATTTAAAGAAACAAAGATTATTAAGGCATAGTAGTAAAACCAGGGTTTGCAGGCTCGAAGGTCTGCAAACCTCTCCCTCATGCAACGGTTGTCGGTTCTGCTAGATGAGACTTTATGAACATCTCCGGTAACATCGTTGACATAGTAGACCAAATCATCTATCCCGCAACAATAACAGTACAGAACGGCTTCATTACAGAAATTCGACGCGAGAATTCTACTCCATACGATACATACATTTTACCGGGGTTCATCGATGCACACGTTCATATTGAAAGCTCATTGCTCACGCCATCCGAATTCGCAAGGTTGGCTACACTACACGGCACTGTCGCCGCTGTTTGCGATCCACATGAAATCGCCAACGTCCTTGGCATGTCAGGTATCCGTTTCATGATAGACAATGCCGCGAAGTCGCCATTCAAATTCTATTTCGGTGCGCCTTCCTGTGTGCCGGCAACACCATACGAAACAGCAGGAGGTCATATCGGGATCCAGGAAATTCAGGAGCTGCTTGGAGACCCGAATATCCACCTCCTCTGCGAGGTAATGAACTTCCCGGCGGTTATTCAAGGCGAAAGTGAGATCATGAGAAAGATAGCGGCCGCCATAGCAACGGGCAAACCGATCGACGGTCATGCTCCGGGACTTTTAGGAAACCCGCTGTCAAGGTACGCAAAAGCAGGGGTCACAACAGATCATGAGTGTGTGGAAATCAAAGAGGCGCTTCAAAAGATTTCGCTGGGCATGCGAATACTTATACGGGAAGGATCGGCAGCAAAGAATTTCGACGCTCTCGCTCCCCTTATAGAAACGCATAATGAAATGTGTATGCTATGCAGTGACGACAATCACCCCGACGATCTTGTCAAAGGGCATATGAATGATCTCGTAAGAAGGTCTATTTCCAGAGGAATTGACGCAATGAGCGCACTCCGCTGTGCCACACTGAATCCAGTACGTCATTATAAATTAGACGTCGGTCTCGTGCGAGAGAATGATCCGGCGGATTTCATTATCATCGATAATTTGCATCAAATGAACATTCTAAAAACATACCTGCGAGGCGTTCTTGTGGCTCAAGACGGTCGATCACTCCTACCACCATGTTCTTCTGAGACACCCAACAATTTTAGAGTCCGACTCAAAACCCCCGATGATTTCAAAGTTCACTCTCGGGGCAGAAGACTGCATGTTATCGAGGCGCGTGAAGGCCAAATCGTGACCGGTTGTACCAAGGAATTTCCGCTCCTGAAAGGTGGATGTGCAATATCTGACACCTCGCGCGATATCCTCAAGATTACTGTTGTGAATCGCTACCGGGACACGGCGCCGGCTATAGGCTTCATCAAGAATTTCGGGCTAACAAAGGGTGCCATAGCATCGTCTGTTGCCCACGATTCACACAACATCATCGCAATCGGTGCCACCGACACTGATATGAGCCGTTGTGTGAATCTCATCATACAGCATGGAGGTGGCATCTGCGCTGCGTGCGATGAATTCGAGGAAATACTTCCACTGCCTATCGGTGGTATAATATCCGGAGAAGACGGATTTAAAGTGGCAGAATCGTATGCGCATCTCAACAGCCTGGTCCACACGCTTGGGACCACCTTATCAAACCCCCTAATGACGCTCTCGTTTATGGCACTGCCGGTCATTCCTAAACTAAAAATTACAGACAGAGGTCTGTTTGATGGAGATTCGTTTTCCTTTGTGGATCTTTTTACTGAATAAAGCTCGAACCGGTCCTGATTATTGAGGGCATCGCAATTGAGACAAGGGCTTTATGACTGGACATCGGTGCTAAACATAATTGTGAGTAATGCCGATAATATACTGTGTGGTCCAGTTTCCGGGGCTGTTGTCAGTCACTCTGGATCACGATTTGCGTCTGCGAGGACACGTGTTCCTGTTAGGGGATAAAGACATCATGAACAAAGATCTTCGAATTATTGTTCTCGAACAGAATCCCGAAAACACTGATTTCCTCCTGCATGCGCTTGAACAGACCCGTATACTGCCGAATCCCATCGTGGTTTATCAGACTTCACGAATTGAAGATATGTTGGGTTCCGGTGAGCCGGTCCATGTCGTCATTGTCGATGCAATCATTCAGGAAGATGTCTTAAATACAATCGGGAAAATTCGCTCAAGGACTCAACAGGTTCCGATTATCGTAGTGACCGCCGTGGAAGACGATGATTTTGAGAACCGGATCCTGGCAGCCGGTGCGCAGAGTTGTCTCTTCAGAGATGAGATCAACGGAAGAACGCTCAAACGCACAATAGAATACACTCTCCAACATGCTGAAGAAGAGCGAAATCTTCAGTGTATATTGGACGGTCTTTCTGAAGTCGTCATCATCTGTACTGTCGAAGGTCGATATACGTATGTTTCGCCCACCGTGGAACATGTTCTCGGTTACTCTGCGGAGGAGTTCTCATCACTTAACATGCATCAGCTCATCCATCCTGATGACGCTCGACTGACGGGAATAGGCGGTGCCGGTTGGGCGGGAGTCATCTGCGAACCGGGAGACACATTGCCTTTCATTGTCCGTTTGAAACACGTCAACGGCGATTGGAGATATGTCGAGGGCTCTATACGTAACCTGATATATAGCACGGCAGTGCAATCTCTCGTGATCAGTTTCCACGACATAACCGACGAAAAAGTGGCAGAAAAGTCCCGCGGCGAATGGGAAATGATGTTCAGAGATCTGGCGGATAAGTCCAACACGGGTATATACCTGTATGTTGAACCGGATGGGCCATTTAAATACGTCAATGACAAATTCGCCAGGATGCATGGATATACAACAGAGGAGATCATTGACAAAATGGGGCCCTTTGATCTCATGGCATCTGAATACCGTGACGAGCATAAGCGTCGTGTGAACGATTCACAGGCTCAAGGAACCCCAATGTTCTTTAGTCGGGAAGTCCGTATTAGGGCGAGGGACGGGGACATACGATATGCCGATATCTATGGAACGCAGACGAGTTACAAAGGTATTCCTGCAATTGTCGGCACATTCATCGATATCACCGAACAAAGGCAGGCCGAAACCGATTTGATCCAGCAGGAAGAGCAGTTCCGGGCTCTTATCGAAAGATCCGCGGATGTTGTTGTCCTCCGAAATGCCGAAGGCAAAGTGATATATGTGTCTCCAAACATCCTGGAAATACTTGGATACTCAACTGATGAATACATGCAAATGACGACGGACAACCTCACACATCCGGAAGACTTTGAGACAAGCGAGAAACGCATTGCAGAGGTCCGGAGTAACCCCGGTCTCAGCGTTGCGTTTCAAAGAAGGCTTCTTCATAAGAACGGTCATTGGATATGGGTAGAAGGATCGCTAAGAAATCTCCTGGCGGATCCCGTAGTGCACTCAATCGTTACAAACTTCCACGATATAACGGACCGAAAAAACGCTGAAGAAGCACTTGCGGAATCCGAGCACAAGTTCCGGGATCTGGCCGAGAAATCAATTGTCGGTATCTATCTGCTGCAAGATACGGTGTTTAAGTATGTGAACCGGCAATTTGCTGAAATGCACGGATATTCTGTCGACGAGATTGTTGATAAAAAAACGATATTCGACATGATTCCGGATAACCTGCGGCACAACTTTCAGAACACAGTAAAATCGTATCGTGAACACCAAGGAAAGCTCTTGCCTTCAGAGTTCGAACTTCAGTTCCTCCGGAAGGACGGAACTATGGGAAATGCTGAAATCCACGCTGCTCTCTCATCTTACCGGGGCACACCAGCGGTTCTTGGTACAATGGTCGATATAGATTCACGCAAGAAAGCCGAGGAAATGCTCCGGGAATCCGAAGAACGGTATAGAACGGCCATAGAATTTTCGAATGATGGCATATCCCTCACCCGTGAAAGAATAGTT
>CAYYLU010000064.1:0-1211 GCA_964472475.1 uncultured Syntrophus sp. | reverse complement strand
CGGGACATCACTGGACGCAAGATCAGTGAAGCAGCAATACAGGCAAGGGAAGAACAGTTCCGTTCAATCTTTGAAAACAGTGTGGACGCCATTCTCGTAATGAAACCCCCTGAGGGCATTATTCTTTCCGCCAATCCTGCAGCATGTAGCATGTTCGGATGGAGTGAGGCCGAACTTTGCGCGATGGGCAGAGACCAAATAGTGGACAGCTCAGACCCGCGCTTTCTTGAGACCATGCGAGAGAAACAGCAGACCGGCTCGTACTCAAAAAAGGAATACACGCATATCCGATGGGATGGGACGAAGTTTCCTGCAGAAGTATCCTCGGGTAATTTCAGGGACCGGGATGGCAATGTAAAAAGCATCGTTATTCTCAGAGACGTAACGGAACGAAAAAAGAAAGAAGAAGAAATACACAGACTCAATACAGAACTGGAAGAGCGCGTACGGCAGCGGACGCTCGAACTATCGAAAACAAATCGGGAGTTAAGAAAAAGCGAATCAACGCTAAGGTCCGTTTTTGAAGCATCGACAGTCGGTATACTCCTGATCAATTCGAAAAGAGAAGTATTCTGGATGAATGACCGTATCGCGGATATTTCCGGCTATACTCTCCAGGAGCTCCGGGAAAAGGGGCCGGTCATCTTTTATGCCGACGAGAAGGAATATGAACGAATAGGGAAAACTGTCTTTGAGAATGTCCTTGAAGGCTTGAGCATCGAGGCAGATACGCAGTGGTTACGAAAAGATGGTATGCTTCGCGAGATCCATCTGAGTGTTGCGCCTATTGACCCGAATGACAAGGAGCTTGGCCAGGTATCCATAGTGACAGATGTAACGAATGAAAGAGAAGCCTTGAGAAAGCTGGCGGAATCTGAAGAACGCTATCGGACTGTTATCGAGTATTCGAATGACGGAGTAGTCCTCGTCCAGGATGAAAAAATGGTGTATGTAAACAGAAAATTTACCGAGATTTTCGGCTATGACAATCCCGAAGATCTTATCGGAAAATCACCTTTCCTGACAACACATCCAGACGATCATCAGAAAGTCGCTGACAGCATACGTCGAAGAATTACCGGCGAATCATCCAGGGCACAATATACCTTCCGAGGGCTAAGGCGGGACGGCTCAGCTGTCTTTATAGAAGTCTCCGGAGCCACGATGCTCCATGGCAACAAACCGGCTACGGTAGGCTTCTTCCGGGACAT
>CAYYLU010000063.1:0-14727 GCA_964472475.1 uncultured Syntrophus sp. | reverse complement strand
TCGACTTCATTCTTCTACTTGGTCGTTTTATATAGCTTCCAAAACTCCGGACAGTCCGGTGCCAGAGGCGTTTTCTTGCTGAGGTCCTTGCCCTTCAACCCCGGATAGTCAGCAGCATAACGATAGGATCTGTGGGTCTGATTGTTCATGGAGTTCTTTCTTGGAGCATCCTGAAGGAAGCACTTGACCGCACCGTCATCAACCGGGATCACATATTCCCACGCAATTTCCTTTTTAGGGGTCACCTCAAAGAGATGCCCCTTCGCGGTTGATGTGATAAGAACATTCCCATTGGGAAGCCGCTGTGCCGCTCCCTGGCGATAGGAATAGAAGCTTGTGGGATCGTTTGGATAGTATTCCCATACGATCTTGTTTGTCTTTGGATCTACTTCAACAATACGCGAGCGGTTCCCCTCGGGTCTTTCTGAACCGTTGTCGAAGATCTGAATGTTTCCATTATTCAGTAATGAGGCATGATGAGGTCCAAAGAGCTGCTGATCCCCGTTGTCGTAGAATGTCGGGCATTTGCCCTGGCCATAGGCACAGGGATTGCCCCAGCGCCATTGAATCTTCCCGCTCTTGTGATCCACCAGATATACTTCGCTCATATTCCTTGAAACCATGAGGACCTGATCAGTCTTGGGTATATACTCCACACTGTTGAAATGGTTCCAGTCGAAATTTGGATAGTATTCGCCTACGGGGTCAGGGAGTTTGTAGTTGATATCCAGCTTGGTGGGACCCTTACCGATATGGTCCCAGGCATGCCATTCCCACACGGTCTTTCCAGTCTTGTCCACTTCCCGGACAAAGTCAGGCCAGAACCCATAGATCCACTTTCCTCCCGCAAAAACGGCCGGCGGGATTGTCTTCGGGTCCCTGCCCTTGGCAAGAGCATCCTCAATACTTTTATACTCCCAGCCCAGAATCAAGGTATTGCCATTTGGCATTCGATCGAAGCAGTGATGTTGCGCCTCTGTAGGTGAAAACATCTTGTATTCCCAGACCACCTTGCCGTCCCAGCTGATTTCCTGGACGATACCTCCGACTCCTCCCATGTTTACAGGAGGCTCCGGTAACCTTCCACTCCTGAGAAGATTGCCATTTTCGAGCAACATCGTGGTCCAGGGCAAATTCTGAGTCTCCCATTTATGGACTACATTACCTTCCATGTCAATGAGGTACGCTGTTTTACTGTTACTCGAGGGTGAAAACAAAGTGTAGCCGTCATATGCCTTCGCCTTATCATACTTTAGCACTCCCGTGGGGCCGTTCAGAGCCTCATAAGCCTGCACGGAACTCATAAACACAACCATCAATACAGAAAACATGAACAGGCGTATAGTTGTTTTTTTCATACTGTGACCTCCTTTTCGGATTAGTTTTCTGAACAAAGCACATCGAAATGCTCAAACACCATCAATGTTTGTTTCTCTGTAAGGAACAAAGAGATTCTGTTTGCCATTCTCAGAAACTCCACTCCTGCCATTCGAAAACCGGCCTTGTTCAGCTTTGTTGTAAAAAATTATCGAAATATAGTGCATGGCACAAGAGCAAAAATGCACAATAGGATTGGGCGTCTTTCGTGCAGATTAACATACGAATTGGACCTCAGGTACAGTAAATTCGAGACAAATCATTGATTACGGCTATCTGCACGGACATTCTTGTGCCAATTTCGCAGGTATTTAGCCGCGTAAGCTGCGTCCGGACCGGATGGACCAATACTCACGAAAATTGAGCTGCAACCGGGTTGACGCGATTTGCTCTATGGAGCCGCATGTCATTGGAAGCCCTCATATTCTTTCCCCTTGTTTCCGGTAAAAGTACATAGTATGGTTAACCAATATGCTCATGAGGGATGTTTGGATTGCAATCGGATTAACGCTTTTCGCCGGAATGGCAACCGCCATTGGGAGTGTTATCGCTTTCGCCGCAAAGAAAACAGACTACCGTCTACTGTCCGTGATAACGGGTTTTTCGGCAGGCGTAATGTTATATGTGTCTTTCGTTGAGATTTTTCCCAAGGGACTCAATTCTCTGGAACGCTATGGAGAAACCGGGGCACACTGGGTTAACGCCTGTTCATTCTTTGGCGGCATGCTGTTGATTGCACTCATCGACAACCTTATCCCGGCGGGAAAGAACCCTCATGAAACGCGGGCGGAAATAGAAACACTACCATTACACGATACCTCGACACCGGCTCCAGCCTCGAAAGCTTTGTCGCGGGCCCATAATAAATCAACCGGAACGCCAGACCACAAACTCCTGCGTATGGGTCTGTTTACTGCACTGGCTATTGGAATTCACAATTTTCCTGAGGGATTGGCAACATTTCTTGCAGCGCTCCAGGATTACAGCCTCGGCCTCGCCATTGCCATTGCGGTGGCCCTGCACAACATACCGGAAGGGATCAGTGTATCCGTTCCGATTTTTTACGCCACGGGCAGCCGAAGAAAGGCGTTTATTTACTCTCTGCTTAGCGGATTGGCCGAACCGATCGGAGCCATTGTGGCTTTCCTCGGGATCCAGTTTTTTCTCGGCGGCAAGACCGGCGCAATTACGCCGGAACTCATGGGAGTGCTATTCGGCGGGGTGGCGGGTATCATGGTATACATCAGTCTGGATGAATTGCTGCCTACAAGCAGGGCGTACGGTAAAGGACACGATAGTCTTCTTGGGCTTGTGGGAGGTATGCTGGTGATGGCTTTGAGCCTTCTCCTGCTAAAATAAGCACGTACCGACGTGTTTCATGCACCCCGGCTGCCACCCCTCGGGCTGTCCTGGAGAAATCCAGTATTGTTCGTATGATCGACATTCATATCCCGACTACAGACGGATCAAATCCAGCATGTTTGGAAAAACCGGTTACTGCTCCAGTTGCAGCGCATGAGTTGCATCAGACCGCGAATTTTGTGTGATTATCGCAGACAGCATGTCACGAACGTCCGACAGAGCACAACCGGATCCCAGACCTCGGCAAGAATGTGATAGACTTATTTCGTAACAAGGACAATGTAATCCGGCCAAATCTACAGCACTTGTCACCAAAAGAAAGCAAAACCGTATTGTTTTTACAACCGCTGTACAGTCGCGGCCAAACAAAAAGCAGTTGCTACAGATTAGTACCTGTCCGTACCGGAGCGTGACTCAATATTGTCAGCACAATTTGCAACCAGCGCTATCATGTCGGCTACTACAGATACATTTGTTGTTGTGAAAGGTCCTCTGAACACTATCTCCGCTTCATCATTCTTATTGATGTGAAGGTTGAGGAAGTGAAAGCTGTCGATAGTCTTTATAAGTTCCATGAGATCATTCTTGTCCTCGACAAAACCGAGGTGGCCAATCTTGCTACTTACCACCACTGACTTATATTCGGAAAAACCTTGCACAGGAGGTTCAATATATACACGGACCGACTGGCTTCTCTCGCCCTGGGTATCTGTTTTAAATCTGAATGCAATAGCATCTCCTCCTTCATTCTCGGTGTGCTTGATGATTTTGTCACCGTGTTTATCCTGAACTTCGCGGAGGAGATTTTGGGTTATTGCTTCCCTGGAGGTTGATAGATCCCCATCAAAGATGAGACATCTTTGAGAATAGGCGGGAACAACAATCACAGTCTTGCAGACAGGGCATTTCCCCTTCATCCCTTTCTTGCTGTCTTCAGCTTCCATTTCGTTGTCACATGTTTTGCATTTAAAACTTATCATAACACCCTCTCTTGTTGATTTCCTCTGTTGTAGAGGTTCCCTTTTGTATATCACTACCAATAACCCGGCAGAATTTCAAGCAGAAAAATGCCAATAGATATCAGTAGATTCTTTGAAGTCTCCGACGGATGAAATGCAGATGCAAGAATCGCGAGCAGCGCGAAAGCTGAAACCAAAAGCGGGATAGAAGCGTAAAAGTTTGATTGAAGCCGGAAATAAGGAAGCGTGGAGCGGAAAATCCAACGCGAACCGTGAAACAGAGGATTGTCCCTTGTCGCCGGGCTATAGGGCAATTTCCACAAAGCACGCCCCAGAGGCGAATGGATCAGTTTTGCCCAATGGGTGGATCTCTTCCAAAAAGCCGGTTTCCGGAATATCCAGGCAGTCTCTCTTCCCGGTTTTGAATGGTTTAAGGTTCTGAGGGCGGACAAGGATTGATTTTCTGTACCCACAAACACGTATGACGGAAGCGGGAAGAGAAGATGGAAGCAGTGAAAAGCCAACAATGGCGAATTGACTAGTAACATTCAGCAATTCAGGAAAGGCTTGACTTAATGGGCCAGTGGTTGTAGGTTTCAAAAAAAATAGCATCAGAAATACACTGTTGAGAAATTCATGAAGTGGATATTCGTTACGTTTTTCATAGCCTCACTCCTTCATATGGGTGAGGAATTCGTCTATCCGGGCGGTTTTCTGGAGACCATCAGGCGTTTTAATCCACGGTTTGCTTCAGTGGTGAACCGAACGGCAGCGATTATCATCAATGGTTTGCAATTGCTCGTGTGTGTGATTGTGATGGTCCTTGGCAAAAATGCTCTCGTTTTCAGTATGTCTATTGCAGCTCTTCTCTTTATCAACGGAGTGGTCCACATTTTCGCTTGCATCAGAACACGAGGATATGCCCCCGGCGTAATAACCGGCGTGCTATTCTATTTACCTTGTTCTATCTTCTCATACTACCACTTCTTGAATTCCGGCGAACTGAAGACAAATGGTATCGTCCTATCTTTTGTGTTGGGTATGTTATACCAGGCCGTGCCGGTAATTTACTTCGTTTCCGCAAGAGCGCTGAAACGGACATAGACATTGAGTCTGAAGGCCAAGCTTAATGCGCTTATGCCAGGATAAAGGATCTTTACCATATCCGGCCAGCATTTTATGTAAGGCTATTCCCTCCGCGTTTCTTATGATCTGTATAATGCAGATGCCGATCCGCCTCTTCCTGAGTCGCCAAAGGGTACAATGAATAGTCTGATATTGGACATTCCTTCAAAAACATTTAAAGCGATGTACCATAAAAATCTTCGTCATGTTAGAATGAACCGTAAAAGAGACGGCTCCTGAAAACCGTTCATCGAAAGACAAGAGCAACATACGGGATTATGAAGGAAAAGAAAGAAGAAATTGAAAAGTGCATTTCTACGCTCGAATCTCTCCTAAAAGACTCAGCACTTGCGGAACTCCCGGCTGAGCAGAGGATTGCGCTGCTGAAAGCGGCCGGCGCAATATCCCGGCCTGACAGGACAGAAGCGAAGAGAAGAAATAAAGCTGTAAGAAAAGCACAATACCTCGCAACCTTCCAAAAAAACAGATCTGCCCGAAATACGACCGGTATTCGCACTGCACGTCTTGACACCACGTTTACGGCGCCTGCACAGATTGCATTAAGTTCTCCCGAATCCGGGCAACAAGAGAGTGAGGAATTGGATTCGCCCCGGAATTGCTATATCTGCAAAAAAGAATTCACTCGGCTTCACTTTTTTTACGATACGATGTGCACGGAATGCGGTGATCTGAATTACAAGAAACGTTTCCAGACGGCAGACCTTCGCGGCCATGTTGCGCTCATTACGGGCGCACGGCTCAAGATAGGATATCAGGCAGCCTTGCAGATGTTGCGTGCCGGAGCCACTGTCGTTGCCACGACAAGATTTCCCGTTGACGCGGCCATGAGATACTCCGGAGAGGCGGACTATGCTATGTGGCAGGATAGATTGCAGATCCACGGTCTTGATTTGCGTCATATTCCGAGTGTTGAAATATTTGCCGAATATGTAGAACGAAGATACGGGCGTCTGGACATTTTGATAAATAATGCGGCACAGACCGTAAAGCGGCCTGCCGCCTTCTATGCACATCTGATCGGGAATGAAAATAAGGAATATTCTGCCTTATCTAAGAATGCACAGAAGATTCTCGGAGATCATGAGGCATTCAAGAAACAGCTCAACTCCCTGTGTTCAATTGACCAGAGCGGCGAATCCGCTCCTGCTCCGGTATGGAACGATGAGGGCCCTGGTATAGGCTTACGTGCTTCTGCTCAACTGTCACAGATAGCCTATCGTCATGACTATTCCCCTGTCTCCGAGAGTCTTTTTCCAAAGGGACAATTGGACGCAGACCTTCAGCAGGTTGATCTTCGTAAGACAAACAGCTGGCGATTATATCTTGGAGAGATAGACACCACGGAGATGATTGAAGTTCAACTAGTCAATGCTGTAGCACCGTTTGTTTTGTGTAACCGTTTGATCCCGCTCATGCGTCGCGATTACACCGAACAAAAACATATTGTAAATGTTACTGCCATGGAGGGAAAATTCCTCCGCTTCAAGAAGGGTGGAAGACATCCGCATACCAATATGGCAAAAGCCGCCCTCAATATGATGACTCATACCTCAGCCGAAGACCTCGCCAAAGATGGAATATACATGAACGCAGTTGACACGGGATGGGTGACCGACGAAGATCCGGCAGATCTCTCGCAACGAAAGCAAAACATCCACGACTTCCAACCTCCCTTAGATATTGTCGATGGCGCAGCCAGGGTCTGCGATCCCTTTTTTGACGGTATCCTGACAGGCAGACACTGGTCAGGCAAATTTCTCAAAGACTATTTTCCGATAGACTGGTAGCCTGTTTTTGGGCTGATGCAGGCGGGGAGAGTGAAGGTGGAAGTGAGAGACAAACGCGAAAGTGGAAACGCAAATTGCGAAAGTGCATTGAAGCAGGGTACAAGGTTCAATACACCGGCAGCCATTCACAAACCGCCGGCAGACCGATAATTTTCCTCGCTTGAGAGGGGCGAGCGTACCAAATGCTCACCCACTCTTTTCCTCGAGATTTTAGTTTAAATTGTGAAACGTCCCACCTGTTTCTGGAGTTCTTCAGAAAGCTGAGTGAACTGTGACGATGAATCGGCATTATCCTTCGTCTTTTTTGCCATCTCCTGGATTTCCGAGAATATATGTTGAATGTTCTTCGCCATCTCACCTGTTGTCACAGACTGTTGTTCCGACGCAACAGCAATCTGATTGATCTGGCCGGCCAGTTTGTTGATCTGGTCAAGTATATCCTTGAATGCAGCGCCCGACTTCTGCGCTTCCGCAGTGCCGGACTCCACTTTTTCTACACCTTTTCTCATCATCTCAACACATCTTCTTACCTCATCCTGCATCGCCTCTACGTTTCCCTTTATGCCCTTTGTTGCCTCCGCCGTTTTTTCCGCCAGTTTGCGCACCTCGTCGGCTACTACTGCAAATCCCCTTCCCTGTTCACCGGCACGTGCTGCCTCTATCGCAGCATTCAGGGCCAGAAGGTTCGTCTGATCCGCTATGTCATTAATAAGATCTACTACTTTACCTATATCTTCGGACTGTGAGTCAAGCCCTTCTATTACCGAAGCGGACTCTTTTACCACATTCCCTATACTGTCTATGGTTGCGATAGTCCCATTAATCACATTTTGTCCGTTCGCAGCTGTTTCGTTGGCCGTGTCGGAGCTCTTGGCTGCAGCTACACAATTCTGTGCAATCTCAGAAGTCGTGCTTGACATCTCCTCTGCCGCTATGGCTGCAGAATTTGCCTGTTCGGTAATCATGCCTACGCCTCTGGCCATCTCTGCAGATGCAGTATTGAGCTGTACAGCCGCTGTTGCTATGGTATTGCTGTTCGTAGCAACAGATTGCATAATTTCGTGGAGCATACCTGCAAACGTATTAAAATAGCTCCCCATCTCTCCAAGTTCATCCTGCGAAGACACCTCTATACGTTTCGTGATGTCGCCATGACCCTCGGCAATGTCTTTCAATACTTCCACCATTCTCGATATCGGTCTGGTCACGACTTTATTAATCATCCTGACAGAAAGAGCAACAAAGATTGCAGCAATAATGAGTCCTATAATAATGCATAGCAGTATCGTGCTCCAGATGCTTTTCGAGGCCAACTGATGTGCCTGTTCCTGGGGAATCCCGAGATACAGAATTCCTATCACATCGCCGCTATCTCCTTTCAGTGGCGCATAACTTGTCAGATATGGTCTTCCAAGTATGTCTGCCTGTCCGATGTATTGATTGCCTTTCAGCACCTCAGCGTACGCCCCGCCTTTCTGGTCAAGAAGCGTACCAACAGCACGGGATCCGTCGTTCTGTTTTATATTGGTAACAACCCGTTTGAAAGCAGAGCCCTCTTTTACGAAGAGTGTTGCCGTATCTCCGAGGTCGTTCAGAATAGCATCTACCATCTCGTACTTCCCTGCAATGGCATTTCCATCCTTGTCAGCAAGTTGTCCGTCTTTCAACACAATCTTTCCGTAGTGTTTCTCTACATAGTACTGTGCCAACCGGGCATCGCCCTCAAGTTTTTTACCCAGCGTTATATCTGTAATGGAATATGCCAGCCCGGCCATTTTTATGATGCAGAACGTAGATATGATTCCAATCGAAATAATGAGTGCAGAAGCTACAATGATGGATAATCTTCTTGATATGCTGGACTTCTTTGGCATGGTTCTTCTCCTTATTATCAGTGGGCACAAGCCCCCTTGCTTTATTTATCGGCACCAGTTCCGGGCTTCTTAAGGGGTCTGGAGAACATGTCTGGAGGATATGCTTCATCAACTCAGTTGAAGATGGAGACTTTTCAGGAAAAAAGGGGCACATTGGACCAGGGACCCGGTTCCGGGCAGGATGCAAAGCATTAACGATTTTCTGATTCGGACTCCAATTGGCTTCAAGACCCGATTAGTCCTATAATTGTATGTAGATGGCCAAGTGGAACCGGAAGATCTTTCTAATCTATTCGCTCTATCAAGTTCCCGGACTTGTTATCATAATACTTATTCTTGCTGTGGTTTCTCGCTGGACAACTCTGCCCGGTTGGGTCATAGCTGTAGTTGTTGCATCCTGGATATTGGAGAACATCATTATGTTCCCTCTCGTGTGGCGCGCCTACGACCGCCGGAATTCCATGCATGTGAGTACACTTGTGGGCACAACAGGTGTTGCTCATGGACGGCTCGCCCCCAAAGGCTACATTCGGGTGCGGGGTGAACTCTGGAAGGCAACCGTTACAGGGGACGACCCGTTTATCGAGAAAGACTCAGTGGTCCAGATCGTAGGCATGGAGGGCCTCGGCCTTCTCGTGAAGAAGGTATAATCAACACTGTTCAAAGACTCGAATGAGCGGTATCCTCTTCCCTGTATTACTGCAGTTGGAATCGGCAAATGCAACGCTTCCCTCTTCGGCGGCCAGGATCGGCAGCCTCCTACTCGGAGGAAGTAGAAAGCAGATCACCAGGGCAAGGGATCAAGTCTACGGGAAAATCCGTCGTTTTGCAGGAAAAAAATGTTACCATTAATGCACGGATGATAGCGCTCGTTTTCTGGTTCATCGGCATCTTTCTTATGTGGAACACACGCCCGGTTGGAAAACGTGATGATGGATCAGGATCTGCCACTGCGCGCTGTCTCCGGGTTTCCGTCATCATTCCTGCCAGAAATGAAGAACACAATATAGGAAAACTGTTACAGTCTCTGAAGGAACAGACACACAAACCGTACGAGATTATAGTGGTTGACGATCAGTCGGACGACAGGACCGCATCTGTAGCAGCAGGATTCAACGTTAGCACAGTAAAGGGAACCATGTCTGAAGATGGTTGGGTTGGCAAGTCATGGGCATGCTATCAGGGTGCGGAAAAATCCAGTGGAGATGCTCTGCTTTTTCTCGATGCCGATACCTGTCTGACAAGCACAGCTCTGAGCGATCTTGTGTCCCTTTATTCGGAACGGAAGGGGTTAGTTACCGTGCAACCTTACCACACGATGGTAAAAACGTACGAACAGTTTTCAGCATTTTTTAACATTGTAGCGATGGCCGGCTTGAATGCCTTTACACCATTCGGTGATAGGCTTCGACCGGGAGGAGGGTTCGGTCCCTGTGTTATGTGTTCGCGTCAGGACTACTTCAGTATCGGAGGGCATCATACAGTAAAAGACAGGGTCCTGGAGGATATTGCCCTGGCAAAAGCTTTTTCGGCAGCAGGGAAAAGAGTGAGCTGTTATAGCGGAAGAGGCACTATATCTTTTCGTATGTATCCCGATGGATTCAGGTCACTGATAGAGGGTTGGACAAAAGGTTTTGCGGAAGGCTCTGCTTCAATACGCAAACCGTTTCTCCTGATGATAATTCTTTGGATAACAGGTTGTTTTGAAGCATCTGAAGCTGCTATCACAGCGATCTCTGCTCAACACTCCCCATCTATCTGGTCGACTCTGGCCATATACGGTTTGTATGTCCTGCAGCTCAGATGGATATTGCGCAGAATAGGAGAATTCAGAGTATGGACTGCCGTATTTTTTCCGCTTCCGCTGGCTTTCTTTGCCGTTTTAATGGCGTGGTCTATCACACAGAAACACGCATTGAAGAAAGTCAGGTGGAAAGGCCGGACGATTGTGTTTGATGGAAGGAAATAGATGATGGACTTACCCTTGGTACATCTGTCCACTTTCTCGCTTATTGCCGTAAATGCCGGAGGCTGGGCACTCATACATCTTGGTGTAGGCTTTCTGGCTTCAAGAA
This sequence comes from uncultured Syntrophus sp., assembly GCA_964472475.1. GTDB lineage: Bacteria > Desulfobacterota > Syntrophorhabdia > Syntrophorhabdales > Syntrophorhabdaceae > PNOF01. The sequence goes on along the minus strand of CAYYLU010000063.1, from coordinate 4,147 downwards.
TTGCGGATGACAGTTTTGATCCACGCGACAAACTCTTTAGAACGAGAGTCTGGGAAAGAAATGGAGAAATATATCAAAGCGTGTTTCGGGTGAGATTATGGAAGAAGTTTCTGCCTTCCGGCGGTAAGATTTTCGGTCTATTCTCCCTGAATCGCTTCCGCTCTTCGGCAGGGAATTATACACGAAAATGGATAGTTGAGTCCTGTCGCGCCGAACTCACGCACTGGTCTGCCATGCTTCCGGCATTATCTTTTTTATTGTGGAACCCGTTTGAAGCGTGGTTAATCAACCTGATCTATGCCATCTGTGCAAATATTCCCTGTATAATAAGCCAAAGGTACAACCGACCGAGAATACAGGCTCTTGTGGGCAGAAGAGAAGCTGCCAGCAACTCAAGCAGCTGTCCACGGGCGGGTTTATCTGAAAAGAAATCTGCCGGTTAGATATCCATGTTTGTCTTGAATACGGTTATATGATGGGCGAGAATGATGAGCGGGTAATCTGTGGTAAACTCAAAGACAAGATAGGGTTTTCGCACAGGATCGAGGTTACAAGGTTCAGCTTACGGCTGAATGTATTGCAGCAACGCACCTACGCACGGAGAAAACGATTGAAATCAAACGGTAGCAGTGGTTAAATAGGCTGGGTTAACAATATTGACTGACAATGGTGGAATTAAAACCCCCATCTACAAATGAGAAAACAGGACATTATGATAACTCAAGAGAAACCCAAAGTGAATAAGACGCTCTCTTCATTAGCATTCATTTTGATCGCCATATTTACATTCGTTATAGCTAACGGCGCCAGGGCAGAAAACATTATTGGTCCTGAGAGGCAGTTCTATGCTGAGCAGAAGATCGGTCTAACGCAAAGCCCTGTTCTGCAGAATCATCCCGAGCAGCAGACAGGACTCGACCCCACACAGTCACAAAGGCAGCAGGACAACTGGAGATTTTTCCTGGGTGTAGCAGTTATGTGCAGACCCGCGTTTTTGGGATCCGATAACTATCAGGCAATAGTCTTGCCAAGCATCAAGGTGGAATATAAAGATCGCTTCTTTGCCTCACCTTTTGAAATTGGCTTCAATGTCATCAACAGGCGCGGATGGCGTGCCGGGTCGATTGTAAAACTCAATCTCGGGCGCGCAGAAGATGACGATAACCCCTTCCGCATTGCCGGCAGGAAAACAAAGGCGCTTAGGGGTTTGGGAGATGTGGGTACAACGCCCGAAATCGGCGGATTCCTGGAGTACAATTTCAAGCCATTCAAATATGAGTTGGAACTACGGCAGGGTATCGGGGGTCACGAAGGTCTTGTCGCAGAAACAAGCCTCAATTACGTGGGGTCCACCAGGCTGTTTGGCAAGCGCCTTACGTATGCTTTTGGACCTCGCGCCGGCCTTGCTGATTCAGATTATACGAAAGCGTATTTCGGCATCTCTCAAAAGCAATCCGCAAGGTCTGGACTTGCCAGATACAGTCCCGGCGCCGGGCTGGTCTCCTATGGTATCGGTGGTTCCGCGATCATGTCTGTTTCGGAATCCATATCACTGGCAATATTCGGCGGCTACGATCGTTTGGGCAGCGTAGCCGGGAACTCTCCCCTCGTGAAGAGAAGGGGTGACGAAAACCAGTTCACGGGTGGCGCACGTATCAGCTGTAAAATTGGTAATTAGCGCAAGCCATCCCACTCTCTTTTTGGTATTACCAGCGAAGTGATTTCGGATAATGGCCGGCTGCCGGATCCGCTTCACGGGATATCAGAAAAATGCTGAGAAGCGTGCTTATTACAGAATACGGGCTTCCCGGTCAAATTAAATAAAGAAACCCCACATCAACCGTAAGCTGACAAAGTAGGCTACGCCGAAGACAATATGGAGGATCAACTGTTCCACCCATGTCAATTTGCCGAGTTTTTTTCCCGATAAGCCCTGTCCGGCGATCGGAAGAGCAACAAAAAGCATTGAAAGCCACAGAACGAAGAAATAGAGAGCAACGTTAAAGGCCGAGAAGGGTTCGAGTCCCAGCAGGCCGCATAAAACAGGGTAAACCCCGCCGAAAACCCCGCTTGTAATAAGATGTACCGGAATCCCGGCGATGTAAAGAAGCGCGTTCGAATTTCCTGCCGGCAGCAAACGGATGATAAACGATCCGTCGACAATAAAAAGACTGGATCTAAAAAGCGAAAGGCGGTAACAAATTTCTGAGACCAGCCCCATCATAATGCCGGCCGTGATGCCGGCCAGGGTTCCCTGTATTACGGTGGCAATCTGGATGTCAGCTCCCGGTATCATTCATGTCCTCCCTTGACTTATTTTCACCTCAAAACTACACAACAGATCAATCACTCGCCCCGGTTCCTACACGGCTTGGCGGCAGGAATACGGTGAAAACCCCTTTGTCTGCTAAAAGAGCGCTATCCGGCGACCCATACTCCTCATCCGTGACAAGCCCGTTTAGCAGCAAGAGAGGGAACGTCATTTTCCGCACCTTAACCGGACGAGGCTTTATTTCTGTATGCTGCACTTCGAAGCGAAGCGGTCTCCCCTTTATGTTGTAGAAGCCTATTCCCGGAGAAGTGATGTATCGAACGGTCTCCTCCGGGCTGCTGTCAGGCCTATCGCACTCCCCCTGAGATATGCTAAGATCGATGTCTCCCTGCCAGAAGCCATGAGCTTCATAACGGTTGTAGAATGAATCGCTCCCTTTGTCAGTTTTCAGACGGAAGGCAATATTACGCCATGGAAAGCCCAGCGCATTAACTGAGAAGGCTATAAAACGAGAGGCTATACCGCTGAAGATGAAAAGAACACCATTTTTTCCTGTGAGGGGATCGCGTACATACGTACGGACATTTATCTGATCGTACGCAAACTTCAGAAAGGGGATGCCTCCGACTTTGACGTCCCGGCTTCGGAAACAGACTATGGACAGGAAGACCTTTCCTTCCGTGAACGGGGCCGGTTGCAGCGGTGCGGGCAGATAGGAGAGGACTCTCTCCACTGGCACAAGGAAAGAAAGATAGAGGACGTCATAAATGCCCATAGAAACCGTGAATCCGGGTATGATTCTCATTATCCTTCGCTCCCCTTTCATTGTACAGGAAGATGGACTAGAATAGAATACTAATGCAAAAAGTGCCGGCGCGGGGCCTATGAAAGTATTCATGGTAGGAGGAGCAGGTTTCATCGGAAAGGGACTGGCCACTGAGCTTGAGCGGCATGGCCACAGCTGCACCATCCTCACCCGAAGGTCTATTATTCAGGATGACGAGAGCAAACGGGTCCGGTACGTCCGGGGAAATCCATTAGAAGCCGGACCATGGCAAAAGGAAATGATGGGTCATCACGTTGTTATCAATCTTGCAGGAACGTCGATATTCCAACGCTGGTCACGTAATGTACGTGAAGACATCGTAAGTAGCCGCATCACGAGCACGCGAAGAATCGTGGAGGCCATAACCAACTCTCCGGATAGGGACATACAGCTCTTTAACGCCTCAGGTATCGGTTATTATGGCTATCACAAAGATGAGCTTGTAGACGAGCAGTTCCCTTCGGGGGACACGTTCCTCGCCGGTGCGGCTTCTCTATGGGAGTCAGAGGCGCGAAAGGCGGAAGCGATGGGCACACGGGTGGTACTCTGCCGTTTTGGCATTGTCCTGGGCAGCGGAGGTGGAGCTCTCGGCAGGATTGCCGCCTCCGTGAGATTCCATTTGGGGGCCACCTGGGGTACGGGACAGCAATGGTTCTCCTGGATTCACGAGAACGATGTCATACGGGCTTTTCTATTTCTTCTACGGGAAAAGACTATCCAAGGTCCTGTTAATTTTACGGCACCAGAGCCCGTAACCAACAGGGAGATGTCCGCCGCCTTTGAGAGAGTCCTGCGGAAGCACTCCTGCGTAAAAACTCTCCCGGGCTGGCTCTTTGAACTCGTACTGGGAGAGTTTTCCCACGTTTTTCTGGAAGGACAGAGGGTCATTCCCAGACGGCTTTTGGACCACGGTTTTCAATTTCAGTTCCCCACACTAAAGCCGTCGTTAGAAAATCTCCTTGCACCTTAGCCCGACTTAGCCGATTCAACCTCCAATAATCCTCATTTCATTTTTTTGATCTCACAATTCCAATAGGTTACAGGTGGAT
>CAYYLU010000062.1:0-15112 GCA_964472475.1 uncultured Syntrophus sp. | reverse complement strand
AAAAAGTGAGATCAGATGAAACAGCCGAATACAGCAGCCAGGTTTATAGAACAGAGTGTCGCAAAAACAATCATCACAATGGCCATTCCATTGTTAGCCGGCACGTTCGCGCTCACAATGTATCAACTCACCAACGCATGGTTTGTCTCCCGACTGGGTACTGATGCGCTTGCAGCGATTTCGTTTACGTTTCCCGTCATCATGTTCCTTATGCTCCTCACCCGTGGCCTGGGCAGTGGCGCCATGACTCTCGTGGCACACGCGATAGGCCAAAATGACCACAAAAGGGCTTCAAGATTGACAGCCCATACGTTTATTCTATCTATCGTTTTTGCCGCTGCCATTACCGTGACCGGCCTTTGGACTATCAAACCTCTTTTCATCACGCTCGGTGCAACACCGGGAGCAATTCTCGATATGACTACAAGTTACATGAGGATTTGGTATGCGGGGTCCATTATCATGGTGATACATTTTGTCGCTTCCGATATCATCGTGAGCACCGGGAACATGAAAGCAATCAGTTTCCTGATGGTGTTAAGTCTGGCACTGAACGTAATCCTGGATATGGGCCTCATATTCGGCAAGTTCGGCATGCCGAAAATGGGTATTGCAGGCGCTGCGACGGCAACGCTCATTTCCGAGACAGTCGCAATGGCCATCGCGGTTTACATAGTGGTCAAGCGCGCGAAGCTGATCGGCAGACACAGTCTGGAATTGCCGCACATTCTATCGTCATGGGGCAAGATCCTTGAGTTCGGCATTCCCGGGGCAATTGGAATGATACTGACGCCTGTTTCCGCGGCAGTCATAACGAAACTCGTGGCGGGATACGGCAGCGCAGCAGTTGCTGCCATGGGTGTTGCAACCAGAATGGAGATGTTCGCCTTTATGATTCCGGCAACGGTAGGCGTTCCCCTCATCCCATTTATTGCACAAAATTTCGGCGCTAAGAGGATTGACAGGATCAGGGCGGCACGCAGAGGCGCCATGACCTTCGCAATACTCTACGGGATCTTCATAGGGTCGATTATGATACTGTTTGCCAGACAAATTGCGGCCGTGTTCTCTGCTGAACCAGCGGTTATCAACGTCCTCTGCTCATACCTCTACATCACAAGCATGGGCCTGGGTATGATGGAAGTACATCGATACGCGGGCTTCACGCTGACGGGCACTCAGAAACCGGTACGCGCGACGATGCTCAACGCGGTGCGTATAATCGTATTACTGATACCACTTTCGATAACGGGAAGTCTGCTGTTGAGATTGCACGGCATCTTCTGGGGAAGGCTTCTAACCGACATCCTGGCGGGTCTTTTCGGAATCTGGTGGTCGGGAAAAGAGTTGTCTTTGCTCGTCGGTGCCGGTTTCCGCAAGGCGTAAGCAACAGGTCTTTTATCTGCTGATAGTGCGAACCCGCCTATCTCACATCTACTTTCCGATTTTGGACATTCGTTGTAAAGGGCTTCGAGCACGATTGCTGCATTTTCTTCCACTGTTCTTGACATCAAATTCTTCCTGATAGAAAGTGTCCAACAGACGGCTCACCTGGAGCCAGTGTTTCTGGCGATCAGGTGCAGGCAATAGTTGGGCGGTTTTTCGTTTGTCACGTTAGTCAACTACGTCATACACCCGAGGGTTATGCGCTCTTTTGATAATGCGAAGCGTACCAGTCCACTACCTCTCTTATCATCTTTTGGTAAGAGGTCTTCTGCTGCTTTGCCTGTTCTTTGAAAAAGGTGATACTCGACTTCTTCAAGGATATGGTAACCTTTACATTGTCTTCCCTCGGCACCAACTGATCGGGCGGGGGGAGAAAGTCTTTGACGATCCTGAGATCGCCCATGGGTTTTTCAGCGTATTTTATTTTGGTCTTCATAGATTTTCCTTCCTTTTCTCCAATAACCTGCGCCATAGATGTGAATAACGTTGCCACGGTATGTGAACCTGACAGTCATAATGTCTTCACCGACATTTCCTATGCAGTAATACCGGTTTTCTTCGGTACTATGGGAAATGTCTTCCGCGATAACACGGTAGGGATCAAGAAAAGCCTGTTGTGCAATCAGAAACGAAATGCCGTGTTTGGCTAAGTTTTCCTTGTCCTTTTCGTCATTCCATTCGAAGATTGTTCTTCTCATTAGTACACTATACCAAATTTATTCATTAGCAGCAATACTAATGTATGGCACAAAGTATGGCTACATATAGCTCTCATCTTCATCGCATAATGTGGATTCACCGACGCGGCCGGTCCAGCAAGATACATATCAGGAAACGACAGAGAACGGCACAAAAACAAGCCCGACATTCTGCCGCGTCAGGTGCGATGACGGGTTATCTGACCCCTTTGTTTTACCCTGCATTTGCGTATGTTTTAACTTCTTTCTCCAATCGGTCTCCAAGAGCCTCAGCGGTAATGTCCAGGTCGTATTGGGCTTGCAGCCCCAACCAGAACTCGGCAGACATTCCGAAGTGCCTTGCGAGTCTGAGCGCGGTATCGGCACTGACGCCCCGCTTTCCAAGAACGATCTCATTAATCCTTCGTGCCGGTACGCCTATGTTGAGGGCGAGTCTGTTCTGGCTGAGATTCATCGGTTTGAGAAACTCCTCTGATAGAACTTCGCCGGGATGCACGGGATGCAGTATTTTTTTCATGATGTTTTCCTCTTTAGTGATAGTCCGCTATTTCAACTTCGTAAGCATCTCTATCTTTCCACTTGAAACAAATACGCCAGTGGTCGTTAATTCTAACGCTATTCTGCCCTTCGCGATCTCCTTTCAGTTTCTCCAGATTGTTTGCCGGCGGAATTCTCAAGTCGTTCACGTTCTTGGCGTTGTTGATCATGCGCAGTTTTCGCAGGGCAGCCTGTTGTATGTCTTCGGGCAGCTTACGTGAACCTTCTCGGTTATAAACTTTTTCAGCCTCTTTGTCCTTGAAAGATTTGATCATCGATAACCAGTGTATACCTACATGCGTTTAACGTCAAGCGTTAAAGACAAACCTTACTCATCTCGCTCGCCGTTCACAGATAATTAACTATGTGACATTTTTGGTACGCCTATTGGATATTCCGCCATTTCTGGCGGAATATCTGGATGAGCCACCTTGATTTTAGTCGATCGCCATGCCGCCTTGTGAGTACCTATGCAATCTGCTCAGAGAGAAACATTTTTTCTCGCTTTTGCGGTGTGCCTGCTCCACTTACCACTCACGGCTCACTGCTTACGGCTTTATAGTGTGTGCGCTGCGTCGCGTCTACTCTTCTCTGCGAAGATCGGATTCGTTCTTGATGAGATTGTACTTCTGTTTCGGTGTTTCCCGGACCTGGTCCTGCTGCTGCACAGACATGATATCGCTGACGTTGGAGCGTATGCGTTGTATTTTGTCGGCTGAGAACGGTTCAATACCGCCAAAAGCCGGATCGAGCGTGCACTCCGGTCTGAACTCTTGAATAAAGAATTTTCGCGCGCTGCGGATATGTGAAGCAACCTCGTATACATCTTCTTCTCTGTGGAGGAACGGCACAACCGTCATTCTGAATTCGTAATCGACCTTTCCCTCCAAAATGAAACCAATACTCTCGTCTATCTTTCGCGTATCGACGTGCGTGCCGCACCATCGTGAATAACGGTCGACCGGTCCTTTCACATCCATTGCGATATAATCGACAAGACCGTCATTCACCAATCCCTTCACCATAGCCGGATTCGACCCGTTCGTGTCGAGCTTTATCCGCATCTTTTCACTTTTAAACTCACCGAGAAGCCTGAAGAGATTCAGGTTGATCGTCGGCTCACCACCCGTCACAACGACACAGTCGACCCATTTCTTGTATTTCCTCAAAGTGGCAATGACAAAATCTACCGGTATATCGTCCATAGAGAGGTGGTCAAGCACAAGGTCCCTGTTGTGGCAAAAGGGGCATCTGAAATTACAGCCGCCGAGAAATATGACCGAGGAGAGATGTTCCTTCCAGTCAAGGAAGCTCGTCTCGATAAACCCCTTGATGGGGTAATCAGGCTCCGTGCACAACATTCAGGACCTCGTCAACGTGGGGCACTTGCCCACGCCATTCCTGGAGCGAATTCTCTCCTTCATCTTCGATTAAAATAGTAGGTAGGGCCATGACACTGTAGAATGTCGCCTCAGCGAGACCGTCCGTCGTACCGACATTAAAATCGCTGACAGCGACGTTCTTTTCCTGGAGCGTGTCACGAAGTTTCTTCGCCATCGGGCACATCGGACAATCATCTTTGTAGAAAATCTTAACAATACCCATAACCCCTCCTCGAAATGGTATTACACGTAGAGTCCGGAATTATACTATTCATTCACAGCTTTCCTTTTGTCTACTGTCGAAAAGTATTCTTTGTTTCTGTAACGATCCTTCAACTCACCGAGTTTGCCTTTATTCCAGCTGGATACCTTTGTGAAGTAGCCGGTTATTCTCGTAATACCGTCCACATCCGTCGATCCGCAGTATGAGCAGGCATCTCCCAAGCCCCTGGATGTACGATGACACTTATTGCACGTGGTAAATTCGGGTGAAAAGGCTATCTGATCACTGGTGGTGTACTTGAATGTCTTTACGACAAAATCGGCTATCGCCTCTTTCGACGGCCTTGCCTCACCCAACCATACGTGAGAAATGGAGCCCGCTTCAATGAGAGGATGGAAGAGCCCTTCTGTTGTCACGCGTTCAATCGGGTTCATGGCATACTTGACGTTCAGATGGGTTGAATTCGTGTAATAGACTTCGCCGGACGCGATGTCCCCTTTCATAACCCTTCCCGAAGCGGGAGAGAAGTATCTCAGATCGAGCCGTGCAAAACGATAGCTCGTGCTCTCCGCCGGTGTCTGCTCGAGCACTATCTTCATGTTCTCCTGCCGGCGCATCTTATCGGTAAGAAGGTTCATGTGCGCCAGCACCTTGAGTCCAAATTTGAGCGCCTTCTTGGACTCATGCATCTCTTCACCGGTATGTATCTGGACCATTTCATTCAACCCGACCATACCGATAAGATGAGAAGCAAGGTTAAATCTCAGATACGGCATGCCGTCTCTGTTCATAGTGAGGAGCGCCAGAGGTCCGTTTTCACCCAACGCCAGAAGTTTTTCCATGAATGCCCTTTTTTCCCGGTGCGCCTTAACAGCCGTGAGGAATCTATCCGTTACGAGATTGAGAAGCTTGCTGTCGTCGTTCTTTGCCATATAGGCCAGTCGGGGAAGATTCAATGAAACGTTCTGAAGCGCGCAATAACGCATTCTCCACGGCTCACGCGCGTCAAGTAGATCACGCTCCTCGAGCTTGAAACTGAGCCGGCAGCATTCTGATATTTTTGCTGTTTCCCCTCTGTCGAAAACGTAATATGTGTTGCCTTTATCGGAAGCGACGTCAGAAATAAGGTTGAGGAAATCCTTATGTCCATCGGTGTGGAAGAATTTCTCGGTAATATGAACGATAGGCTTCGGAAAAAAGAACGGTCTGCCCGCCCCATCACCTTCTTTAAACACCTCAAAAAGGCTCCATGCGAAGCGCTGCGCCTCCTTTTCATATTCGCCGTATGTTTTGCCGGTAAATTTGCCGCCCGGGCCTATAGCGGGCACATTCACAAAGTGTTTTGGTACTTCCCAATAAATGTTGATATCAGTGAATATTGCCTGTCCGCCGCGTGCTACCGCCTGCTGCGAGAACTCGAAGATGAGCATCTGCGAAAGCTGTTTCACTTCGTCGTCGCTCATACCTTCAATATACGGGGCAAAAAATACGTTAATCGCGTCCCATCCGATTGCGCCCGCGAAGTGACTCTGCAACGCTGCCGCAAACTTGACGAGATGCGCGAGCAGCACCTCCGGATGTTTCGCCGGCTTTGCCATCGACAATGAATGCGGGAGGTCCAAACCGAATTTCTTTATATATTCGAGCGATTGGCCACTGCAGTAGGGTCTATCGATGAATCCGAGATCGTGCAGGTGTATATCACCATTCATATGGGCATCAGCGACATCCTGGGAAAACACGGAGAGAAGCGCGTATTCTTTCTTTATACCCTCAGCAAGCGTAAGGTTCGTCGCTTCCGGGCCGTGCGGCACGTTCGCATTTTCCCTGTTCGGATGCAGGATCAGATTGTCCACGTCATAGAGAGGCATACCAAGCCTCGTGTGCATCTTCCGAGTTGATTCCAGGCCTTTTTCGATGAGACGGGCGTTTACAAGTTCTCTGATCAGCGGTGCGGTAATCACCTGAATACCGGACTTCCGGATCATCTGTTCCACTTCTTTGCTAATTTCGTTCGCTGTATCACGGTCAATAAGGGTTTCACGTATCAGAGCGTCAGTTATTTTCGAACGATCCCAGTCTGATATACTCTCTTCTGATGTCCTGACAAATAGATTAAGATCTGTTGTTTCCATGAAACCCCCTTATTAAAGTATGAACAGCAACTTGTTTAAGTTAGACGGACGATAATAGCCTTACAGTTTGCACCGCAATTGATCCAAAAGTATCCCACCCGCTACTATATATAGTGTAGCTACTAAATATCAATACTACATGTAGGTATTTAACTGCCGTGGACCACTTTTGTCAAGAAAATTTTGATTTTTTTTTTACGTTTTGTTAGTGCTCAATATATTTGAATATTTCACAACATAGCTCAACTTCTTCAAGAATTTTGTCAGTGTTTAAGAGGGTCCCGCGTGCATCTTGAGCGTAACAGCTGCCTGTTCGGGTGTGATTGAAATGACGTGTAATTCGTCTTCTCTTTTGTACTTCGATGATCTGAAATCCCGGGGCAGCACTTCCAGATGCCAGTGGCTATATTCACGATCATCCTGACCTGTATCGGTGCCAATAGAGAACGCGGCGGGACTTGTATGAAGCTCTATGGTATACGCATTCGTCACCTGTTCAATCCGTTTCATGACATCAAGAGTGATAGCTGCAAAATCGTGTTTCACCGTCTCATCTACTGTTTCTTCAAAGAAAGGTCGATGTGCACGCGGGAAAATCCACATTTCGTATGGAAATCTCGATGCGAACGGACATACCGCGACAAAACTCCCGTTAATGTTTACTATTCTGGTACCCTGACGTATCTCCTGGGCTATGATATCGCAGGAAAGACATCGTTCCTTGTTCCTGTAGTGCGCTCGTGAATTCTCTGTTTCGACTTTGACGCGGGCCGGCAGAATCGGTGTTGCCAGGATGTGTGAATGAGGATGAAAAATATACGAGCCTGCCAGTTCGCCGTGGTTCTTGAAAAGTTGTATGTATTTGAATCTCTTATCACGCTTTAGATCCGCTATTCTGTCCCGATACATGTCTACTAACAGCAGGAATTCCGTTTCCGTATACATGGACATGGTCTTTGTGTGAGCCCTGTTCTCGACAATAATTTCATGTGCTCCTATATTACTCATCTTGTCATAGAAACCTTCAGCCCGTCTGTTCTCTTCGCCTTCTATGACAAAAACGGGATTTGATGCGGGAACACACCTGACCAGCCAATTATTGTTTTCATCTTTGTATTCTCTGATGGCAGGCGGTGTAAGTGCCTCGTTACCGGGGCAAAACGGACATACCCCCGGCGTGCCGCCTTTTTTTTGTTCGTATCCGACAATCATCCAGTTGCCCGAAAGGGGGTCTCTTCTGAGTTCGGCCATATTCCTATCATAGATCAGATACGGCCCACTGTCAACGAAGCAAGCAGGTCATCGCTGTAGATGAGTATAGCGCCACAAGGGTCGGTGTCGGACCGGGATAGTTCGCACAAAAGCCTTGCACTTCGACGTTCTATGCTCGAGGTTCAATATCATAAAACCGAATCCGTAATTGAAAATTGAGCTATGTTGCAAAATTCTCCATATATCATTACAATGAGAGGCATGGAAGATGTTCTGAAACTTGCTGTTGCATGCGCGATGCAATCGGGAAGAATTCAACGCAAGTATTACGAGAAAGAATTTGCGGTTCACCACAAGGGAGAGATCAACCTCGTTACAGATGTCGATCTCGCGTGTCAGGAACGAATCATACGTCTCATCAGGAAGAAATTTCCCGATGACAATATCATCAGTGAAGAACAGTCAAACCGCTTCGAAACGGACGGAACCCGATGGATTATAGATCCTCTGGACGGTACTACAAATTATGCACACGGATATCCTTTTTTCTGTACCTCAGTCGCGTACGAAACGCACGGAATCGTTATGGTTGGGGTCGTTTATAATCCCATCTTCAAAGAGCTGTTTGTGGCTCAACGCGGTAACGGTTCCTATCTGAATGGCAGGAGAATCAGGGTTTCGCAAACGAAGGAGCTCAAGAAATCTCTTCTTACTACAGGATTCCCATACGACGTGGCAACCAGTGACGACAACAATATCGATCATTTTGTAAATTTCCTCTTTGAAGCACAGGCTATTCGAAGAGACGGTTCAGCGGCATTGAACCTCTGTTACACGGCATGTGGTAGATTCGATGGTTTCTGGGAGATGAAACTGAACCCGTGGGACATTGCGGCGGGAGCCCTAATAATTGAAGAAGCCGGCGGGCGGGTATCCGGTATCTCGGGGAAAAAGTTTCACTGCTATGACGGTGATATTGTCGCGTCAAATGGAATCATACATAAGAAGATGGTAGAAGTGCTCAAACGACCGTCTAGAAAAGCATCATCTGTTCTGTAGCTGTTCTTTTTGCAAACCCCTGTTCTTCTTTTTCGAATATTCTCTTTCGTCCGGCAACTACGAGAAACGATACGGCAAAACCACCGAAATAGAAACCGATTAAAAACGCGAGAAAGAGTGACATAACACCTCCATTTTTACCGAGAAGAGACCTCAATGCTCATGTCTGTTCTCGCTGACGTTCGGGATACCCCAAAACTCCTCTGACCCGTTGAAGAAGGTCCTGTGGAACCAGGGCCCGCGACTTGAAGATATACTGTTTCATTCCAGTCGGACTATGATCTCCTAATGTATTAACGGTGATTTTACGATTTACTTAACTGGTCCATTACGATTAACAGGCAGGACCATGAACCATTCATGATGGGCGAAAAACATCAGTGTGAAACAGGTATGTTTGGATACGCGGGGAGAGTACCGAATGAAATGAACGGCTGTATTGTACCCTTATTTACGTTTCCGGCGGAATACGTCTCTTCTGAAGATAAATTTACCCGCGCCCAGTCCTGCGAGTCCAAGTCCTATAAACAAAACACTTGCAGGTTCGGGAACGCTGCTGTGGTATAAAGCCGGTCGTACTAATTCCTCAGCCTCGGTTTCAGAGGCCAATACATAGCTGTTGCAGCAGTGAGTCCTGACTCGGGTGTCTCCGTCCGTGATATACTCATCACCTGCGACTAACTTAATAGGCTTTTCTTTCCTGAATATCTGCCCGTCTTTCCTGAAGTACACATAGGCCATTACTGTATGCTCCAATCGTGCCATACGGGCGTTTTCCCAATTGAAGGATGCATAGTGAATTCTAAGTGCGGGATCCTTACTAACCGCCGCACGAAAGTCGTCTATCGATTTGATGGAGTTTTTCTCACAAAGACCGTACCATCTGCCGTTTCCCTCAAAGGCAGCGTCGTCAAAATACTCCTGTTGTGCCATACCAATGTATGGCCGTATACTATTCCAGGTTGTCTGTTTCGTGTTGATGGTCAATACTACAAGGCCTGTTATGATAAAAAAAACAACGGCCAGTACCATTGCTTTCTTGCCCGAATTCTTCATCGCGTGCTCCTTTGGATCATAACGTGTCTGTCCTTAGGTCTACAGGGGCAAGAATCGTGCCGCTCTTAAAAGAACACCTTTGATTGATGCATGTGTTTCTAATCGTCATCAAGTTCTCAATATTACAGACATTATGATAAGAATTCTCAGTAATCCCTGTGTAGCCTATTTTGTTGCCATCTTCAATTTTTGTAGCATTGCTACAGATTTAGGAACCCGCCGGGCCGGTCCGTTTCAGTTCCTTTTGCACCCTCCAGTTATAACATAAGCAACTCGAAAGTCAAGCAGTTGCCTCTGCGTAAAAGTAGATGGGAATGGACATGCTTATCACCCTGGAGGTAAAACAGAAAAGAATGGGAAGGGGCCGGGAAATAATGTTCAGTTACATTTTCCAGAAATCTGAGATAAGCAGAACTGGTTTACAAGACAATATATATGGAACTCTGCGGAACTGTCAGTTTTAAGATCACGGCTGACTTTAAAATTCCCATCTCATTCCATCATGTGCAGCAATCACATTTGTTCCTGTGTCATCGCTCAGTTGTCTGGCAATCACGTCGGGCTGCTCCTTGATGAGTTTGAGCCCGAAGTGTGTCAGGATTGCCGTCTTAGGCCTCACTGCCCGGATGATGGTCTCCGCGTCGTTTATTGCCAGATGATCTACGGCATCATGGTTTTCTATCGGCTGTGACCGCAGTACATTTATTATGAGATGATCTACGCGGTAGTACTCCGGCAACTCCGAAAAATACCGAGTGTCGGCTATCAGGCCTATCGTTTCTTTCAGATGGAACACAAGACCGTATGTCTCGACAGGGTGATGGTGACGCACAGGCGTGCTGAAAGAAATGTCGCCCACCGTGTAGGTTCCGGATTCCTTCATTTCTGTTATTCCGTTGAGATAGTTTCTCACGAATTTGAATACCACCGGGTCCTCGCCAACCGCATCATGCGGAGCAAACAGGATTCCCCTTTTCCTGAAACCACCTTCAGCCATAGATTCCACCAGAATATTAATATCGTTGCTGTGGTCCATGTGTTTGTGTGTGAGAATGACCGCGTCCAGACGTGAAGGTTCAATGCTGTCGTGCGACTTTCTTATTCTGACTATTGCGCCGGGACCAGGATCGATATAGATATCTGTATCGCGGTAATGCATCCAAAGCCCGCCTGTGGAGCGCAGTTGATGAGAAGCCACAAAACGCGCACCGCCGGTCCCGAAGAATTTCACAAATCCTGTCATTCTCACCCCTGTTTATGATAATTTAATGTCAACAGCATCTGAGAGGTACATGGTTGAAACATATTGAATATACACTATTTGAATCACCGGTGGGCATTATTTCGGTGATCGCCCGGGATGAGAATATCATATCTCTTGACGTCCACGAAGGAAAAAATATATATGAGGCAAAGAAGTATCTATCCGGTTTGTATCCGGACAGTACACAGTCAGACGCCTCATTCAAGACTGTTAGATTTCTCCTGGATAAATATCTAAAAGGCGAAAAGGTCGTCTTCGATGTGCCCATAGATATATCCGGTCAGACACAATTCACCCGGAGAGTTCTACAGGAACTCCTGAAGATACCACACGGGCAGGTGCGCAGCTACAACTGGATAGGCAAACAACTCGGCTACAATATGGCCGCACGTGCGGTAGGACAGGCGGTCGGGAAAAACCCCATCCTGATTATTATTCCATGTCACAGGGTCGTAGCGGAAGGCGGAAAACTTGGCGGTTTTTCTTCAGGGATAGAAATAAAGAAAAGGCTTCTTGGTCTTGAGGGTGTTCTTGATCGCAGTCAAAGGATCAGGCCTGGTCTGGCACAAGTCCATTGAGATAATACCATACGTACTGTCGCTATTTGCGGGATAATGTCCGGGCGCTGCGAAGGTGCTGACATGTATGATCGAGTCATCCGCATCGAAATAGTCCTTCTTTAAAACGCTCAGGACTCCCTTCCTGCAATCGACACTGACCGATTCCACAAGATAACTGAACTTTCCCGCATCCACACCAGCTCTCAGTAGATCGCCACTGACACTCTCCCTGTTTACGCCTTTTCGTCCGGGAACAAATTTCAGGAGAGCACGACTTGACGTAACAGCCCCTCTTGTCGAGAAACCTATAGTCTGATCTACATACCAGACATCATTCTGTTTGTTGGTCACAATTTTCTTCCATCCATCGGAAGCAAGAGTTGTCGAATAACCGAAGAAGATAAAAACAATAAGACAGAGAACCGAACTTCTACGGTGTTTGTAAGGCAAGAGCATTCTACCTGTATTATCGCACTTTTGCTCTTGCTACTTTACCTTTCGATTTGCCGTTGAGGATCTTGCCATTCAGATATTTGTTCAGGAAAAGGCCTGTGTAGCTCGTCGGCGTGCTCATAATCTGCTCAGGTGTACCGGCTGCAACGACATTGCCTCCCCTCTCACCGCCTTCCGGACCGAGATCTATTATGTAGTCCGCGCATTTGATGACATCGAGATTGTGTTCTATAACAATGACGCTATTTCCTCTTTCAACAAGTTCGAACAATACGTGAAGCAGTTTTTCTACGTCCGCAAAATGCAGTCCGGTCGTCGGCTCATCTAATATGTAGATCGTGCGTCCCGTATCCCGTTTGGAAAGCTCACGCGAGAGTTTTATTCTTTGCGCTTCACCGCCGGAAAGCGTAGTTGCCGCCTGTCCGAGGCGGATATAGCCGAGTCCCACTTCGTTGAGCATCCTGAGCTTGTTCTTGATTTGGGGCACTGCGTCGAAAAATTCCGTTGCCTGTGTGACAGTCATTTCGAGAACATCGGCTATACTTTTGTCCTTATATCGTACCTCCAATGTATCGCGGTTGTAACGCTTGCCTTTGCACACATCACATACAATATAAACATCGGGCAGAAACTGCATTTCTATCTTCACAAACCCTTCACCGGCGCACGTCTCGCATCGTCCGCCCTTCACATTGAAACTGAATCTGCCCTCCCTGTACCCTCGCACACGCGATTCGGGCAATCGTGTGAAGAGCTCACGAATATGCGTGAAAACACCTGTATAGGTGGCGGGATTTGATCGCGGTGTTCGTCCGATAGGTGACTGATCAATATCAATGACTCTATCGACCGCTTCATATCCGGTAATGCCGTCAATCTGACCGGCACGTTCTTTCGATCTGTAAAGCTTCTGTTTTAGAAGAGGAAAAAGCGTATCAACAACGAGCGTGCTCTTGCCTGAACCCGACACACCGGTGACAACACTGAATACCCCGACCGGCAAATCAACGTCGATGTGCTTCAAATTGTGTGCTGCGGCCCCTTTGATTGAGATATATTCTACCGGCTGTCTTCTGTTTTCAGGCACCTTTATCTCACGTCTCCCGGAAAGGAACAATCCGGTAAGTGAATCCGGATGTTTTGCAAGCGCCTCCGGAGTTCCTTGAAAGACAAGGTTCCCCCCGTTCTCACCCGCACCGGGGCCAAGGTCTACCACATAATCCGATTCGATGATGGCATCATAGTCATGCTCAACCACAATTACCGTATTATCAAGGTCTCTCAGCCTCTTCAATGTCCCGAGCAGTCTGTCGTTATCGCGCTGGTGCAATCCGATGCTCGGCTCATCCAACACGTATAGAACACCGGTAAGCCCGGAACCGATTTGAGTCGCCAGACGAATTCTCTGAGATTCTCCGGATGAGAGTGTCGCCGAGTTTCGGCTCAAGCTGACGTAATCGAGACCGACATCTATAAGAAACGTCAGGCGCGCTGTGATCTCCTTCACGATTGTCCGCGAAATCTCCTGCTCTTTTTCGGTCAGCACAAGATTTTGGAAAAAGGTCCTGGTCTCCTCAATGGTCTTTGTACTCACCTCATGGATATTGAGTTCATTGATTTTCACCCAGAGCATTTCTTTCTTCAGGCGTGCTCCACTGCATACAGGACAGGGTATCAGGTTGATGTAGCGTTCGAACTTTTCTTTTTCCCAGAATTCAGCCCGTTCTTTCTGCCTTTCAAGAATGGCGATCACACCTTCAAAAGGCTTCTGTATGAATTCTCGCCTGGCGCCATGGTCAATGTAAAACTCTATCGGGTTGCCTTGAGAGCCAAAGAGTATCGCGTCCTGCACATGCTTTGGCAGTTCTCGAAAGGGCCGGCGAAGATCTATTTTATAATGTTTTACCAGGGCCTCAAGAAAAGGCAGAAAATGTGCCGGCGGTTTATCTTCCCACGGAAGGATTGCGCCGTCTCTGAGAGAAAGGTCCGGATTGGGCACTATGAGGTCGGGATCGAAATACTCTTTGACCCCCAACCCGAGACAGGTCGGGCATGCACCGTAGGGATTGTTAAAGGAGAACATCCGCGGTGCAATCTCGGGATAACTGATACCACAATCGGGACAGGCAAATTTCTCGCTGAACGTGTGCATCCTTTCCTTTGTCTCGACTTTCACAACACCGTTCGCACGGTTAAGAGCAAGCTCTACGGCTTCGAAAAGACGCCTTTCAATACCGTCTCGTATGGCCACACGATCTATGATCACATCAATTTCATGCTTCTTGTTCTTATCAAGGACTATTTCTTCCGCAAGATCTACTACTTTTCCGTCAATCTTTATGCGCGTAAAACCCAGTTTGCGAAGTTCGTCGATCTCTTTTCTATACTCCCCTTTCCTGCCTCTGACTATCGGTGCAAGAATGGTCAGTGTCGTGCCGGTGGGAAAAGCGAGGATGCTGTCGACTATCTGCGGCGCGTGCTGGCTGGTGATCTCTTTGCCGCAATTGTAACAATACACGTGTCCGATCCGGGCAAAGAGCAGGCGCAGATAATCGTATATCTCGGTTACAGTCCCTACTGTACTCCTCGGGTTCTTGCTGATCGTCTTTTGTTCAATGCTGATGGCCGGCGACAGGCCTTCAATATAATCGACATCAGGCTTATCCATCAATTCAAGGAACTGCCGGGCGTATGATGAAAGCGACTCCACATACCGGCGCTGTCCTTCCGCGTATATCGTGTCAAATGCAAGTGTAGACTTTCCGGAGCCGCTTGGTCCTGTGATTACGACCATCTTATTTCGCGGAATTGTTACATCGATATTTTTAAGGTTGTGCTGTCTTGCACCCTTTACGAATAATTTATCCATGGCTTTCGTTACAGAATGTCAATGCTTAAATGTTTGGAATAAATGATACGATAAGCACTCTCTCTGAATGGCTATATTCTACCAGAAAACCCCTCCTATTTCAAAAACACATCATCAATTTTCGTTGTACTGAGATCATGAAAGAACTATAATGAATGAAGAACAATATCCGGCGTTTAGAAGCTTCCAAGTAGTTATCGATTAAGAACGCATTGAAC
>CAYYLU010000061.1:0-15419 GCA_964472475.1 uncultured Syntrophus sp. | reverse complement strand
AATGATCTGGACCGTACGTGCTGCCGTATTTCAGTTCAATTACCTGCTGTGCTGACACAAAACCGGGAACGATCAACACAACCGCAAAAACAACCGCAAACAATAGACTTAAACACCTTCCCTTACTCATCTCTCTCCTCCTTCATTAATATAGTGACAGGACATGCCACCATTGTATCCGAAAAAATGGATCGCAGCGAAGTAGTTAAAATGTATATTCATATACAAATAAGAAATACCTTTCCTGGAACAAAGTCAAGAAAACTTCTATGTTGATCTGTAAAGCTCTGAATATAGTCCAATGTATTCTGCTGAAAAGTGGAGGCGGGAAAATAGGTTCTCCCGCCTCCGATAATGCTGTCTTAATGCTTTTTACTTCGTTGTTTTGATCAGATTCTGAATTTCATTGTACATCTTTGTGGCAGGAATGCCTTTTGCGTCGAGTTTCTGTGCTTCCCTGACTGCATCTCTTGCAACCAATGAATAGAATTTATCCATATCTTCTTTGGGAAGATTGATATATTCTACGCCGTTCTTCGCGCCGAAGTCCTTACCCGCGAGGTCGCTCTTAATGACATCATTATCCGCTTCCGCACCCCACCACTCAAAGCTGTCAGTAATTATTTTCTGAATGTCCGCCGGCAAAGACTTGATTTTTGCAGCGTTACAAACCCTGTTGCCCATATGGGGTCTATAGAGGTTCATCATAGTCATATATTTTGCTACTTCGTAGAACCGGAATGTCAACAGTGTGTCGGTAGTAGTAAAGGCACCGTCAAGGACGCCTTTCTGCAGGTTCATGTAGGTTTCAGCCATAGGCGATGCCATGCCTTCCATGCCCAGGTCCTTCAACACGTCGACAATCTCGCCCAGCGTTTTTACTCTCATGCCTTTGAAATCAGCCAGCCTGCGTGCCGGCTTCTTTGAGAGGAGATGATACTGGGTACCCGAACTATAAATGGGCATAAGTCCCTTGTCCAGATATTCTTTATCGATCTCAGGAAATTTCTTTCTTGCCTCGTTAAATATCTTGCGACCATTTTGTACAGTTGCCCCGGTCATAAAGACAAAGCTTGCCTTGGCAAAGTCAAGCCCTGTTTTCGACTGTCCCGGTGATATCTGACCACAATCGGCCACGCCTTTTGCGATTTCGTCAATAGCACCGCCGCCGCCGCCGATTATGGCGCCGCCCCAGAAAGGTTTAAACTTTACCCGACCATTCGTCTCCTTTTCGATCTTTGCAAACCATCTCTGGTCCGTCTTGCTGAAAGGATGGTCCACATTGTAAGGTGAGCCAAATGTCAGCTCTATTGCCTTCTGTTGGGCCATTGCTCCTGCAGGCATCATGAATGCCACGAACAGCAGTGCTGCTAAAACAACAACCATACCCCTGATTTTGTTCATGTTGCTCTCCCTCCTGTTTTTATTACTGTGATGCGTAGACATCACAGGGTTACACTACGTATGTTGCTGCTCCGTCCTTGATATGATTTCCTCCTGCATCGGCGGTGTGAGCTTCACAAAATATGCACTGTATCCCGCCACCCTTACCACCAGATCTTTATTTTGCTCCGGCTCTTTCTTCGCCTTTTGAAGAGTTTCTTTACTCACGACATTGAACTGTACATGCTTTCCACCCATATCAAAATACGTCTTGATCAAAAAGGCAAGTTTTTTCATGTCTTCTTCAGTCTTCAGCGCCGTCGGATGGAATTTCACGTTCATCAATGTGGCCTGATATGAATCCTGTTCGATCTTGCCGGCACTTTTAAACAGGGCAGTAGGTCCGCATGTGTCCATCCCCTGCACGGCGGACGTGGAACCATCCGCCAGCACAGCTCCGGCGCAGCGTCCTTCTGCGGTGGCACCTGTTTGTGCGCCGCCCGGCCATTGAGAAGAAATAGAAATAGCCGACGCAATATGTTTGCCGCCCAGGACTGTTCCGAACTTCGGTGCAGTTTCGGCAAGGAATTGGAAAAGCTGTATTGCCACAAAGTCGGCATACTCATCGTCGTTACCATACTTTGGAACAGCGAGACAATCCTTCTTCATCTGGTCAAAGCCCTGCCAGTCTGCAGCCAGCGCATCAACCATTTCCTTCATTGTATATTTCTTTTCCTCAAACACGAGTTTCTTGATGGCAGTCAATGAATCAGCCACGTTTATCATGCCGACCATGTTTAGCGTAGCAGCATTTTCGAGCGGAAATGTACGATCAAGGAAGTTCTTTCCGATCTTCATCGGGTCGTGCATGAGGGCCGACCGGACCGGATCGGGAAATCCTTCGGAGTGAGCTCTGATCCAGATATTGTTGTATTCGGCGTTTAAACCGAGAAAGTATTCAAACTGAATCTTGAATGCGTTGAACAAATCATCGAAGGACTTGAACTGAGTCGGATCACCTGTCTTTGGCCCAAGCTGTTCACCCGTTTTCGGGAATACCCCATTGTGCATCATGATCTCCAGCACCATCGGTACTATGAACATACATATAGCGCTTACCCGCGATTTACCGGGAAGGTTCGGATCGATACAGCCTGCCAATGCATAGTCGCGTGCCTCATCAATCGGAACACCCTGATCCTGGATAAAGGCCATATAGGACTTGTCACCGATAAAGGCAGGCATGCCGATACCGGTTTTGATGACCTCAATTCCTTTCATGATGAGCGACTCAGGAGTACCCTCATGGACGCGAAGCGTAATTGTATGGTGCGTCGTGCGACAGCGATACGCTGCCTCAAGGATTAGATATGACAGTTCATTGCTTGCGTCTTTGCCGTCCTTTGTCTGTCCGCCTATGACGCAATTGTGCCATTTGGCCATACCTGCATTTTTCTTTCTATTTGCCTGCCCTGATATCCGGTTGATCTCCATATCCTTCAGGCGAAGGCATTCAAAAAGCTCCACGACCTCTTCATCGGTGATAGTACCTTCTTCTTTGTCCTTCTTGTAGAAAGGATACAAGTACTGGTCCATCCTTCCCATGCCGGATGTCGGGGAGGGACATGTCATGAGGTATGTCAGCCAGAAAGACTGTATTGCTTCCCGGAATGTCGATGCCGGCTCAGCCGGTACCTTATTGCATATGCCGGCGATGCGTTCAAGTTCCTGCTTGCGCGCAGGGTCTTTTTCTGCCCAGGCCATCTGCGCAGCTAGTCTGGATAACCTCTGTCCAAATGCTATGATGCCATTGAGCGATATGATGACTGCATTAAGAAAATGGCCTTTATCGACTGTACCCGGACCGAGAAACCTGAGTGTCTTCAGTTCGTCTTCCGCCTCCCTGATAATACCTCTCAAACCTTTCTTCAGCACCCGCTCGTAGTCCGCAACATGATTATAAAGGCCCGGCCCGAGGCCCATTCCACTTTCGGCATAGCCACCGCCGCTACCTTCCTCTCTGCTCTTCCAGGCGGAAAGCACAATTCCCGTCTGCATAAAGGGCCAAAGGCGTTCATCATCAAAAGAATAGCCGATCCTTGCCATAAGGCTCTTGCCCTTCCAGTATTCATTCATGATCTCGACTTCCTTGAGGTTCTTATCATCAAGGAGCCATCCTTCGCCCTTCAAGGCATCGATTTCTTCTTTTGGCCACGGGCCGTAATTAAACTCCATTTCAACGCCCATATATGTGCTTGCAGCGTTCCCCACAATTAGTTCCCCGTCCCTAATGAAAATCGTAATGTTGTCGAGTGTATATGCCAGAGCCTTTGCACGGCGGAGGATTTCAGGCTGGCCTTCGGTGTTCCGAAAAGATTCCGTCATGAGCCTCGCCTTTTCGGTACATATCGGGTATTTGTCTACCTGAACACCCGCTTTCAGCTTTTCAATTCTTGTGTTCATACAGTGTTGTTCTCCTTATAAATCGATGAACCTGCACGCCTGAGAACCCCGCCGCATCAGCTCCTGCGGACATCTCATGTATAAAAGTATACCATTGATCAATATATGCGCACAAATTGACAATGTCAAATAACCACATGGGCTACAGGTGAGTCGATGTCTTGTAAAAGCACTTATCGCCACGATAGTAATTCTGGGTCAGAATTGCCGGCCTGTTTGCTTCCGTGAAATAGAGGTTCTCGGTAAAAAACAGAGGTAACCCGAAACGCACCTGCAGCACTTCCGACAGATCGATATCAGCAACAACTGCCTCAATCCGTTGTTTGAGCACCGTCAGTTTTTTCTTACTCACTTCCTCAAAAGTCGCGACAAAGGTCTTCTGTTCGGTCAATTCCTTTGTAATACCGGGATACAGATCGGGATCGGTGTAATGTACATAATAGCTCAACGGTTTGCCGGCATGTCGTCTCACCTTCTTTACGACCAACACCTTGCCGGAATTATAAGCCGTAAGCATCTGTCTTATATAATGCGGAGCCGGTACCAGTTTTATTTCCAGTACTTCCAATTCAATAGGCAACTCTTCTATGGACCGTACAAGCGTTCTGAAGCCGCCGCTTAGATCCAAAATCACCAGGTCCCGGTCGCATTTTTGAACGATAGTCCCTACACCCCTCTTTCGCCGAAGGAGTCCGTCCTGAGTAAGTGTCTCCAATGCTTTCCGGATGGTAATGTTGCTTACATTAAACTCCTTTTCCAGTTCCGGGACGGGAGGTATAAGACTGTCCTCCATGTACTCATCGGTCATGATTCTTCTTCGCAGGGTCTCGGCAACCTGCACGTAATACGGTATACGCGCGTCATTCCCGTTCATCGGTATCCTCTTTATTTTTCTGTAATGTGTTAGCCATGTGTAGATACGGGATCACTTTGTTAGTACAGAATATATATAGTATACATTTATACTATATTCAACATATAGATGAGCAGAAAAGTCAAGCGCACCGGAAAATCTCTACGAAGGGCGGCTTAGTTTTTGATTTGCTTCGGCAAGTGTTTGATATCCATAACTCCGGATTGTATGCAAAAGGGTAAGCTCAGACCCATTGATATTATTTAGTTTTTGACTGCTGACATGCTCGTGATAGAGCTCAAGAGTTCGTAGTGAATACGTAGCGAGTTCACTTTTAAGGTACGTCTCGAGGGACGTGACAAAAGGAGTATCATCAGAGGTGTGGATAGGCCGACCGTTCTTCAGGATGGCCGGATATTTCACAAGCAATTCCGTTTCCCACTCGAGTACGATGGATGAAATCTTCTCAATATATTCGTTGACTTCCACCGACAGCGAAGGAAGAAGGTGCTCAATATCTGCGTATTCCGACGGCGATGTGGATTTCATCATTCTGGCATATTTCTCAGTCATAAGGTTCCGGCCTTCTTTTAATGCCTCAGTCAAATCCGATTGATAACTTTCGAGGACTGCTTCAGACCAGCTCTCCGCCTGGCTCGCCCGCATGATCCTGAATGTATGCAATTCATCCTGACATGCCGCTCTTCCACCTACATTCTGCACATTCTGGAACATGTTCCATTCTATCTTTATAATTGACTCTACAATATTTTCCTTTGCCATCTGTCCCTCACTCCAGCCATACATTTTGCTCACGCAGGTAGTCGTCCTGTATCTTCATATGCACCAAAGGACCGTGATCGAGCAGAAAGCTGCTCCCGGAATCACTGAGTCCCTCATTATTCAACTCCTCCACCAGCGACCGGCAAATGTCTTCGATTAAACCGATTTTTGTTTTGATACCGGGACACCGCGAGTTCTCGTCGCCATTTCCCACAAGCTGTGAAAGCAAATCATAGGTCTGGAGACCCAGCACCGGCAACCCTCTCACTGCCCTGTGCATCCATTTGTAGAAAGGCTTGTACCTTCTATTCAACAAAAACACCATTGAGATAACGTTATACGCAAACTGGGCCTCTGCATATGCTGCAGCGACATGCTCGCCATGTCGCATGCATCGCTGATAATTATACTGACCTGCCTGTGCGATAGTCATGCAGCGGGAAGCGATTTTCTTCAACCGGACGTCATCCGGATAGAATGCCTGTAATCCGGCTCTAAACGCCGTGAACTCACCCAACGCATCCCTGAAGACCTTACCGTTTGTCGCTGCAGCAAGATTTTCTTCAGGCAGTATGCGCCATTCTTTCAAGTTCTCCGGCAGTCTGTCAAAACCGATGAATCGCTTATAGAATGAACCTATCGCAAAGACACCCGTTCTGTCAGCAGTACTTTCACTCTCTTTCCTTGCCGGAAAACCGGCGAAATCTTTCGGAAGCCTTGCCAGTTCCTGTTTCAGGCGTGTTCCCACAGCTGAATAATCCTGTTCAGTGAGCCACAGGCATACGGCAGGTCCCCAGTCGTGGTCGCGTGAGATCTCATCATCGAAACCAAAGCATTCCGACCCGTCACCAACAAGCCCCGACGCGATCCTCCGACTGTATTCCGGAAACTTCTCTTCTACCATCGGGGAACAGATTTCATTAAAGTACCGCTCCGACAACTCCAGTCCTTTCATGCCGGCAGTCCCTTTCGAGTAAAAAACACAGTGCAGCTCCCCCTGGCAACTTATTCGTTCAGCTGTGCCTTCGTAAGATCGGCCTTGTTCTTATCACCCATCTTCTCGTACATTAAGATCAAGTTGTTTGCTGCAGCCACAGCATCCGGGTGTTTCCTGCCAAAAATCCTTCGACAGATTTCAAGCGCTTTCACATAGAGGGGTTCTGCCTTCCCGTATTCGTTTGTGAGCGAATACAGCGATGCCAGATTATTGAGTCCCGATGCGTAAAGAGGATGTTCTTCACCCAGAAGTTTGCGATATATTTCGAGTGCCTCCTCCGCGTATGTTTGAGCCTCTTTGTATCTACCGGTAGCACGAAAGGGCCCCGCCAGGTTATTAAGTGTGGTCGCATACGCTATAGGGTTTCTTTCGTCTTCCCTGACTATTTCAAGTGCCTCCTTGTGCAACATTTCCGCCCTGCTGAATTCCCTCATATCCTGATACAACAGACCGAGATTGTTGACGGCACTGGCATACAAGAAATGCCGTTTACCGAGGGTGCGGGCATATACATCAGCGGCTTCGATAAAAAGAGATTCCGCAGCTTTCCGATCGCCCATAAGTCGATACGTACCGGCAAGATTATTGATGGTCGTAGCGTAGTCCGGGTCGTCTTTTCCTCTTGACTCTATCAGAATGTCCATCGCCCTCTTGAACGCGGATTTTGATTCCTCGTATGACCCTATGGCGCGGCACAATCCTCCGAGTTCATTCAAGACCGCGGCATGCACGGCAGCATTGGTGACAGGTGCATCTGCCTCTTTCTTAAGCAACTCGATAGCGTCCTGATATTTGCCCTCGGCTGTAAGCGCATCTACCCTATTCTGCAGTTCTGTAAGATTAAAACCCATCCACGACCTCCATCGAGAAATCAGTCATTGACAACTGTCCGAGCTATATTAATCCCAATCTTCTTCGGGTATGACATACCGGGGGTGTGTATTATGGATAACGTAGTAAGGGGTGTTCCAGCCGATTTCATCAACCGGAACTAGTCTTCTGAAGTTCCCCTCCCGTTCAGCCTCTTCAAGTACCTTCAGGAATTTATTCTCTACATCCTTCCGAAATGCGGTCTCATATGTCTTGTAATCCGCCTCAACAGCACCGTAGGGGCATATCATCTCACAGAAATAGCAGGTAACGCATGGCTTTGCAAAAACGGGCTCCTCTTTAGAGAGGTCAATACCTCCCAGGGGGCAATGATCCATGCAGATCCTGCATTCCGGATAATGACACTTTTCACGGTGTAACACGGGGGCCGGACGGACAAATGTGTTGCGAGGGACCATTTTCATCCGAGGCAGGACAGGTACACGAGCTGTCCCTTCATATATCAAGCGACTTAATTCCGATGTTTCTCTACCGAATTCCTCAGCTTCTCGCAGATCGACTTCATCGGGGTGCCCATCCGTGGGATACGGCTTTGGTGATGCCGGCCTGTAGACACTGGCATACCAATTGCGGACACCAATAACAATGAAACCTTTTTTTGTGAGCTCATCTATGAGGGGAGGATAAAACCTTTCAGGCCATGCTCCATGCGTACAAAACAGCACAATGTGTTTTCGCATTTCTGATTCAGACGGAATCTCTTTGACAAATCTCATCACGTGCGGAGGGACACCGCCCCATACCGGACTGCCGAGCGCGACGAAATCGTATTCCGCAACTTTGCCGGGATGAAATTTCTTCATGGTGGTAATATCACAACGGTCCACATATTGATTTATGCCTCTGTGGATAGCATGTGCTATCTTTCTCGTATTTCCCGTAAGAGAGAAGTATATAACGAGCGCTTTCATACTCTTTCCCGGATGCAGCAACGTACGCACACATCTTTTTTGAGTAACACGCCTCGTGGATCAGATAAGAACAATCTTGCCTTCCGGTTTTGCGGTAAACCTGCCTATCGTCCAGTATTCCAACTGCAGACTCTTTGCCCTTTCCGCAAAACTCTCCTGGTCTTCGGGATCCAAAGCAATCAACAGACCGCCCGATGTCTGCGGGTCGAATATAATGTCATAGAAGAAATCTTCACGTGAACTCACAACCTGATTCCGGTAAAAATCTCTGTTCTTGTATAAACCACCGGGTAAAAACCCTGTTGAGGCCAGCTCAATAGCTTCTTTGAAATAAGGTATTTTGTCCCTGTAAAGCTCAACCCCGATCGAACCCTTGATCATCTCCGTAAGATGACCGGCCAGCCCGAAACCGGTTACATCAGTTGCCGCATGCACTGTCAGTGAGTTCATGGCTTCAGAGGCACTCTTGTTGAGTTGCGCCATAACTGAAATGAGGTGGTCCAAAGCGGTGGCGCCGAGCTCTTTGCCTTTCACTGCTGTACTGAGAATCCCGGTTCCCAGTGGTTTTGTCAGGATCAGAACATCGTCAGGCGATGCGCCCGTATTCAGAATAATTCGCGAGGGGTGCACAAGTCCCGTTACCGACAGCCCGTATTTGATTTCTTCATCTTCAACGCTGTGCCCTCCGAGCAGGCTCACCCCCGCTTCCCTGATCTTATCGGCTCCTCCGCGTATTATTTCTTTGAGAACATTCAGGTCGTATTTTTTCGGCGAAAAACAGACAATATTCAGGGCTGTCCTGGGGATCGCCCCCATAGCATACACATCGCTTAACGAGTTGGCAGCCGCTATCTGCCCAAACCAGTATGGATCGTCCACGATAGGCGTGAAGAAGTCTATTGTCTGGACAAGGGCAATATCGTCCGTAACCCGGTATACCCCTGCGTCTTCGAAACCTTCTATTCCCACCAGCACATTTTCGTCAGTCGGAATATCGATTCCACAGAGGACATTAGAAAGGTCCGCCGGACCTATCTTAGAAGCTCAGCCTCCTCCGCGGACAAATTTCGTTAGTTCAGCGTCCATGAATCTCCTTATCTGGAAATGCGTTTCATCAGGTATTAATCTTCGCCGCGACCGAGAGCCTTTTTCCTCCGCGGAATCCCATAACGTTTCTCATATTTATCGACGTCCAGAAGTCTCTTATCTTCTTCGATTTTTTCAATACCCGCATAATAACAACAGCAGTCGCTTTTTAAATTGTTGTCGAATACCCGCGTATGCCCATCGCGGAAACTGATGCGCACATAGCAAAAACCTCCGGGCAATTGTGAAGCGCGCTCCTCCACTACCGTGCCCATGCCCCACCTGCCGAATTTCTTATGGAACACGCGATCTCCCACTTTTAGGAAGAGTACCTGGCCTCGTACCATACGCTAATTTATAACATATATCCCGGCACCCATAAAGTGAATATGGAATAACTCACCAGAAAGAGCTAGAATGATTGTTGTACTCGTTGGGTCATTGAGTCATCGGGTCCGAAAAACGCTTGGTATTCAGCGATAGGCAAAAGGTTAAAGGTAAAAGGGAAGAGTAGGGAAGTTCAGGCTTGTTCAACCGGCACGTTTGGGATTTTGGAATCAGGGTTTAGAATTTGCCTTTTGCGTTTGGAATTTGGAGCTTGGGATTTGTGATTTGCCGTTCCGGCCTGTTTAGGATTTAGAAATTGGAATTTAGAATTTGCCTTTGAATGGGAGGTGCAGGTGAAAAAACTTATCGAGACGGTACCTAACTTCAGTGAAGGAAAGAACACCGCTGCAATAGAGAAAATACTCTCATGTTTTCAAGAGAGCCCGGACGTGAAGTTGCTCGACATTCATCGGGATAAAGACCACAACCGCCTTGTAGTAACAGCGGTAGGTACCCCTGAAATGATCAAACAAGCAATGCTGGGGGCAGTGCGCGTTGCCATTGAAACGATTGATATGCGCCTGCACAAAGGGGAGCATCCGAGAATGGGGGCGGTTGATGTAATTCCATTCATACCGATCAAGAACGTGTCTATGGAAGAGGCCGTCGCACTATCAAGAGAAGTGGGAAAAGAGATATGGGGCACCTACCAATTACCGGTGTTCTTATATGAGGAATCAGCAACATCGCCCAGCCGGAGAAATTTAGCCAACGTACGAAGGGGAGAATTTGAAGGTATGCCCGAAAAACTGCTCAATCCCGAGTGGAAGCCTGATTTTGGAGAAAATACTATACATCCGACAGCAGGTGTTACAGCAGTTGGCGCCCGCATGCCGCTGGTTGCGTTTAATATTAACTTGAACACTGATAATGTTGAAATAGCGAGGATAATAGCAAAGGCAGTCCGGCATATCAACGGTGGTCTCCGTTATTGCAAGGCGATTCCTATCGAGCTGAGAGAACGTGGCATAACGCAAGTATCCATGAATATGACGGATTATACACAAACTGCACTTTACAGGGCTCTTGAATTTGTCCGTTTTGAGGCAAAAAGGTACGGAGTGGAAATCATCGGTACCGAAATTGTCGGTCTTGTCCCCATGGCTGCTATCGTGGACTCAGCAGTCTATTACATGGGTCTGGAAGATTTCGACATGAACAAAATACTGGAAGTAAAGATGATGACATAGTAACCGGTACATACTTGTCCACGACATACGTGATGTTTATACTATTGGTGTAATATCAAGTTTACGAAAGGAGTCATGCCATGAAGAAAACAATTATTTGTATGAGTATCAGCGCTCTTCTGCTTGCAGGCTGCGCAACAAGGACCCAAACCGGAGCGCTCATCGGAAGCGGCATAGGTGCAGTCGTAGGGGCAGGTGTAGGGCAGGCGACAGGCCGGGATACGGGCTCTACTCTTTTGGGTGCCGGCATTGGAGCCGCGGTTGGCGGGCTTGCCGGTGGGTCAATCGGTTATTACATGGACAGGCAGGAGCAGTCAATGCGGCAGGCACTCGCTAACGTTGAAGGCGCAAGTATCCAGAGAGATCAGCAGATCATCGATCAGACCACGCGGCAGTCAGTCGACGTTCTGACGGTAACGTTCAAGTCGGATTACATGTTTTCCGTAAACTCCGCAACCTTGCTTCCAGGTGCCTACGATGAGTTGAACAGGGTAGCGAATGTTCTGAGGCAGTACCCGGAAACTAATATACAGGTTTTGGGCCATACCGATAGTACAGGCACTGAAGAAGCGAACATGAGGCTTTCTCAGAGACGTGCGGAAGCCGTTAGGGATGCACTGGTCGGCATGGGCGTAAACACCTCACGGATGACTTTGATCGGTTATGGAGAGAGCAGGCCAATCGCAAGCAACAACACGGAAGCAGGAAGACAGCTAAACAGACGTGTAGAGATCCGTATCATTCCTCAGCAGGCACAAAACCCCAGATAATCCAGACAACGTGTCAATCAGAAGCGGTATGGAATAAACACCCATACCGCTTTATGTCATCCAGGCAACCACTTCAAAGGCAGCCGGGGACAAGAAGTAGCAGTGAATAAAATAGGGCCGGCGCCAGCCCCGGTGATTGCAATTGCTTTTAACTAATTCTTATATTAATCTTCTCTACAGCCTTATGTATCAAGAATACTTTGGACTCAAGGAAAATCCTTTTTCGATTGCCCCGGATCCCCGATTCTTTTACATGAGTAAGGGTCATAGCGAAGCGCTGGCCCATCTCATCTATGGCGTGAATACTGATGGGGGTTTTATTCTCCTGACCGGAGAGGTTGGGACGGGGAAGACCACCGTCTGCCGTTGTCTTCTCAACAATCTGCCGGAAAACTCTGAAGTCGCTTTTCTGCTCAACCCGAAAGTTACCGTGGTCGAACTCCTGGCGAGTATTTGTGACGAATTCCGGATCAGTTATCCGCAGGGAAACACCAGTAATAAGGTATTCGTTTCCGCTATAAACGATTATCTCCTGGATGCGCATGAAAGAGGGAAGCGTGCCATTCTCATTATCGAAGAGGCTCAGAATCTAAGTGTTGATGTACTGGAACAGATAAGGCTTCTGACAAATCTGGAAACAAACCAGAGAAAACTGCTGCAAATAGTGCTACTCGGGCAGCCCGAACTCAGGCGTTTACTTGCTCAACCACGTCTCAGGCAATTGAACCAGCGTATAACTGTCCGATACCATCTTTCACCCCTTCTGAAACATGAGATTCCCGCTTATGTTAACCACAGACTGTCTGTTGCAGGGTCCAACCGCAGCGAATTGTTTTCAAAGCGTCAGCTATCCGAACTGTTTCAACTCACTGGAGGAATACCAAGACTGATCAACATAATCTGTGACAGAACGCTGATAGGCACGTTCGTACAGAGCAGGAGCGCTGTCGACAGCAAGACGCTACTAACGGCTGCCCGTGAGGTTTCCGGCAAAAAGAGTCAATGGGTGGTGCGGGAAAACGTTCTGGTAACAGCAGTTATCGTCTGTCTGATGGCCATTCTTGCGGCATTTGCATGGACCTTATATCCGTTGAAGATATGGCCATCCAGGCAGGAATCGGGGGCTGATATAAAACGGGTCGTTACTATGCCGGTCCCGGCGCCGCCTGCAACGTTGGATAAACCCGATACAATGTCCGAAACAGAATCGTTCAAAACAGCTTGCGAAGGTCTGTTTCATCAGTGGCAGATACCCGTAAGCATTGATGAACGCACGGATGTCTGTAGAGAGGCTGAAGGAAAGGGAGTTCGGTGCCTGTCCGGTAAAGGAAGTCTCATGGAGATTCGACAGATAAACAAACCTGCAGTATTGACTCTCATTGGTCCGGAGAGCAGCAAGTACTACGCCACGCTGATTTCACTCGCTGAAGATACGGCTACGGTAATACTTGGAAGAGAGCGGAGAAAGATCAATGTCGGGGAGATACTCTCTCGCTGGACTGGAGACTATACATTGTTTTGGAAAGTACCATTCGAGAATAAGCCGGCGCTGCTGAAGGGAAGCAGAGGACCGTTTGTCGAATGGCTGGACCATAGACTGGCAACGATAGATAAGAGGCCGGTCTCAGCGGCTAAACAGGTTTTCGATGAAGAGCTGGTGACGCAGGTGAAGCAATTCCAACTTTCGAAAGGTCTCGTCCCCGATGGGATCGCCGGCACACGCACTCTTCTCTATCTCTCCGGCACAGACCCGAATGGCCCTTCTCTTACCCCTCAAGAAGGAAAATAGACGAATGTCATATATCCTCGAAGGCCTTAAGAAACTGGAGCAGAAACGCAAGCAGCAGGAAATGGCTCCGCAATCCGTCTCTTTCGACACGCAGGATCAAATGCAGGGTACCGCGAATTCATCAAGAAGATCGGTCTGGTTCGGCATCATTGCAGCTGCCCTTTTATTGAATGCGGGCATTATGTATTTTTTCTTTCAAAGAACTGTGGACACAAAAATCAGTACTGCTCCGGAGTCTAAGAAAGCCGCCCCGAATAATGTGTCTCCGAACACTCATGCTGTTACACCCGGTACCCCGACATCGGGCAGGCCCCTTTCACCTGCGGCGTTACAACCAACATCGAAGACTGCAGTTCCGAAAAACGGACCAGCGCCCGTTCAACGGGAGAAAGCTGCCCCGGTGCCTGACGTTAAGCCAAAACAAACGGCTGTGGCAACCACTGAACGTATCGAGAGAAGGCCCACTCCCGTCACCAGAACGGTGCGGTTGAGCGAACTTCCGGAAGAAATCACAAAAACCCTGCCGGAATTTAAGGTTTCAGCTCATTTCTACAGTCCGGATGCAAAAGTCCGGTTTGCCAGGATTAACGATAAAATCCTGCACGAGGGAGACAGCCTGAATGAGGGACTCAAGGTTGAGGAAATAAACTCAAACGGCACAGTCTTCAATTATCAAGGACATCGATTTCTGGTAGGAATAAATCAAAATCAGTAAGCGGCTCTTTGGAGTTGCCTGACTGATCCCTGACGCCATTATCCTATTGACCATTTACTGAGATCTGCCGTATTTTTCCCTCAGGGCACGATGAAGCATCTTGCCTGTTGCCGAACGGGGAACTTCGGTTTCAACAATAAAGAAGATTTCCTTTGGGATCTTATAAGAGGCGATTTTACCCTTACAAAATTCCTGGATCTCTTCGACAGTTGCCTTATTACCTTCCCTGAGGACTATGATAGCTGTCACCTGTTCTCCCCATTTCTCGTGCGGTACACCGATTACCGCCACCTCCTGGACCTTCGGATTAGCGCCAAGAACTGATTCGACTTCCGAGGGGTAGATATTCTCTCCCCCTGAATTTATCATATTTGCCTTTCTGTCGACGAGCACATAGTACCCGTCCTCATCACGGTAAGCCATATCACCTGCGCTGAAGTACTCACCTATCATGCTCGCTGACGTTCTTTCCGGCTCTTTCCAGTAACCTTCAAAAAGCATGGGGCTCCGTGAATATAGCTCTCCGACGACATTGTTTCCAGTAATGAGATTCTCATCTTCATCGTACAGCCGAATGATGTCTGTTCCGATCACTTCACGGCCGATGCTGCCAAGTTTAGTTATCTGCTCTGAAGGCTTCAGCACGGTAACAATACCTGCTTCAGTTGATCCGTATGCCTCATACAATTCGGCATTCCGGAACATTTCGAGGACTCCTAATTTCGTGTCTTTTCTCGCCGGTGCGGAAGAGATAAGCAGTTTCCTTACACTTGAAAGATCATATTTCTGCTTGATCTCGTCCGGCAGTGTAAGCATCATGATATAGTGCGTCGGCACCAGTGACGTAAAAGTCACCTGAAGATCGTGAAAAGTCTTCAGAAGCTCTTCGGGATTAAAGCTGACCATGTTGTAGACTGCCACAGTGGCCCCGATCCATGTTACCACAAAAGAGTAATAGAGAGAATTCACATGACAGCAAGGCATCACGAGAAGATTGACATCGTTGAATGTGAACTGATGATCATAGACAGTAATAAAGTATTCGGCAAAAAGCGATGCATGGCTTTTCATTACACCTTTCGGTTTTCCGGTTGTACCGACCGTGTACATAATGACCCATATGTCATCTGCCGAAACGCTGACGGACGGCTCTTCAGGACTTGCAGCGGCGAGTGCGCTCTCATAGTCTATGTAGCCGTCA
>CAYYLU010000060.1:1886-15498 GCA_964472475.1 uncultured Syntrophus sp. | reverse complement strand
TCGATTGATCTGTACGGTATACCAAGTTACTCTCCTGAGAGATCGCCCAAAGGGCATGTACCGCTAAATCCGAAATCCTAAACTAATTGACCCGCAAACACATCAAAGACTTTTCTTTGCTGATGGTCAGTGCGCTCTCAGGCAGTATTTCCCGGAATGTTCCCCAAGAGTCTGGACCACCAACAGAATTGGCCAAACAACCGTGAACCGTTGAGGGCAATGACCCGACGACTCAATTACCCAACGACACTATGACCTATTTCTTCTGAGTGACTACTGCGGATGATATCCACGCGGGTCGGTCGCCATGCAGAATAATCTTGTACCACAACCCGCTGTCGTTTGACCTCTTCTCTTCGAGAACTGTAAGGACTTCATCTTGAGAAATCGCGCCGATCTTTGCGGATTCAATGTCAGGTGCAGATCTCACATTTGCAGTCGTTACGGTAACGGTCACTTTCTTTTCGGGCGCTTCCATGGTTTTCCGGTTCATTGCGCTGTCTGTTTTCTGATACGAGGTGTTCACGTCAGAACCCTTCCGTACCAAAGAGGCCCGAACGGACGGGAAGAAAAAGTATGCAGCGAGTGACAGGATGACCAGGAGAGATATCGCGGCAACAATGCCCATTTGCTTTCTGGAGCGAAGCGGCGCCCTGGCCTTGATGGATTTCAGAGGGATGTTTTCTTCGGCCAGTACACGGGATACCGCATGGCTATCTACCGTATGTGTCGAGTTACCATACAGCACGAGGAGGCATCTATCACAGATAAAGTTGACGAGACGGGGATAGCCCATTGAAGCCGAATGAATCATTTTTATGGCTTTCTCTTCAAACGTGAGGGGCCCCCTGGAACCTGCCTTGAATAGCCTGTAGTTAATATACGACTTTACCTCATTGTAAGAGAGGGGCTGAATTCCGTATGTAACTGTTATTCTCTGTGCCAGGTGCCGCATTCGATGTTCCTTCAACCTCGACAGGAATTCAGGTTGGGCGAAAAAGATCGTGTGAAGTATCTTCTGCTTTTCCGTTTCTATGTTTGAAAGGAGCCGTATGAATTCAAGCATCTCAATTGAGAGCAGTTGCGCCTCATCGATAACGAGTATGTTCTCTTTTCCTTTTTCAAATTCTTCAAGCAGGAACATCCGTAATGCATCGTGGAGCTCCTTTTTGGAATTCTCCCCGGTTGTGCGGCCGAACTCAGTCAGCGCTTCCTTCATGAACTCTATTTCGTCGGTTACCGGATTGAGGATGAGTGCGGTATTGTATTTGTTCCTATCAAGCGAGTTCAAGAATATGCGGGAAACTGTTGTCTTTCCTGAACCTACATCGCCGTAGATCAGAGCAAATCCTTCCTGTTCAGCGACAAAGAACGTCAAATAATCGAAGGCCTGCTTGTGCTCGGTCGATTCAAAATAAAAATCGGGATCAGGCGACATCCCGAACGGCTTTTCGTTCAGACCAAAGAATTCCAGATAGGGTATGTCCATATATGAAAATATGACATATTTCTCTTTGATTTACGACAACAATTTTGCGGCTTAACTTCCACCCGGTGCTGTTTTTCTTTTGCAATGGTACCTTGTGTTGATATAATGTCCGTATGTCAGTGAGATCTACCTTCAGCAAATGGCCGACTTGGATTACAGTGGATTCATGCCGGACGAAGGTTCCCAATCGGGAATCGGAGGGCCGGAATTGAGAGGGTCTTCGCAAGGGTTTACTTCCGTCGAACTTATTATTGTCATGATGTCTCTCACTGTACTGGCCGGTACTGCCATTGTAAGTTTTCGCGTGACCAGTGAAGACAAGACTACGATCGCAGCAGATCAATTAATCGCTGACATACAGTACGTGCAGATGCGTGCAATGGGAGTGGGGGTAAATCAAAGAATAGAATTCAGATACGATTCGGGCGATCTGAGCAAATACAAAATAGTCGATAGTACGGGAGGGGAGGAAGTTAAGCGCTTACCCGATGGTGCGACAGTAGAGAGTACAAACTTTAGTAATATTTTGAAATTCAATTCATTGGGTGAACCTTTTTATGGACCCGGCAATAGCAATTGCACAGAGACCACCAGCGGCTTGGCAGGCGACTGTTCGATTACACTGAGAGATAATGTAACGATAAGGATCTATGCAGTTACAGGAAAGACGTGTCTATACGACACAAGTAATAACAGGTGCTTCCAGTAATGAATTGTAAGCATCCTGACATCAGATACAAGTCTTCGGAGTCATTCCGGCGAAAGCCCGAATCCAGAGGCTTGCGTGGACGGGCGAAAGGTTTCACGCTTGTTGAACTCATCGTCTTTATCGTGGTCGGTGCCATAATTTTACCGGCATCATTTGTAGCCTTCTCAAGTGCAATTCAGTATCTATCGCGACCGGGTTTCTACTTAAAGGCTCGATTTATTGCCGAAGCAAAAATGGAAGATATAACTTCAAGGTCGTTTTTGGAACTTCCTCCAGAAAACGCCACTTACAGGAATGTGAGAGGCGACATCACTAATAGTTTAAGTGGTACTTGTTTCCGGTTCTGCACTGACGAATACGATAATTACGAATGGAGATGGTCAATTGATAATCAAAGCTTTGAGTCATTGGACAGCTCTGTGTGTAAGATTGTTACTGTTTTTGTTCGTATGCCGGATGGTTCCGAGTACGATGTCTCGAGTATAGTGACAAGACGGCCTAAAATGTAATCATGAACAACTTAATGGAAAACGATAAGGGATTTACTCTGATAGAAATTGTAATGGTTGTCGTTGTACTCGGGATCTTATCCGGATTTACCTTTGCTTTCATACGACACGCTACAACCACCTATAGCATTGGAGCTAAACAGAGGATGTTGTACCAGGAAGCGTCATATGCTATGGACAGGATCTCACGAGAAGTAAGGGATGCTATAAGTGTGACGAGTGGCAGCAATCTCTTGACAATGGTTAAGCCAAACAGGCCAACAAATGTCAACAGTATGGACCCATCACCAAATGTCGAATTCAGGTTGACCGGCAACCAACTGGCCCGGAATACGATAGTAATGGCAAGCCATGTAGCTGCATTCGTTCCGACTGGTACCTGTTCATACGCATCTACAAACTGTTCAGTTACTATAACGCTCACAATGACAGATGACTCAATACCCCTGCCGGTTGATGCGCAGACAGTAACGATGGTGACCACAATCACCCCGAAGAATTTTCAACCTACAGCGCCTTATGAGGGCAGATGCTTTAATGGTGATTATGAAGATTTTATCCAATAATAGGGGAGCCGCGCTCGTTGTTTTGATCGTTGCTATGACACTGATAGCAATTCTGGGCGCAAGCTTTGTCTCTTTCATGGGGGTGAAACAGAGGGGATTTTTGTATCAAATCAATTCATATCGTGCACTGAACATCGCTAATGCTGGTGTCGAATATGCAATAGGTTGTGCTGCAGGTATTTATGAATTACAGACTAGTTCTACTAACCTCTCAACGTGCATGCCTGTAGTGAATTCTGAACCAAGCGTAACTAATCTAAGCGATACAACACAGTGGAAAAGCTACTCCTTTGGAGACGGAAGAATCTACTTGAGTTACTTAGTTAATCCATCCATCCCTGATGATATTCAAAACAATAAGGTGCTGTTTGCCGTCGGATCTTACGGTGAGTCAATAAGGCAAATTCGACTAAAAAGATTTCTAGCTTATGCTTCAGAGAGTGCCACCAACTCAGGTCGCGTTAAGCTCCTTCCAGGAAATGCACCACGAGTCTCGATAGATTTGCCAAATTTGATCATTGTACCTCTAATCAATGTTTACTATACTGACATAACCGTGCAATCTTTAACGCTGACTGTCGGTTCAACCAAGAACCTTATCAGGATTTATCAAACTCCTAGTCTGAGGGAAACGCCTCCAATCTCGAGCATGATATACGTGTACACTTCGTTTAGCCAAACGTGTGATCCGACACCGTGCGGTTCACCGTCTTGTATTGATCCACCATGTAAAACAGCAACCGAACTGCAACTGCCGACGACCTCGTGGGCGGGCAGAATGATGGATCACGACGATTTCCTTGTTCCGGCTGGTGCTATTAGATGGATCTATCTAGAATTACAAGCAGGTACGGCCATTTCAGACACTTACACCCTCACCCTTACCTACTCAGTTGGAGCATCAAGTGAGATTGCTTCGCACGACTTTTCTCTCTAAGCATCTTTTCCAAGAATCATAAGCAATTTTTTCCTTGAAACCTACATAAGATGAATATTGACACAACATTACAAAATTCAACCATACAAGAGCCCTCATCCAACTATACTGGTCTACAGACGATCCGGCTTGTTCCTCTTGTAGCGTTCAGTTTACTGACCTGGACTAAGTTGAGGGTTCAACGTTCTCAACTTTGTGTGCTCCATACCTCGAGAGTTTTTCTTGTTGACATATTTGTGTGAAAACCATATAAATCTAAATGAATTCATGAACTTTTTAGTAAGATATAGCACAGTGTTCATGATTAACATTCAATTTGGACTGCAACTAATTAAATTTAAGGAATATGTTTCACGAAGCTCTTAATTTTACAGGGTGAAAGCCGATAATGTTCTGTAGTATTCTATTCAGGGGAATTGTGATTGGACATTCTTGGAATTGATATAGGCACTGTCAGCATCAAGTACGTGCGGTGCAGGGGTACCACAGGCAAGAGTATTATTGTCTCAAAAGGTGACTATCCATATAAAGGCATAATTGAAGATCTTGTCCCGGTGCTGTCAGAAATACGCAACAAAGAAGGACCTGATGTCCAGGTGGTCGCTGGTATATCATCGCCAGAAATCATAAAGAAAACATTAACGATCCCCATACTTCCAAAAAAAGAGCAGAAAGAAGCACTCAACTGGATATCGGCAAAAAACACCTCGACATCTCTCGATGAACTGATATACGAGCATCTGATTATCGGCCAGATCGAGGAAAAAAGCACCATGAAGGATGAGGTGCTTTTTGTAGGAGTTCACAAAAGTTTTGTCGAGCGCGTATTGCTCGCCTTTCGTCAATCCGGGTTTCAGCACATTTTGAACTTCACTGATATTGCATTTGGCTACGCGTACGCTCTCAATGAATCCGGTGATCGATCTGCCGCCGTTGTTGACGTAGGGGGCAATAGAACCGGTTTGTATATCATACGGGGAAGACGCTTGATGCTTGCAAGAGAGGTCCTTACAGCGTCCACAAGCTTCTCCGATGCACTTATGTCTGGGCCTGCTTTGACGGTAGATGAGGCGGAGCAATACAAGCGTGAGAGAGGTTTCGATGAAGAACTGACTGAAATCCTGAAGGCCCCGTTTGCCCGCCTTGTGGGAGAAATTCAGAGAACTTTCATCGTCTACAACGAAAAATATCCTGAAAAACCTGTGGCGAACGTGTATGTTGCAGGCCGCGGAGCTGATATTCCGAAGTTTTACGAGAATCTTGAAGATGCACTTGTAGAAGAAGTAAACCATCTACAGTCGGGCAACGGTGTGCAAGAAAAGTATATACCTGCGCACGCACTGTGCATGAATGTGGAGGCTCTCCCTAACCTACTGCCCGAGAGTGCGAAAACAAGAGAGCAGGAGAAAATCTATAAGAGATACATTTCAATTGGAGCCGTTGTTCTGGCCGGTATCCTGTTTCTGGTTTCGCTGGGCATGTGGGGTTCATTGCGGAACCGGGACACAGAATTAAGTGGGGAAACTAAGGCATTAGAAAAAATGAAGAGTGGAATCCAATCGCTTTCATTGAAAAACAAATCTTCCCTCGTTGCGTCTGATGTTAATTTTATCAACGAAGAGCTGCAAAAGAAAGATGTTACCTTCATAACCCTTTTGAAATACCTTTCCTCGAGGACACCGGAAAATATACACCTGAAATCTATTGAGTTCGGCGAGTACACGGGCACCGATTTGCAGCCTGAAGCTGACGAAATGAAAACTACGGCAACACAGGGACAAACAGGACAAAAATCCCGGGCCGGTCAGGTTCCGGAAGGGGCCAAAGGCAAGGTGAGTACAAGCACGAACGCAAATCTGTACCCCGTCACGTTGAAAGGGTACGCATCCGGCGAACCGAGAAATCATGAGTTGGCCTTGTTCAATTTCGTTCTTCGTCTCAGACAATCCGGTTTTTTGAGTGATGT
The DNA here is from genome assembly GCA_964472475.1 of uncultured Syntrophus sp. Lineage (GTDB taxonomy): Bacteria > Desulfobacterota > Syntrophorhabdia > Syntrophorhabdales > Syntrophorhabdaceae > PNOF01. The sequence continues at coordinate 9,322 of CAYYLU010000060.1, read as the reverse complement.
GGAGATGACGGGAAGAGAACCGGCCAGCATTAAAGGGCAGCAAATGACTCAATTCGTTATTACCGCCAGGTGTGTGAAGCATGAAATTTAAGGGAATATACATTTGGTTTTCAATACCGGTTGTTCTCATAGTCATCTGGTTTCTCGTCGTCTATATACCTTTTAATGCCGGTATGAAAAAAAAAGAGACGAAACTGACGGTTGCCAAGAATGAGAGACAGGTGTTGGAAAGAAGCATGAGGGATCTGGTTAATGAGACGAGTGCACAAAAGAAGCTGCATGAATCGTATGACTATTTTATGTCCGAAATGCCTGTAATCGAAGGATTACCTGATTACATGAAGGCTCTCATGAATGCGGCAAAAAATAAAGGTGTGCTGATAAACAGAGTAAACGCGCATTACGACACTATCGATATAAATCAAAAAAGAAGTCTTATGAATCCGGTATTTGACTTGAGCTTAACCGGTGGTTTTCTCGAGATTGGACAGTTCCTCGAAGAGATGTCGCGCAAGAGTTCCTTTAGAAAAGTCCAGTTCGCGCGCCTCAACTATACTGACAGGGAATACCCACAACTGTCAGGCAAATTTGTGGTTGAATTAAAAGCACTGAAGGGCAATCTGAATGAAAGTAAGTAAGCCTGTCATCATATTCGGGATCGTAGTCTTACTGCTGGCAGGATACATTCAATTCTTTACCGGAAAGAAAAAGACAGCAGCGCCGGTTGCTCCGGCGCCGGGACTGTCGCAACCTGTACCACCGGCACCGCAAGCAGCGGCGAAGCCGGCCACGCCGCAGACCTCTGGAAACTCCGTGCCACAGGATACCGGATCAGATGTAGCGAGGCCGGACTTCAATAAGGTAAAGGGAGCATGGGTGAAAAATCCATTTGTGCTGCCGTTCATGGAACAAAGAAAGCGGGAAACGACAGCGGCTGCCAGGCTGCTGGGCGTTTTTGAAAAAGGTAAAGACAGGCTGGCCATAATCGACCATGAAGTTGTCGGAGAGGGAGAGATGGTTGGTGACGAGAAGATTGTCCGAATTGAGAAGGATAGGGTTGTTCTTGTCAGGAAGAATGCCCGCAGGACCATCTCGCTTATGCCCGCTGAAAACATGATACGGGAAGGGGATACCAAAATGACAAATTCCGAGAGGGGCAAATGAGAAGACAATTGGTATATATCGCTTTTTTATGTTTGCTGTCCTCCTGCGCGCATGTCGAACCGTCGAGTAGCAACAAGGCCCCTGTTGCGCCTTCCGAAATACAGAGCCCCGTGATTTTTCAGATGGAAAAAGAAAAGGTCCCCGCAAGAAAAGAGGAAGAACTCTTTTCCTTTTCGCTTCGAGATGGTGATGTGCGGGAGAGCATCAGGGCCATCGGAAAACAGTACGGCTACAATGTTATTTTTGAGCGGGATGTCAACGGTTCTGCTACCATTGATCTAAAAAACGTCACCTTGAGCAAAGCTCTTGAATACATTCTTGAGCCGCTCGATTTTGCATACAAAGTAGAAGACCGGACGATTTATGTTTCAAAGCGAAAAATCCAGACCAGGATTTTTAACGTAAACTATGTTGCGCTGAAGAAGACCGGGAGCAGCAATGTTTATGCTACTCCGGGTGCTATTGGTGCTGCCGGTACAGGGGGCAGCTCCGGTTCCCAGGTATCCATCAAGAGCGAAACCGAATCGGATTTATGGAAGACATTGGAAGAAAACGTCAAGGGTATTATCTCGAAAGATGGAAAAGTTGTGGTTAACAAACAGAGCATGATGATTTTTGTGAGCGATTATCCGAAAAACCTTAATGAAATACAAATGTTCCTTGATGCGGCCGAAGGGGCTATTCAAAGACAGGTGGTGATTGAAGCAAGAATTGTTGAAGTGCAGCTCAACGATCAATCAAGACAGGGAATAAACTGGAAATTTGTAGACGGCAGAATCGGTGAGTTTGCCATTGCCGGACAGCAATCGTATCTCAATCGACTTGTAACGGGAGCAGCAGGCAGCAGTGCGCCTGTGGCGGGTACGCCTTTCTTTCGTATCTTTGGCGGCAATAAAAATCTGGACATTGATAACACGTTCATAGATTTACTGCGGACATATGGTAAAGTGGAGACTATTTCAAGTCCGAAAATAGCAACTATGAATAACCAGAGGGCGATAATCAAAGTCACGAGACAGGACGTCTATTTTGATGTGGATAAAGACGTCACCACCGGTGTAGTAGCCCTCACCTACACACCGAAATTCATAGATGTGGGGCTGACTCTGGATATTATTCCTCAGATCGACGACAGAAATAACATTATTCTTAATGTGCATCCGATCATGTCCGAAAAAATTAGCGAGGTGAGCACGCCCGACGGGTTTGCAAAAGTCCCGGTGCTTGATGTGCGGGAGGTTGACACTATCGTCAAAGTCAAAGAGGGAGAAACCGTCGTAATCGGTGGACTCATAAAATCTATAAAGTCGAATACCGATACCGGAACAAAATGGCTTATGGATATCCCGGTATTGAAATACTTTTTTAAATTAAACGAGCAGGAAATGACCAAGAGTGAACTTGTAATATTTCTTACGCCCAGAATAATTTATGGGGAGCAAGGGTCATGAGCGTAATTCAGGATGCCCTGAAAAAAGCTCAGCGGCAAAGAGAGCAGAAGAAATCTGCAACCCCTTACGACAATGCGGCCGCAAAAAGTTCGAACACGCTCATGTACGTTGCTGTCGGAGCGCTCTGCTGCACAATAGTTATCGTCCTGGCGGTTGTATTCTCTTCACCATCCAAACGTAGCTCCCCCATTAGCATTTCAAAGGTGAGTGAGGCACCGGCAGTTGTTTCTTCTCCGATTATTAAACCGGCACCAGTATCTTCGGCGGTATCTTCTATCGGCACAGACAAGCAGAAAAGCGACAAGAAGAAACAGTCGAATAGTGCAGTTGAGTCAAGCGCAGCCAGAGTACGCAAAATGCCGGCCAGAGCCCCGGCAGCGGCGCGGACAGAACCCCCATATGAGCCTTCTGCGAAGCCAAATGTACTGTCCAATGTCCTGAATCCCGATACCGTATACAATGAAGCTCTTGAGCAGCAGCGGGCGGGCAGATTATCTCAGGCCAGAACTCTGTACCTGAAGGTCCTCAGCATTCAGCCAAATCATCTGGAGTCATTGAACAATCTTGGAATAATTGCCGGCCAATCAGGTGATTCCAGAGGGGCCATATCGTATTTTAGGAAAGCGCTTGATTATAACAAAAACTACTCAAAGGCGTATAACAACATCGGGCTTATATCAATGAATGAAGGCAATCAGCAGCTTGCTGAAGAGTATTTCTCAAAAGCCATATCACTTCAACCGGGAGATGCTGAACCGTATGTTAACCTCTCGGCGCTCTTCAAAGGCCAGAATAAGCTTGCGGAGGCCGAAAGAACACTGCGGGATGCCATGCGACGACGAGTGGAGGATCCTTCAATTACACTGTCGTATGCAGTAGTAAAGGACAACCTTGGCGACTACGAAGAGGCGGCCCTTTATTACAGAAGATATCTTTCATCAGCACGAAATCCCGCATCCATGAGAAATATCATCGAGCGGCTTCAATATATAGAACAGAGCAAAAGCATAAAATGATAATCTTGAACTTCTAGCCGGGGCCAATGGTGCGTACAAAAAAGAAGCTGGGCGAACTGCTCCTTGATGCCAAAAAAATATCTGAAAATGATCTGGTGGGTGCGCTCACAGAACAGAAGAAATATGGAGACAAACTCGGGAAAGCCATCGTTAAACTGGGACTGCTTTCGGAGAAAGAGATCATTGATGCTGTGAGCGAACAATTGAGTATTCCAATTGTTAACATCAGCGAATTGAAAATACCTGAGGAGGTTATAAATCTTGTACCTCCCGAGGTTGCGAAGAATTCACTCATGATACCGATACTCAAGACACGCAATGTCTTAAAAATCGCAATGGTAAATCCGCTTGATATCGATGCAATTGACACTGTAGCAAAGCTTCTGAAAATGGAGATAGAGCCTCTCATAGTCACAGAGGGTGATTTGAAGCAGGCCCTGGAGAAGTACTATGGTTTAAAAACGATTGTCGAAGAAACGCTGGATAGAATGAAGCAGCAGGAAGTAAGCTTTGTTAAAGATGAAGATGAGTACGATCCAGACCAGCGGATAAGTGTCGACATGGCGGAGCAGGAGCCGGTAGTGCGATTCGTGAACAGTCTCCTCGCCCAGGCACTGGCTGATAACGCGAGTGATATTCATGTCGAACCCGCAAAACATCATATGCGCGTTAGAATGAGAGTGGACGGCAAATTGCATGAAGTCCCGAGTCCCGAAAAGAAATTGTTTCTTCCTATAGTCTCCAGAATTAAAATTCTTGCCGGTATAGATATTGCGAAAACCAGGACGCCTCAGGACGGCCGCTTCAATATGCGTGAGTCCAACAGAGAAGTGGCCATACGAGTTTCAACATTTCCTACGATACACGGCGAAAAAATTGTGTTACGTTTGCTCGACAAGAGCACCTCCCTTTACGGCATCGATAATCTGGGTCTGCTGAGAGACGATAAGGAAAAAATCAAAGACGTGCTCAAAAGGCCACATGGATTTATTCTGTCTACCGGTCCGACCGGAAGCGGGAAATCGACCACTTTGTACGCGATAATGAATTTCATCAATTCGCCTGAAAAAAATATCATTACTATTGAAGATCCTGTTGAATATACGCTTGAAGGGCTTGCCCAGTCGCAGGTTAACCCCCGGGCAGGTCTGACCTTTGAGAGCGGGCTGCGTTCTATACTCCGCCAGGACCCTGACGTTATAATGGTGGGCGAGATCAGGGATGCAGAGACGGCAAGCATGGCTATTCACTCAGCCTTGACCGGTCACCTGGTTTTGTCAACGCTTCACACCAACGATGCTGCGAGCGCTATAATGAGGCTCGTCGAAATGGGAATAGAACCTTTTCTCGTCACTTCATCCGTGTCGTGTGTAGTTGGCCAGCGGCTGATCAGAAGAATATGCTCGGAGTGTAAAGAGTCATATTATCCGGGTGCGTCCATCAACAAGGCACTCAAAATCAAAGAAGATGTGCCCGTGTATCGCGGCAAGGGATGTCCGGCCTGCAGGTTCAAAGGCTACAGGGGCCGGACCGGTGTGTATGAAGTGCTTGTCATTGATGACGAATTACGTGAATTGATAACAGCCAATGTATCAACTGAAGTACTGAAAAGAAAGGCACGGGAAAAAGGAATGAGATTGATGAGAGACGATGCTGTCATGAAAGTGCTCCAGGGTGTCACAACAATAGAGGAGGCGCTTACCGTTGTCCAGGAGGAGTAACAAGATTATCAACTATGGTGAAAAACGCTCGTGAGTTCATTTACGTATAAGGCAAGAGACGACAGAGGATTATTAGTGACCGGGACCATGGAAGCCGCAACCAAGGGAGATATATTTGCGCAACTTGACAACATGGGGTTGTTCCCTGTTTCGGCAAAAGAATCCGGTACGTCTACTCTGGGTTTGAACAATATGCTTCTTAAATTCCAGAGAGTCAAAGACGATGATCTTATTTTCTTCACGAGGCAACTGCAGACTGTTATTAGATCGGGCATGCCTCTTGTCCGCGGGTTGAGGGCTCTCGAGGAGCAGACAAGCAATGAACGCCTCAGGGCAACAATCAAAGATATAATCCAGGATATCGATAACGGCCGGAGTTTGTCGGATGCGTTTTCTAAACATAAAGGAGTATTCTCCGAAACATATATTGGTATGGTGCGCGCAGGTGAAATAGGTGGAAATATTGAAGAAGTTCTCAGGAGAATCTCCGATCTGACTGAATTCCAGATGAAGACGCGTGAAATAGTGAAATCAGCGATACGATATCCGATCTTTGTCCTCGCGACGCTTGCGATAGCATTCGTCGTGTTGATTAAGATGGTTGTGCCGAAGTTCGCGCCCATTTTCAGGAGTTCCAACGTGGCTCTGCCTCTGCCTACGCAGATTCTGCTTCTCATCAATGATCTGCTTCAGAACTACGGACTGGTTGTTCTCGGCACTATTTTGTTAATATTCTTCGGGTTTGTCTATTACAAAAGAACAAAGAACGGTGCCCTCACAATCGACAAACTAATGTTATCGGTCCCTCTGATAGGTCCAATAATTCAAAAAACCTCGATGAGCAGATTTGCGTTCATTATCCAGAACCTCATTGAAGTGGGGGTCCCGATTATCCCGACTCTCGACATTGCGTCCAGGGCTGTAGGCAATACGTACATAGCGGGTAAGATACGGGAAGTGACAGAAAGCGTTGAAAAAGGAAGAGGTATTTCTATGCCGCTCAAGAAAGCCGGAATCTTTCCTCCATTGCTGGTCCATCTGATTGCGACAGGAGAGGAAACAGGCTCACTTGAGGAAATGCTGCGGGAGATATCGGTTCACTACGACAGGGAAGTCAATTATTCCGTCGGACGATTGTCGGCGTGGATAGAACCGCTTCTCACCGTATTTCTTGCAGGCATGGTTCTGCTCCTCGCCCTCGCTATATTTATGCCGTGGTGGAACATGATGAACGTAATGAGGGGAGGAGGCTAGATAGTGCCAAAAAGATTATCTGATGCAGAAACAAGCAAGGACACGAATGAAAGAGAAGACGGGAATCCAGAAAGAAAGGGATTCTTCAGAAACCCTGAAAACCTGGATTACAATCTGCGCATCATAGTACCGATTCTTGTGTTTCTGACGAGCCTGCTCGCGCTTGCGGTCGGTTCAAATATCCTTGCCTCCATTAAGACCGAAATCATATGGGTGTGGATTATAACAGCATGCGCGTTTTCCGCACTATGCGCTTTTGTAATTATGAGGGCTATGACCCAGCCCATTAATGAGCTTGTACAGAAAGCCGAGCAGTACGTTAAGATGGAGGAGATGCGAAAAAAAAGAGGCAAGATGATTGAGGTCTACAGTGTTCTGGACCGCCTGATCGAGTATGTCAAAGAAAAAGCCAACGAAGACGAGAGGAATACCCTGTTGAGCGGCTTGGAGAATCTGGACTACATTATACCCCTGGGTTACATGTCTCTCATGGTGGCTCACGAAGTGAGAAACCCCCTTGCCACAATAACGGGTATGAGCCAGCTCTTGAAGCAGAAGATCACCGATGAATCTCAAAGGCAATACATAGATGCAATGCTGAACGCCTCGAGAAAAATAGATATCTTTACCTCTGAGCTGCTTGACCTGAATGATAATGAGCTTTCCAAAGAGCTGTTTGATATGAATGATGTCATCGATGAGTCTATTCGAAACCTGTCTCAGGAAATGAGAAGTCTCACGTGTACATTTTCGAAACAGCATCCCTTTCAGATTATGGCAGATAGAACAAAGATATATCAGATTATTTTCAACATATTGAAAAATGCGAC
>CAYYLU010000060.1:0-1786 GCA_964472475.1 uncultured Syntrophus sp. | reverse complement strand
ATGAAAATAAAAACGTATTCTGTAATCGGAATGTATGATATATTTGAAACCAGCGAATGCGTGAATTGCGTATAAACAGGATGAACTGATGAACGAAAATGTTGTCATAATTGAGGATGATCCCGGGGTTCGTTTTTTCCTTGAGGAAGCCCTGAAGGGAGAGAAGTACAGTGTATCTTCGTTTGCTTCCTATGAAGAAGCGACGAATGGCATAGACAAAACGACAGACCTCGTGATCATGGACATAAGTTTGCCGGGGATGGACGGTCTTTCCGCAACGACTGACCTGAAACAGAAATCAGACGTACCCATCCTCATTATCACTGCTTATGGAACTAAGAAAAACGCGCTTGAGGCCATAAAACGGGGTGCCACCGATTTCTTCATAAAGCCGATTCTGCTTGACGAACTGAAAGTGATCCTGAAGCGCGTGCTGGGCATGAGACGGCTCAAGAAAGAAGTAGAGCTTCTCAAAGAAAAAGAATTTGAGGGCCATGTATTCCATGGTGTGGTTGGGCGCTCTCCGCAGATGAAAGAGCTATTCAGGCAGATAGAAAAAGTAGCAGACAAAGATCTGACCGTACTTGTTACAGGAGAAACGGGCACAGGGAAAGAAGAAGTCGCGAAACTGATCCATACTTTGTCCGGGCGTAAAGGTGGCTTTGTAATTGTAAACTGCGCGTCCATACCGGATAATCTTCTCGAAAGCGAACTCTTCGGATATGAGAAGGGTGCTTTTACCGGCGCGGTCCAGCAAAAACAGGGGAAATTTGAAACAGCAGACAAAGGAACGCTCGTCCTTGATGAAATAGGAGAGATGACCCCTTATCTACAGGCGAAGCTTCTCAGGGCCGTCGAGAAGCAGGAAGTCGAGCATCTCGGTTCCACCAAGACCTTCAAGGTCGATATACGGGTGGTATCGACGACAAACCGCGTTATGGATACCCAGATAAAAGAAGGCAAGTTCAGAGAAGACCTTTTTTTCCGCCTTGCTCAGATACATATACAGGTTGCTCCTCTCAGGGAACGAAAGGAAGACATTGGTGTTTTGATTGATTATGTGCTGCATGGCCTCGCGAAAGACAAGGGGAATCTCATTGCCATTTCCGACGAGGCTCAGGGTATCCTTTTGCAGTATAGGTGGCCGGGCAATGTACGGGAATTGATCGGCATCGTGAGAAGAGCCGCAATTATGTGTGAGAACAACGCGATTACTGTTGATGATCTTCCATTGCATTTGAGAGGGGAGAGTTCCCTGCCAAGCCAGACGATGTATTCCGATAAGTCTCTCGAAGACGCTATTTCGGAACTGGAAAAAAGCATGATTATCGATGCCTTGAAGAAAACTCAGGGGTCGCAGGCGAAGGCGGCGAAGATTCTCGGCATATCGGAACGGAGCATGTGGTACCGGGTAAAGAAATACGAAATCGACATGGATATCAAATAACACTCACCCTACAATTACTGTAGCAGTTTTTCAGTAATGTAGACCTCTTGGGATACCAAACAATACTCAACCTACAATTTTTGTAGCTTCTTCGCATAAAAAGAACTACGTTTTTTGTAGATGATTTCACAATTTGTTGATATTTTGGAATGCAAAACGTAATATAAATCACATATGGTTGCGACTATAAATAAAACTATTTTCATTAATAATATGTCCTATAATATTGATATTTATAGTTATTGTGAGTTATTTCTATTACGATAGATATAATATTAGTTGGCTGATTGTGGATATTTCACATAATGGTATGGCAATTGCAAACTTAATAAATCGTAA
>CAYYLU010000059.1:0-16356 GCA_964472475.1 uncultured Syntrophus sp. | reverse complement strand
TCTGACATTCCGCCTAATGACAAATTTGGGACAAATAATATTCATAATTTCTCTTTCACACTTGAATCAAAATGTGTGAAGTAAACCTTCATTACGTTTTTCCATTTGCGCTTTGTTGGGTACAAGACATAACTCGTCCCTGCACTTCAGTAATTCAACGGAACCGTAGTTCTCTTTGAACGCGCCCAGCCGTTTGGATTTCACTATCACCAGCACGGGTTGGTCAGAAAAGTACAATGTTCTGAAAGCATCCTCATCAAGAAAATACGGTCGGGCATCCGGGTGTTCCGCTCCCATCTCCAGTTCTCCCTTATAGCCTGCAATATACAGTCTTTTCCCCGTATAAAACGGAATGCTTTCTTCAAACGAATGGTAATTAACGAGCAATGGCGCTCTGTTGTCCTCCAATTTGGTCAAGTCGGCTACATGTTTCGACGTCTTTACCCTGTCAATAACATCCGCATTGACCATGATACCCAGAACAAGCCAGAGTGAAAAACAAGAGAGAATATAATAAACTGACGAAAACCGGCGCATTCGTTTCCACATGAATAGAACTGCCGCGATCGCCGGGACCACCATGAGACCAGTTGTAAAACCCTTCATATCAGCTATAAGGCTTCGTATTTGTGTTTCTGCTCCGAAAACCTTTTGCATCATCCCCGACGCCCCAAGCATGCCGGCGAAGCCCGCAATAGCAAAGAAAAGTACAAGAGCTCCTATTTCTTTTTTGAAGTGAATGGATTCACTAAAGCGGGTGCCGAACATATACCCCAGAATCAACGAGAGTGCGGGAAAGATCGGCAGCACATACGGTGGCAGCTTCGATCCGGAAAGGCTAAAAAAGGCAAATACAACCGCCGACCATATAAAGAAGAGACGCAGTTCTCTTGATTTCCACAGCGTAATAATCGCGCGTGGGATGAAAAATGACCACGGGAGCATGCCCGCCGCGATCACCGGAATGAAATAGTATATCGGGCCGCTGCGGTCGTGTTTCTTCGTAATGAACCTCAGGATATGCTGGTCTACAAAAAAGAAATCGAAAAATCCCTTTTCGTGGAAGGACATAGTCAAAAACCACGGCATCGCTATTACAGCATACAGAAGGAGCCCCCAGGGATTTAAAAGCTTCTTCAAAAAACTCAAATCCTTAACGCTATACAGATAAACCAATATTGTAAGCCCTACAAGGAGAACAGCTATTGGCCCTTTGGCGAGTGTTGCTAAAGCGAGGAAGAGATAAAACAGATAGAGGTACGTGCTCTTCCGGTCCCTGGAAAATTCATAAAAACTGACTACAGCCGCAAACAGAAGACTCGCGAGCAATAAATCGGTTGTCACAATCCGGGCTGACGCAAAATATCCGAAAGAAGACATCAGGAGAATGGCGCTTAGTAAGCCAACTTCAGCAGAAAACCACCTTCTTCCTGCCCAGAAAACAACAAGTACACAAAACAAGCCCGCCAGGGCATTAGGAAACCGGAAAGACCATTCGCTTACTCCACCGATTTTGTACGATGCGGCAACGATCCAGTACAGGAGCGGCGGCTTCTCGAAATAGCGCACGTAGTTAAAATGAGGGACCAGGTAATCACCCTGTTCCACCATCTCGCGGGGAATCTCGGCATATCGTCCCTCGTCCGGTTCTTTAAGGGAATACCTTCCCAGATTGAAGAAAAAGAAGAAATAAGAAAGGAGGAGAATTATTAACAAATACGCACAGATCTTCTTTACTCCGCTCTTTTCCAATTAACTCAACTCCTACGGTCTGCTATTCGATTCCCAGCATTGTAACCAACGAGAACTAGCTGGATTATTACTGAAAGATTACCAATAGGTAATTTGACAATACCCTTTTGCACGGTTTTAATTATAATCATATATTTTAACGAAATGAAGGATGTCAAGTGAGAATATTGTTTATCGAAGATGATGCAGTGATTGCCTCCTTTGTAAGAAAAGGTCTGAAGGAAGCAGGATACGTGATAGATCATGTGCAGGATGGTGCAGAGGGACTACATATGGCGCTCAGAGAGTCGTACGACCTGGCAGTCATCGACGTAATGCTTCCTGAACTGGACGGGCTTACGGTCATATCAGAAATGCGAAGGCATGGATGCAATATTCCCGTCATTATCCTCAGCGCCAAACGCTCTGTTGAAGACCGCGTCAAGGGTCTTGAAACAGGAAGCGACGATTACCTGACTAAACCCTTCGCTTTCACAGAGCTACTCGCGCGTATTCAGGCGTTGCTGAGAAGATCCAACAACATACCGGAACCTACAAAACTCATCTTCGAAGACCTCACGCTGGAGCTCCTCACCCGTGAAGTCGCGAGAGCGGGTTCCAAAATTGAACTGCAGCCCAAAGAGTTCTCTCTCCTGGAATACCTTATGCGGAACCCGAGGAGGGTAGTCTCCAAAACAATGATTATGGAACACGTGTGGGATTACAATTTCGATCCACAGACAAACGTTGTGGAAGCGCGCATAAGTAAACTGCGAGACAAGATTGACAAGGGGTTCGAAAGAAAGCTCATCCACACGATGAGAGGGGCAGGTTACGTCCTTAAATAGACAGACTGCTCAAGATCAGACATACGGTTGCATTCCGCTTATCGCTTATGTATACCGTGGTCTTCACAATTTCTTTGAATATCATTTACTGGATATTCTATGTATTCGTGTTCTACGGCTCCCACGGGTTGAGCAAACAGGAACTTGCCGACATAGGCACAATTACAGGGAACCTCTCGCCTGGCCTCTTCTAATCATAATTGTTCTTTCGGCAGTCGCCGGTTGGCTCCTTGCAAAACGTGCAATGTCCGGCATTATTCAGCTGGCCAGAACTGCATCGGCTGTTGCAGAGGGCGCGCTCCGCGAACGGGTTCCTGTGAGCCGTAGAACGGATGCAAATGATCGGCTGGCTGAGACAGTCATTTCTACATTCGAATGCCCTGCCATCGCAGCCGGAAGAAAGGATGAAATAACCTGATTCCCTTCGGATGTCACAATTTTTCAAGTATTTTTCCGCAGTCAATTACATCTACATTGGCCGCCCTGAATACTCGTTGAAATTTGACTATTGGTAATATTTCCATTAAGATATGAGTCAACTGTTTCATGGAAAACACCGGGAGAAACGAAGAAATTTACATGCGGGCCAAAAACCGGCACGCCCTGCTTGACAGTCGTTTATACATGCTCATGAAAAAACCTTATCTGACAGCAGACGAAGAGACGGAGGTAAAGGTGCTCAAGAAGAAGAAGCTCTACTATAAGGATGTCATGGATAAAGCAATTATGCGTGGACAGACAAAGGAGACAGAGTGAAGAAAACAGGTGCTCAAATTTTCACAGAATCCCTGAAGGCTGAGGGAGTTGACACGATCTTCTGTTACCCCGGTGGCGCTACACTCAATATCACTGACGCGCTCACCTACGCGGATATGTCGCAGATAGTCGTTCGGCATGAACAGGCCGCCGTGCACGCGTCCGATGGATATGCCAGGGCTTCAGGGAAAGTTGGAGTCTCAATTGTAACTTCGGGTCCCGGAGCGACAAACACGGTAACCGGAATAGCAACAGCTTACATGGACTCAATCCCCATTGTCATCTTTTCCTGTCAGGTGAATACCAGTCTTATAGGCAATGATGCTTTCCAGGAGGCTGACATCGTCGGCATGACCCGCCCATGCACCAAGCACAGTTATCTGGTGCGAGAAACAAAAGACCTGACACGTATTATAAAAGAAGCCTTCTATATTGCAAAATCGGGCAGACCGGGCCCTGTTCTGGTCGACATTCCAAAAGACGTCTCTGCCGGCATGGCCGAATTCAAGTACCCTGATAAGGTGTCCATACGCAGTTATCAACCGACGTACGTTGGCCATCCGGGCCAGATCAAGAAGGCCCTCCACCTGATCGCATCGTCAAAAAGACCTGTGCTTTACACAGGCGGCGGCATTATCTCTTCAGGCGCATCCGCCGAATTAGTGAAGCTGGCCGAAAGATTGTCAATCCCGGTGACAAATACGCTGCTCGGACTCGGTGGTATACCGGGTAATCACCATCTTTTCCTCGGTATGCTGGGTATGCATGGTACCTACGCGGCGAATATGGCCATTACGGAATCTGATCTCATTATCGCTATGGGTGCCCGTTTTGACGACAGAGCAACCGGAAAAACGGACGAATTTGCGCCGCATGCAAAGATTATTCATGTGGACATAGATCCAACATCCATCAGCAAGAACATAAAGGTCGATGTACCGATAGTCGGCGACACAAAAAATGTAATTGGGAAAATGCTGGAATTGATAGAGGTCGAAAAAGAGGCATTCAGACAATACCCTAAAGTAATGGGGGAATGGATTTCAACAATAGAGAAGTGGAAAAAAGACTATCCCCTCACGTATCAAAAGAACGGCACGCTGAAGCCGCAGTACGTAATAGAACGAATATACGAAATGACAAAAGGGAAGGCAATCATCACCACGGAGGTAGGACAACATCAGATGTGGGCGGCCCAGTTTTATCCTTTCTTAAAACCAAGGACTATGCTGACATCAGGCGGGCTCGGAACGATGGGTTTCGGTTTTCCCGCTGCGATTGGAGCACAGGCCGCATTTCCGAAATCACTGGTAATCGACATAGCAGGTGACGGAAGCATCCAGATGAACATACAGGAGTTGGCCACAGCTGTTCAGTACAAACTGCCCGTAAAAGTGATCATTCTGAACAACGGATTTCTCGGCATGCCTCGTCAATGGCAGGAACTTTTTTATGAAAAGCGATATACGTGGACTCATCTGCTTTGTCCGGATTTCGTGAAGGTAGCCGAGGCGTACGGGGCAGTCGGTTTGAGATTGGATAACGAGAAAGACGTTGACACCGTGCTGAAGGAGGCGTTCAAGAACAACAAGCCTACTTTCGTTGACGTCATGGTCAACCCCGAAGAGTGTGTCTACCCAATGGTTCCCGCAGGGGCATCTTTAAAAGAAATGTTGCTTGTATAGAAAGAGTGAATAATGTATAGAACAGAACATATAGGAGGGGGCATTGAGGCATACGATATCGCTACTCGTTGAAAACGAATTTGGTGTGCTCTCGCGGATTGCCGGCCTGTTCAGTGGTAGAGGCTTCAATATTGAAAGTCTCTGCGTTGCGGAGAGCCTGGACCCGACGGTATCCATCATGACAATCGTCACCAGGGGAAATGATGCTATACTCGAACAAGTAGTAAAGCAGCTGAACAAGCTGATCAACGTTATTAAAGTGATCGATTTTCAGGAGATGGATTACGTCGCACGGGAAATGGTCCTCATCAAAGTGTTTGCCGATGAGAAATCACGGGAGGAAATACTGCGAATAGTCGAGATATTCAGGGGCAAGATCATCGACGTCTCCACCAAGTCATATACGATTATGATCACAGGCGATGAAGAAAAGCTGAAGGCTTTCATAAACCTTTTGCGGCCGATAGGAATCAAAGAGCTTGTCAGGACGGGTCCTATCGCCATTGCCCGGGGTGATAAGACGCTCAAGGCGAAAGATAATCATTCACACGGAAAAGAGGGGGCTTAGGGTAATGAACGGTAATTCCGGGCGCCACAACAGGAACTGATATGAAGAACGGGCTTATAGCACGTGAAGGGATGCGGCTCATCATCCCTTCTTTTGTTTTGTCATGTGTTCTGTTTTTTTACCGTCCGTCTGTTTTTACCACGATCATCGGTTCTATCGTATTCGCTTTTTGCCTCTTCTGTCTCTACTTTTTCAGAAACCCGAATCGGCACACAAACATGGATGCAGACAACCTCATTTCCTCCGCTGATGGTGTGGTAATGGAAGTAAAAGATATGGAAGAGACCGGGTTCATCGGCGGGCACTGCCGTAGAGTGAGTGTTTTCATGTCACCGGCTAACGTTCACGTTAATCGCGCTCCTTGTTCCGGCAGGATTTTGAAAGTCGTCCACACACCGGGAGAATTTGCTGTTGCATTCAAGAAAGACATAGACAAAGAAAACGAGCGAAACAATATCCTCCTTCAGAACAACGAAGATGAGAAGATACTGGTTGTCCAGATTGCCGGTTTCCTCGCCCGCAGGATAGTATCGTACGTCAAAGAAACGGATACGGTCGAGCAGGGAGAGAGGATTGGCGTGATCGCATTCGGGTCAAGAGTTGATATTTATTTTCCAAAACGATATATTCCTGTAGTTCAATCAGGTGTAAAGGTGAAGGCCGGGATAACGGTCCTTGCCACGAAAAAGGGGTAATTATGAGATACGTGCGGAAGAAAAGGAAAGAGCACAGGGGTATATACCTGCTGCCGAACTTTCTTACTACGATCAGCCTGTTGTCCGGCTTCTACGCCATCGTCTCTACGCTCGACCGTCGCTTCTATTACGCTGCGGTTGCGATTTTCGTCTCCTGCCTGTTTGATATGCTCGACGGCAGAGTGGCAAGGCTTACGCACTCCACAAGTCGATTTGGCGTTGAATACGATTCCCTGTCCGATGTAATCGCCTTCGGCGTAGCACCCGGAATTCTCGTCTACATCTGGGCATTAAGAAGTTACGGTAACTTCGGTTGGCTGGCGGCGTTTCTGTTTGTCGCCTGTGGTGCCGTCCGGCTGGCGAGATTTAATGTTCAAGTGGAGACAGTTCAGAAAAAAAGCTTTCTTGGTCTTCCCATTCCCGCCGCGGCAGGTGCAATTGCTGCATCAGTGCTCTTTTACAAATGGCTGGGATATCCGGGCACTTTTAAATCTTTGAATCCGTTCATCTCTGCTCTCGTTCCATTTCTGGTATACGCGCTCGCTTTCCTCATGGTCAGTAACGTCCGTTACTACAGTTTTAAGGATATGGCTTTTTTCAAGAGCAAACCATTCGGTTCAACTCTCATTGCAATTCTGTTTCTCATCATAATTCTTTCGCAGCCGGCGTTAACACTGTTTGTCGGAACCATTGGATACGCTATCTCGGGGCCTGTGTATACACTGATTCTAAAACTCAGGAAACCCGCTGAAGAGCCTACCCGTCTGAAAGAACGGCCAGCAAGTCAAGATGATCGTTAATAAAGTAGTCCGCCTCGAGATCATTATTCTTGTAAGCCGCAAAGAATACACCTGAGGCACGGGCAGTTTTTCTGTCTACCTCCGAATCCCCGATGTATAGAACGTCCTCTCTGGCGACGTTCAGCGCAGCTAATATTTTGTGTACGCTTTCGGGATGTGGTTTCGGATTCTTGACGTCTTTTGGTAATGCAGTTACCACCATATCAAAATATTGATTCAGACCGAAAACATCCATGATGAACGCCATTGTGTTAGTACGGTTCGTGCTGATCGCCGTTTTCATGCGTCTTTTTCTCAGTTCACTCAAGATATCAATAACGTGCGGCTCCATTTTTAGATAACCAATAAAATCCTCAAACTTAACTTCGTTTTTCCAGAAAGACATTGCCTCCGCATATTTCTTCTCGTCGTTTTGAAAGATATACCGGATCGATTCCTGCAGGGTATGAGTGTGGCAGTAGAGCGCCTCTTCGTCGGAAACGGGGGCTCTTCCCAGAGAAACGGCTATGTGATTGTAAAGTCTCTTGTTCTGATCGAGAGAATCGAAGAGCACGCCGTCGCAATCATAAATCACGCAATTAATATGCAATTCCCTTTCTTCCATTAAGCACTTCTCCTGACATTCGTTATCCAACATTCTTAAACTATTAGCAGGTAAGAATCAAGATGAAGCAGGGGCAATCCGGTGGCTTTTCTCTTTTTTAGAAATTTATAGTTTCAAAAACAACAAGATATGCTACAATGGAGAAGCTAAATAACGACAGGAGGTTACGATGATAAGTGTTTCTGTTCCGGGCTGGGGGGACCTTGATATTGAATATCTGGTTGTTGATTATAACGGGACCTGCGCCTTCGGCGGCAAAATGAAGGAAAATGTTAAGGACATGCTCGACAAAGTGTCCAGATATATAAAGGTGTTCATCATCACATCCGATACGTACGGCAATATTGACACCGAAGGGAATACAATAGGATTCAGCATCATCAAAGTCGGCAAGGAAGGAAGCGGAGCGGAAAAGGCGAAGATCATACGGGAGCTCGGGCCTGAGAAGATCGTAGCTATAGGCAATGGTTCGAACGATGTTCAGATGCTGAAGGAAGCAGCCCTGGGTATCGGTGTTATAGGCGAAGAAGGTTGCTCGAAGGATATCCTCAAAGAAGCGGATTTCGTTGTAAAAAATGTTACGGATGCACTGAGCATCATCTTGCATCCTGAACGAATTGTTGCTACACTAAGAGACTAATAGATAAGTTCGAAATATAAGGACGTGTTGCCCGCAGAATTGCATAATGGTGACACGTCCTATTGTATAAACCCATGATTGGAAACTTCATAAAAAAGATAGTAGGCACAAAGAACGAACGGGAGTTGAAGCGTATTCAACCCATCGTCGAAGAGGCCAACTCCTTCGAAGAAAGGATCAAAAACCTTTCAGATGAGAACCTCAAGGCAAAGACGGCCGGTTTTAAGGAAAGAATTCAGAACGGGGAAAACCTCGACTTGATTCTTCCCGAAGCATTTGCCGTTGCACGAGAAGCATCGCGCCGAATCCTCGGAATGAGACATTTCGATACACAGCTGATCGGTGGTGTGGTCCTGCATGAAGGCACGATCGCTGAGATGGCAACAGGTGAAGGAAAAACGCTGGTAGCCACATTGCCTGTTTATCTGAATGCCTTGAGCGGCCTCGGTGTGCACGTGGTTACGGTTAACGACTATCTCGCCCGACGCGACGCAGAGTGGATGGGGCCTATTTACAAATTTCTGGGTCTTTCCGTCGGTACTATCGTGAATGATATGAATAATGCCGACCGGAAGCAGGCTTACGGCTGCGACATTACCTACGGAACAAACAATGAATTCGGGTTTGATTACCTGCGGGACAATATGCATTACATGCTCGAAGACTGCGTGCAGCGCGGCTTCAATTATGCCATTGTTGATGAAGTCGACAGTATTCTCATAGATGAGGCCAGGACACCTCTTATCATATCGGGTCCGGCGGAAGAATCGACTGATAAATACTATAAAATCAACAAACTGCTTTACCAGCTCCAAAAGGAAAGGGATTTTATGCTCGATGAGAAGGCAAAGAGCGCCTATCTCACCGAGGAAGGGGTAGCCCGCATAGAACGGCTGATTAATGTGGACAATCTATATGATCCGAAATACGTGGATTTTCTCCATCACATTAACCAGGCATTGAAGGCGCACCAGTTCTTCCAGAGGGATGTAGATTACATAGTCAAAGACGGTCAGGTAATTATTGTAGACGAATTTACCGGTCGTCTGATGCCCGGGAGACGTTACAGTGAAGGTCTCCATCAGGCACTCGAAGCGAAAGAGAATGTCAAGATTGAACGGGAAAACCAGACCCTCGCGACAGTCACATTTCAGAATTATTTCAGGATGTATAAGAAACTGGCCGGCATGACCGGAACGGCGGACACTGAAGCCGTTGAGTTCAAGAAGATCTACAACCTGGACGTTACGGTGATCCCGACAAACAGGCCGCTTATCCGGACCAATCACGCCGATGTCGTGTACAGGACTGAAAAGGAAAAATTTAAGGCAGCGGTAAACGAGATTGTCGAACTCTACAACACCGGAAAACCGGTTCTTGTAGGAACTCTCTCGATCGACAAATCAGAACGGGTTTCAGAGATGCTGAAACGCCGCGGAGTACCGCACCATATACTGAACGCGAAAAACCATGAACGTGAAGCAGAAGTTGTCGCGCAGGCAGGCCGCTCGAAGGCGGTCACGATATCTACCAACATGGCCGGCAGGGGCACGGATATTCTGCTCGGAGGCAATCCTCAATTTCTTGCCCTGGATATGAGTAAGGGTCAGAAGGGAACGGAGGAATATGAAAAGGCACTCGAAGAAGCGCGGAAGATCTGTGAGAAAGACAAGCAACGTGTCATTGAACTCGGCGGTCTGCACATACTTGGAACCGAACGGCATGAATCGAGGCGCATAGATAACCAGCTTAGAGGACGTTCAGGCAGACAGGGTGATCCGGGTTCTTCACGGTTCTACGTCTCACTCGAAGATGAAATAATGAGAATCTATGGTTCAGACCGCGTCGGACCGTTGCTCGCGAAGTTGGGGATGACGGAAGACATGTCCATTGAACACCCTTTTATTTCCAAAGCCATAGAAAACGCTCAGACGAAGGTGGAAGCACACAATTTCGAGATTCGTAAGTATCTGCTGGAATACGACAACGTAATGAACAAGCAGAGAGAGACGATTTACGGCATGCGACACGAAATCATGCAAGCGGGTGATGCTAAAGAACGTGTTCAGGACATGATTGAAGAGATATGTGAGGATCTCGTCTTTGCGGCCGCACCGGAGAAGGTGTATCAGGAAGAGTGGGATCTCGCGTCGCTTAAGAACCGGATATATGAAACGTTCTTTTTCCACATAGACCTTGAATCACTCAACGTGAAGGAGATGACGCGTCAGGGGCTGTACGATATCGTTCTGGAGAAGGTAAATGGTTTCTACGCCGGAAAGGAAGCCAAATTCGGGCAGGATGAAATGCGTTCAATCGAGAGATTTCTTGTGCTGAATACGCTTGATACATTCTGGAAAGAACATCTCCTCTCTCTTGACCATTTAAAAGAAGGCATAGGGCTCAGAGGATACGCCCAGAAGGATCCGTTGAGGGAGTATCAAAGGGAGAGCTTTGAACTTTTCATGGATATGGTCGAACGGGTAAAATACGACACCATACAAAAGCTGTTCGCTGTTCAGCCTGCAAAGGAAGAGATTGAATATAAGGAACCGGTGATGAACCTTAACCTTGGAGGGAACGGAACATCCTCGCAGCAGGAGAAAAAAGACAAGAAAACCGGAAGAAACGATCCCTGCCCCTGCGGCAGCGGGAAGAAATACAAGAAGTGCTGCGGGAAATAGCCGAAGGACGAATCCCCCTGTGTTAACAGCTGCGGGGACAGGTGATGTCCACTGCGCTCGGACGAAGGACGCTGCGAAGACGGATAAAGGAGAAAGGTTAAAGGTAAAAGGCTAAAGGCGGTCGTTGAGTCATAGTAGTCGTTGCGTGGTAGAGTCATTGAGTTGCAGCAAACCTAGGGTGTATGAGGATTGCCCTTTGATGTGACCTTTTACCTTTAACCTTTGACCTTGTGCCCGTTCTTCATAACCATATGACTCAATAGACTGAAAAGACCGCGGGAAGAGGGAGAGTCGTCTCTCGACAGGAGGTTTACAGTGATTAAGGGAATCAAATTCTCCGGAACTGCAGCAGGCATCAAGCCATCAGGGCTCGATCTCGGGCTCGTCTACTTCGAAGAAGACACGAATGCACTTGCATTGTTCACAAGCAACAAAGTAAAAGCAGCTCACATCCTGTATGATAAGAAGATAGAAAAAACACCGATACGCGCGCTTCTGGTCAACAGTGGTTGTGCCAATGCGTGTACCGGCAAGGACGGCGTGTCCGATCTGCAGGGTATCGGCACCGATCTTGCCGCACAGCTCGAAGTGACTGCCGACAGTATTCGGTTTGCTTCAACAGGTGTTATCGGGAGAAGACTGCCCGTAGACGTGATGACAAAGGCGCTTCCGGCCGCAGTGAAAAGCCTGAAGGAGTCACACGTTGAGGACTTTGCGAAAGCCATCATGACAACCGACACACGGCAGAAGATAGTCAGAGAGAACATATCGGGGAAAAAGGATTATACCGTTATTGGAATCGCAAAGGGTTCCGGCATGATCAACCCGAGATTTGCTACAATGCTGGCGTTTGTCTTCACCGATTTTCCCGTCTCTGTCGAAAACATCAAAACGAGCTTTCGCGCATCAGCGAAGGAGACATTTGAGAGAATAACGGTGGATGGGGAATGCAGTACCAATGATACCATAATGCTCTTCACAAAAAAAGGCACAGAGGACACAAAGGCTTTACCGGAATTCAAAGCCAAATTACATGCGGTCCTGAGAGAACTCGCCCTTATGGTTGTCCGGGATGGTGAAGGGGCGACAAAAGTTGCTCACGTAATTGTGTCAGGTGCAAGAAACCGGAGCATCGCCGAAAAGATCGCCCGCAGGATTGCCATTTCTCCCCTGACCAAGACAGCACTTTTCGGGTGTGATCCTAACTGGGGACGAATCATATGTGCGGCCGGTGATGCCGGTGTACCGCTCAACCCCGGCAAAGTCGACATTGCCCTCCAGGGGAGTCAAATAGTAAAATCAGGGCTGGAATTGCCCTTCGATGAACAGGAGTTAAAGACTCTCATGAATCAAAAGGAGATCAAGGTTGAGGTAGACCTGAATGATGGTAAAGCCTCATTTGACATGTTCACTACCGATCTTACCTTCGATTACATCAAGATAAATGCTTCGTACCGCAGTTGAGCGGCTTTAGTCAGGTATCCGTGGAAACTGCACAGGCGAGAAGGTCGGCATGACTGTTAGAAAGCGAAACATAGACATTGAAAAAAGCTATTCCGCAAAAGAATTTGTCAAAAAACTCCGGCGCCTGGCGGACAGTATCGAAGACAACAGGACATTTCAAATACAGGTGGGAGGAGAAAGAATAACCGTGCCTCCAGACGCAATAGTCAATATTGAGCATGAACGTGGACCCGAAGAAGAAGAGATCGAATTTCAGATCAAGTGGAAACGTTGAAGCCCAATGATACTCTGTGGGTCTATTAATCTTATTACATCTGTATTGCCAATGAAGGACCAGTTCAACGCGTCGTAGTTAAAGGGCTTCAGGACATACGCAAAGGTCAGATGCAGGTGGGGTTGTGGAATGCCGGACGTATTGCCCGAACTGAGGCCGGCAATAATATCGCCTTCATGAACGTTGGCGCTTATCTCAAGCTTTTCAATGGGGCCGACGTGGCCGTACATTGAAAGAAACACTCGATCCGGCATTTCTTGAGTCGCGTGTTCCAGCACGATTGTTTTTCCGAGAAAATCATCGAATATCTTTCGAACTACACCGTTATGCGTTGACGGTATTCTTGTGCCGGGAAGTAATTGGAAAATGTTACCGTTGTCCCCGCTGTAAAAGCACAGGTCCACACCTTCGTGAGCATCTGAGCGATCCTTTCGGCTTCCCCACCAGGTGCGGCATGTACCGAATTCCATGCCCTCATGCAATATCCAGTTCGTAAATCCATTTTTGTAGAGTTCGTTTTCATGTACGAGAACGTCCGTGAAACGACTTGGGGAAATCGGGTGGTCATTCATCACAATGTATTTCAGTTGTGTGCCAGATTACTGAGAAAGACACGCGCCCTCTCCAAATCGGCCTCAGTGTCGATACCAAATCCACTATATTGTGTCGTGACTACTTTTATTTTGTAACCATTCTCCAGCACGCGTAACTGTTCGAGCGATTCAGTTTCTTCAAGTCTGCTCTTGCTGAGAAATACGAACTGTTCGAGAAACGAGCGTTCAAAACCGTAAATGCCTATATGCTTGTAGAGCGGCGCCCTTCTCTGCCCGCGCACGAAAGGGATAGGCGCACGAGAGAAATATAAAGCAAAGCTGTTTTTGTCGATTACAACTTTGACGGTATTCGGATCGTTCATT
Source organism: uncultured Syntrophus sp. (assembly GCA_964472475.1). Lineage (GTDB taxonomy): Bacteria > Desulfobacterota > Syntrophorhabdia > Syntrophorhabdales > Syntrophorhabdaceae > PNOF01. The sequence continues at coordinate 2,690 of CAYYLU010000059.1, read as the reverse complement.
TCGGCTTCATCGTTCAATGGACAGCACAGTGTGGCCATATTCAGGTTGTCTCTTTCAATTGATGAAAACAGAGTGTCAACCATGTCCGCCCTGATAAACGGCTCATCGCCCTGAAGGTTAACAACAATATCCCCTTCCCGGCCTTCAAGCGCCTGATACACACGATCCGTCCCGCTCCTGCATGACTGGCTCGTCATCACAGCCTCTGCCCCAAAACCCGCAGCTGCTTCCAGAATTCTCTCGTCATCGGTCGCAATAATAATCTTGTCTTTGAGTTTCGAGGCCGATGCCCTCTCATACACCCATTGTATAATCGGTTTGTCCCCGATCTTTATGAGTGGTTTCGCGGGCAGTCTCGTGGAAGCATAACGCGCCGGTATAACGATGACTTTTTTCATCTGGTCAGCATCTATTGTAAATATATCGGGCCCTCTAAACAACAAAAAAAATCACAAATTCCAATACCCAAATCACAAATGAAACTTCTAAATTTCAATGTTCAAAGAACGAAAAACTGCCAGAAGTGCCTATTGAGGCATAAAGATGAGGATTCACTATTCGATCCGAGACATTCTTTATTCTTGTATTTTTGGTTGAGATTTGCGATTTGTGATTTGTGATTTGCCACATTTCTTACTTGCAATTATATTACTTTGTGATACAATTATCGCATGATCAAAGGCATTAGCGCATCTCTATCTGCCCTTTACGCGTTCGGGAACAAGCTCTCGAATATCGGCCACAATGTCGCAAACGTAAACACCAACGGATACAAAAAGACAGTAGCCACGATCACCGAAGACGAGAACAGGCTTCCGCGTGTGAATCTGATGCAGTCCAACCAGCCCGGAGCCATCATCCTGGAAGAGGGATTGTTCAAGGAAACGTCAAACGTCGATCTCGCGGAAGAATTTCCTCAGATGTTGATCGCTCAGCGAGGATACGAAGCGAACATAAGCGCACTGAAAGCACAGAGCGATCTGATCAAATCTGTCGTGGATATGGTGGTCTGAACAGTTCAAACTTCTGATGTATCTCTTCATTTCTCAAGAAGATTCCGGATGATTTCTTCCAAGATGATTTCTACCAATTCGTCCTTTGCGAGAGGTCTCACAGTACAGCAAATTCCTTGATCCCCCTGCCTTCTCCATTCTGTGCTGAGATTTCCTCATTATGTCCCGAACACAGGTCATCCCAAATATTTCATTTGAGGAGGTGTCGGGTTGTTCTGGAAAACCGTCGAGAGGCGAGAAAGCTTGACCTTTTGCCGAAAGGCAAAAGTTTCGAAGTCGAACGCGAGCGATTGTAGCCGCAGGAGCGCCTGTCCTCGCGTAGCGGGGTAAATGAGCGTGTTTTCAACGGGCAATCCGGCACCGGCAAATTCTAATGCATGGTTTGGGATAATCGGAATTTCTTTCGCTTCGCACACCCCTCTCTGTTATAATCATCCGTAACGCACCTATGAATCGAAGGTAGACAGCAATGGAGACTGAATTCAGCCACAGAACACAGTATCACTGGTATATAGTCGTTGCATCCTTCATCATGCTCTTCTTCAACTCAGGCACTCAATATACGCTCGGAGTAATGTTTAAACCGATTACAGCCGAATTCGGGTGGAGCAGAAGTGCGGTCTCTTTCGTCTCAATGATTAATATGATCATCTTTGCGATCGCACTGACTGTCGTCGGTAAACTGTACGACAAGTTCGGACCCAAATGGATTATTATCATTTCTACCCTCTTCGTCTCTGTTGGCTTTGTTTTGACATCACGTATGCATACTTTCAATCAATTCATTTTGACCTATGGCCTACTGGCTGCAGCAGGACCGGCGGGTATAGGCGTTCCTCTCATTTCTACCGTGGTAAGCAAATGGTTTATTAAGAGACGGGGGCTGGCACTGAGTCTGACTCTGGCAGGATCTTCCATAGGTGCTTTTACACTGGTACCCATATTGAGTCTTGCTGCTGTATCGTATGGCTGGAGGAGTTGTTTTCTCTATCTCGGCCTAACAGTGCTCGTCGTGAATGTACTCCTTGCTTTATTTGTGCTAAAGGGAGATCCGCATCACTTGAATCTGATGCCTTTCGGTTCAGGGAAAGAGGCTTCGTCGGGAAATGCACCTGTGACCAAAGCCAATGAAAGCATGGGGATACGGGCGGCAGCAAAGACCAGGTCTCTCTGGCTGTTCCTGATTGTTATGTTTATCTGCGGCAGCGGCGACTTCTTCGCTACTACGCACTTTATCAATGTGGCGACAGACAATAATGTTTCTGCTTTGACGGCAGGAAAAATGATGGGATGGTTCGGTCTCATGAGCATGATTGGCGTGCTTGTCACGGGGCCGGCGGCAGACAGGGTAGGCTCCAAAATGCCCATCCTAATCGTGTTCACAATGCGTCTCGCATTGTATATTTTTATTTTAAACTACAAGAGCACCGCGTCCCTCTATACGTATGCTCTTCTATTTGGTTTCACTCAGCTCGTCACCGCACCTTTGGCACCGATGCTTATAGGAAAAATGTACGGCTTCGGTCATATAGGTCTTCTCACGGGTGTGGTCAACACTGTGCATTTTCTCGGCGGTGGTTTCTGGACCTATCTAGCGGGGCTTATTTTCGATCGCACGGGCACGTATCAACTCGCTTTCATACTTTCCGCGGCTGCTGCCTTCATTGCTGTTGCCTG
>CAYYLU010000058.1:0-16411 GCA_964472475.1 uncultured Syntrophus sp. | reverse complement strand
TGGCGTCAGACCTCCGGATGTTGTAGTGAATACTGTTCTCACGTTCTACATCATCATTGGAACAAAACGGGAGGAAAGAAAACTCGTACTGGAATTTGGCACCGCGTATCTCAAGTATCAACAGCAGGTACCGATGCTGATTCCGTTTTCCAAACTGAAGGATGGTAAGCCGGACGAATGATGAACATGGAGTCGTGATTCTTATCTTCCGGGATCAGACTCCCACAACAAGAGGAGATTCGTATCGGTTTGAGCTGCGGCCCTGAGTCTATTATGCATCCGCAGCTTGAAAAACATCTTGACAGCGAGGAGGGAACCCGTTAAATATATAATCATGTATTTATATGACCTACAGACAAACGGATTTATCAAACGAGGATCGTAAAGATTTTGTTATTGTTACAGCTACCCATGCACGGTAGTTCGTTGAACAAGATATCAACAATGATTTATGGATGCATACAAGGAGAATTGCAACAGGCAATCGGGAGATGGAAATGAAAGAATTGACAAACGTATTTAAATCACTCTCTGATGAGACAAGGCTCAGGATATTGAAGTTACTGGAACGTGGAGAACTTTGCGTCTGCGATGTGGTTGCTGCACTTGATCTGGCACAACCTCAGGTTTCTTTTCATTTACGTATACTGAAAGAATCCGGCATTCTTGAGAGCAGAAAGGACGGCAAATGGATGCACTATCGAATTAATGATTCGGATGTCTTTAAGAGACTGCTTCTGTTATCCATTTTAGAAAGAATACCAAAGGGGCCGGAGGACACAAAAAGACTTGATGAATTTTTGAGGCTCAAGACGAATGGTTTTTTGAATGGTGACAAGGTATGTAAAGGATGCGCGAGAAAGCCCAAAGGTGAAAGACGGAATGAAAGACATTTATAAGCTTCTCATACTTGTTTGCGCGTTCGTAGCTGCCTATTTCATACCCTTTGAGAGCATTAATGTGCAGAAAGCAATCCTTGAATCGTTCTACATGATTCAGGATTACGCACAAAAACATGTGTTGCTCTGTCTTGTTCCGGCGTTCTTTATTGCCGGCGCGATTTCTGTTTTTGTTTCGCAGGCGGCGGTCATGAAGTATCTCGGTCCTGCCGCGCACAAACTCCTTTCTTACTCCGTGGCATCGGTGTCCGGAACAGTGCTTGCCGTTTGCTCCTGCACCGTGCTTCCCCTATTTGCCGGAATTTATCGCATGGGGGCAGGCATAGGACCGGCTACTGCTTTCCTATATTCAGGGCCTGCTATCAATGTGCTTGCAATCGTACTCTCTGCCAAGGTGCTGGGTTGGCAGATCGGGCTTGCAAGGGCTATCGGCGCAATAGTATTTGCCTACGTTATCGGATTGCTTATGGCATTTACCTTCAGACACGAAGAAAAGGCCAGGCAGGGTTTAGTTATGCCTTCCGTCGACGAACCAAAGAGAAAGCTCTGGCAGGATACAATATACATGGCCTCAATGATTGGCGTTCTTGTTTTTGCCAACTGGGGGAAACCGATGGAGAGTGAAGGCCTCTGGCATGGTATCTACTCGGCCAAATGGTATATTACCGGATTATTCGGACTGATTTTTGGATATACGATCGTGAAATGGTTTGAGGCGAAACTTGTTCCCACAATCATTACCGGATTTGTAGTACTTCTCCTGGGTCTCATCTTCCCTGAATGGCCCCTACTCGCTTTTACAGCCGGCATTTCCGGGCTTGTCTGGGTGACAAGGACTTCATCTGATGAGACGAGAAGCTGGCTTGACGCGACATGGACATATACGCTCATGATTGCGCCACTTCTACTCGGAGGTGTTCTTGTTGCCGGATTTCTCCTCGGAATGCCGGGTACGGACAACGGCATTATCCCTTCCAAGTGGATAGCTTCGGCCGTAGGAGGAAACGGATTTCTTGCAAATCTGTTTGCATCTGTCGTAGGAGCCTTTATGTATTTTGCCACCCTGACTGAAGTTCCCGTCGTTCAAGGGCTTCTCGGATCCGGTATGGGAAAGGGACCTGCCCTGGCACTGCTGCTTGCCGGACCGGCGTTGTCACTTCCGAGCATGCTTGTCATCAGGAGTATCCTGGGCAATAAGAAAACTTCTGTTTTTGTCTGTTATGTCATACTGCTTTCAACTCTTGCAGGCATGATGTTTGGATGGATAATGGAGTAAGAGGCTAAGGATAAAAGGGTAAAAGCACAGGCTAATGAGAAGTTAGGTTTTTTATAACAGAAAGGTCAATGGAAGAGAGGTGAATAGTATGAAAAAGATACAAATACTCGGTACCGGATGTACCAAATGCATGAAACTTACGGCGAACGCGGAAGAGGCTGCAAAAGAGTCCGGAGTAACATACGAAATCGAAAAGGTAACCGATATCAAGAAGATCATGGAATTTGGCGTCATGATGACACCCGGTCTTGCAATTGACGGGGAAGTCAAGGCGGTTGGTAAGGTCCTGTCAGTAGAAGAGATCAAAAAGATACTTTAAATGTGACAGAGATGATTGGAAACTAACAAGAAAGTAATTCCCGAGTATTCTTCATGATATTCGGGAGGGGGAGCCAATGTCCGAGGGTTATGTAAAACTTACAACGATACAGGATGCATGCTGTTCAAGTGGGGCAAAAACACTGATCGCTTCATGTTCCGGAGCATCCAATGTGGGCCAGGCGGCCAATAATGCCATGATTGAGCTTGATAAACAGGGAATAGGCAATGCTTTTTGCCTTGCCGGCGTAGGGGCAGCTCTTTCCGGTTTTATTGAAAGCGCGAAAGCCGGAAAGACCCTTGTCATCGATGGGTGTCCGACGAAGTGCGGGAAAAAAGCATTCGAGAAATATGGTATTACACCGACACAGCATTTTGTTGTCACTGAAATGGATATAGAAAAGAACCACAAGTTTAATTTGCTGGATGCGGAAACAAAAAAGGTTGTCGATTATATTAAATCATATCTATAGAAAAGACGAAGGGGGTTGAGGCGATGGCGGAAGAACATTTAAGTAAAAAACTTTCCTTTCTGGATCGTTACTTAACATTGTGGATATTTCTTGCTATGTTCATCGGTGTGCTGTGGGGATACCTCTCTCCCGGGGTTGTTGACTTCTGGAATCAGTTTCAATCGGGGACAACAAATATACCTATTGCAATCGGCCTTATCCTCATGATGTATCCGCCCCTTGCGAAAGTCAAATACGAGGAGTTGGGCGAGGTATTCAAAAATTGGAGAGTTCTTTTACTTTCTCTTGTTCAGAACTGGGTAGTAGGACCGATCCTTATGTTTGTCCTCGCTGTTGTTTTTCTGAAGGATTACCCGGAATACATGGTAGGCCTCATCATGATCGGTCTTGCCCGGTGCATCGCCATGGTCATTGTCTGGAACGATCTTGCCAAGGGAGACACAGAATACTGCGCAGGCCTTGTTGCTTTTAACTCCATCTTCCAGGTGCTGTTTTTCTCCGTATATGCCTATATCTTTATTACAGTCCTGCCCCCCGTGCTGGGGCTTAAAGGCGTTGTCGTTGACATCACAATCGGCCAGATTGCCAAGAGCGTTTTTATCTATCTAGGCATTCCTTTCATAGCAGGTGTTATCACCCGGTTTGTATTAATTAACGTTAAAGACAAGAAATGGTATCACGAAAAGTTTATACCTAAAATTAGTCCAATCACGCTCATTGCATTGCTCTTTACCATCCTCGTCATGTTTTCCCTCAAGGGCGAGTATATCGTAAAAATTCCTCTTGATGTAGTCCGTATTGCCATTCCGCTACTGATCTATTTTGTTATTATGTTTCTCGTGTCTTTCTACATGAGCACGAAAGCGAAGGCCCATTACGGACAAGCAGCGACGTTGTCCTTTACGGCAGCATCGAATAACTTCGAACTCGCCATTGCGGTAGCTGTTTCTGTCTTCGGCATTAATTCCGGTCAGGCATTTGCTGCCGTTATCGGACCGCTCGTCGAAGTTCCCGTGCTCATTAATCTCGTGCATCTTGCGCTCTGGTTCAAGAAGAAATATTTCCCGTACGCAAAAGAAACTCCTACCGGAGCCTGCTATTACAGTTGCAAAGATTAAGGAGGATTAACGTGCCCGATAGAAAACGAGTATTGTTCGTATGTGTGCACAACAGTGCCCGGAGCCAAATGGCGGAAGCATTCTTGAACAGGTTTGCCGGTGACCGGTTCGATGTCATGAGTGCAGGCCTTGAGCCGGGACAACTCAATCCACTGGCCGTTGAGGTCATGAAAGAAATTGGTATTGATATCTCACGGAATCAGACGAAGAGCGCCTTTGACCTCTTTAAAAGGGGAGAACTGTTTTCCTATGTTATTACTGTCTGTGATACTGCAAGCGCCGAACAGTGTCCTCTTTTCCCCGGATTAAAAACCGCCCAATTGCACTGGAGTTTTGAAGATCCATCATCTTTTGCCGGTACTAATGCGGAAAGACTCGCCCGGACAAGGTCTGTACGTGATGCTATAAAGGCCAGGATAGAAGAATGGCTTAAGGAAATAGAGACTTAGGCGGGTACGGAGGAGTTTTGTGATAGAATTTGTTCGTTCCAAGCGACATCTGTTTAATATCGTCCTTGCTCTTATCGCAATAGGCGTGGAGTACTACTATACCACCTGTGAAACTTCCTGTTCTTATCTAAAGGGCGACATCTTCGGTATAGGACTTCAATACGTCGGCATCGTTTTCATGGTTTCTATTATAATCCTCAGCGTTATGAAGAAGGATCTGCTCCTTCTCATGTTGCTTTCCGCCGGTGTGGGCGTTGAAATATATCTTGTTGGTTTTCAAATCTGGTTCAATACCTACTGTATATATTGTCTCATTTTTGGAGGTTTATTGGTGACGCAGTTTGTAATCAACCTTGAAAGAAAGAAATGGAACATTGCAGTACTTTTCATGGCCGCTGCCCTGCTTATTTTTCCCCTTGTTTTCCATGGTTCCGTGACTCCCTCGTATGCGGCTGAAGACGTGACACCGCCGACGTTCGGAAAGGGATCCATCCAAGTCCGGCTCTATACAGACTATTTTTGTTCGCCCTGCCGTGCAATGGAACCAAACATCGAACCTGTTCTCGTGGAACTTGTGAAGAAAGACATGATAACGCTCACGTTCATAGACACACCTTTCTACCAGTATTCGTCCATGTACACAAAATATTTCTTATATGCCATGACTGTAAAGAAGGATATCAATACAGCCCTTACTGCGCGCAACGTTCTCATTGCCGCAGCGACTCAGAACGTGAGAGACGCTGCAAGACTGGAAGAGGCGCTCAAGAGCAAGGCTGTTGTGTTCAGGGCATTCGACACGAAACCGATATTGGATGCGTTCGGGGCTTTACTTCGCAGTGACAAAATTGAAGCCACTCCGTCCTGTGTTATAGAACAGAACGGAAAAAATGCGTTGTACAAGGGTAGTACAGATATCGTTTCGGCTCTTGAGAAATTAAGAAAGTAAAACAGCGTGCATGGCGAGGTGATAATGAAAATATTTACATTCGCAGTTATGGCATTGGCAATCTGCAGTTTTCTTACATCATGTATGACGAGTTGTCCCGTACCGAAGCAGCAGAGTGACTATCAGCGAAGTTCTGTTCCCATACCAAACAATTAGGGGACAAAAACACGTTTTTTACAGGAGGAGGTGGATTAGATGAAGTTGTTGGCAAAGAGCATTTTTGTAGTGGCGCTAGTCACATTAATGTTTTCGTTGCTTTCGACAGCCATGACAACGGAAGGAAAAGGACAGACCGCTGTGCAAAAGACATCTCTTCCGAAACTAATTGAAATCGGGAGAGGCACCTGCACTCCCTGCAAGATGTTGAAACCTATCCTTGAGGATTTGAAGAAAGAATACGCAGGGGTTTTGAACGTCGAAATCATTGACGTACGCGATAACCCTGATGCCATGAAGAAATACAACATTCGCGCTTTCCCGTTCCAGATTTTTTATGACGCGTCCGGAAGGGAAGTCAAAAGAAACTATGGAATACCGACAAAGGAACAGATCCTGGATATGTTCAAGTCTGTCGGTATTGACGTGCGGAAGGCGAAAGCGGAAAAAAAGAAGTAAGGCAAAACGCCTGAGAGTGGATACAATACTTTCCCATGTTGCTGATCACGAGAAGCTACGGATAAAAAGGGGAATGGATTTATGTACAGTAGAGAATAAACAAGAGGAGGAACCATGTTGTTGAATCACAAAAGCATTTGCTTACGCGTTGCTTTTCTTATCCTTAGTCTTGCAGGCATACTTGTCTACGCGTCTGCCAACGCACAAACCAGCGCAAAAGCATCGTCCGGAATGAAGCTTCCCCGAATCGTAGACGTGGGAGCCGACAAGTGTATCCCCTGTATCAAAATGGCTCCTGAGCTTGAAAGCCTAAGGAAGGAATATGACGGAGTATTGGAAGTCGAGTTTGTTGACGTCTGGAAGAGACCTCAGGATGCAGAAGCATATAGAGTCCGAGGCATACCGACACAGATATTCTACGACTCCAGTGGCAAGGAGGTTGCGCGCCACTTAGGGTTCATATCAAAAAACGACATTTTGGCAAAATTCAAAGAATTGGGCATGTCAATTAACAAAGCCACAACAAAAGGGAAGTAAACAATGATCGAGTATCTTTTCACCACTTTAAGCACGGCTGTTAAGGGCAGTGCTGTAATTGCTCTTTCTGCTTCCTTTTCCTGGGGTGTGCTCAGCATACTGTTAAGCCCCTGCCATCTGTCGAGCATTCCGCTCATTGTGGGATTTATTGACAACCAGGGACGTATATCGACGAAAAGGGCTTTTTCTATCGCGCTGCTGTTCGCTATAGGTATCATGATAAGCATCGGTGTTATCGGCCTAATCACAGCTCTCGCGGGCCGCATGATGGGCGATGTGGGGAGATACGGCAACTATTTTGTAGCAGGTATCTTTTTTCTTGTCGGCCTCCATCTCTTTGATCTAATCCCCATGCCATGGTCGGGGCCAACTCAGATCGGCATGAAACGAAGGGGACTGTTGGCCGCATTTCTGCTTGGATTTATTTTTGGCATTGCCCTTGGGCCCTGTACGTTCGCCTATATGGCTCCTGTCTTGAGCATTACCTTTGAACTTTCTGCATCGCAGATGTGGTATGGCGTCCTCCTCCTCTTAGCATACGCCGTAGGCCATTGCTCTGTGATCGTTCTCGCTGGGACCTTTACAGAAGTGGTTCAAAGATACCTTAACTGGAATGAACAATCAAAGGGACCACTTATAATCAAAAGGATTTGCGGTGTTCTTGTCATATTAGGCGGATTCTATATGATCTTCACGACAATATAGATTTCAATGCAGTAAGCAGGGCGTTGGGCTTGCTATGAGATTCCGCAAGATAGCCGACAGTTTCGGTTTCTCTCCATGTATCGCCTGCGCCAGTTGTGCACTGTCCAAGGCTGACGACAATGATTGCTTCGGCAATGACTTCCCCACATGTGGCGGTTGACCAGGGGCGCAAGGGGTTGTTTAGTGTCCATGAGCATATATAAGACCTCGTTAGCGGATTCTTGGATCATTCCGCTCCGGGTTCGCTTCAACCGGAAGAACGAAAAATCAAACAGACCAGTTCTAATAGGAGAATCTGCCTCGCCCTTATTACACATTACGACTTTTATGTGTTATATGCCGTCCCCTGGATATCTGTAACACCTTATTTGACCATTTACGGCTCATTGTTACACTGATACGCCGAGGTAGAATACGCATTATGAATGTAAACCCAAAAACTGCAGTTCACCCCAGATAATCCTTAACAAAACTTTTCCTTTCGCAGTAGGAATGGAAGGATACGATTGCATATTATGCCGGGCTTACTGCATAATATTCTCAACAATCCCGACTACACTTTGAACACAAGGCGCGCATGTCTTGTTCAATAGATCATTCTCTTTGAAGTATTTCTGACCATCGTCTGTCATCAACTCGCAACCATTCAACAATTTACGACAGATAAATGTGCCAAATTTCTCGATAAACTTGTCCATAAGTTCCCTTGTCTTTAAGTAGGTCAATTCCGTGGCTGATTTATCATCCTTGCTTCCTCTGCCATATCGCATTCCCAAAACAAGTATGCCACCTGTTACCGCACCGCAGACTTCCTCTTTCCTTCCCATACCTGCGCCTAACCCGCATGCAATCTTCAAGACAGTTTCCTCTGACAAGGCGCTTTCATCACGGAAAGCGTAAAATACTGACTGTGCTCAGTTATATCCACTCAAGAGCTTTTCCATTGCGATATTGGTTTTACTCGACATGGTTCCTCCTTGATTGCTGCCCGTATTGTTTCCACTGAAGGGGCATTGGTGAGTCTTCCAGACTCATCACTAAACATCCTTCAGGAAAAACCAACCATCCCTTGGGGCTGTAATTCCTTGTTGTTGATAAACACTGAAGGTGACCCCGACAGTCCAAGGGCGATTGCTTTTTCGTCATCAATTCTGTAAAAATTCACCTCGGCCTCTTTTTTTTCAGTTGCCAGGGCCGCTGCTATGTTTTCTCGCAATGCTTCTTCTGAGCCACAGCCAGGAGACAAATAGCAATCAATTTTCATAATCCGCTCCCTTGCATCTGTTCTTTCCTCTGCTATGCTTTAAACCAAACTTACCGTTATTCAACCAAGCCAAAGCAATACTTGAACATAGCTAGAAACTGCCTGTGGCTTTGCGGTAATAATCTTTCTCCTATTTACAACTTGTCATTTCATTCTCTTGCCCGTAAGACGACCCATCATCCCCATCATTTTCATCAGGCCCTGCATATCCATATTGCATGACTTCATCATTTCCCCACAAAGAGGCATCATTTCTGTCATCATCTTTTGCGGGTCCTTGCTGAATATCTCACAGAATGACGGCATAACGGATTTTATGAAAGTTGCCTTTTCTTCATCTGTCAGATTGTTAAACTGATTTTTCAGTTCGTCTGTTGTTGTCACGGTTTTCCTCCTTGCATCTTTATTAAAGGTCCCGTAGCCAATGAATTCCCATGTTCGGCGGCTATGGCCAGCAAACTGTCCTTGTAATCAATAGTGTTTACTGAAAAAAACCTTCGAACATTGCAGGGTCAAATGGCACACTGTGAGTTGTCGGGAAAAGTAAGTATGGTTACTCCCGGCATGGCGAATATACGGCCTTCTTTTGTTTTGTGAGTAAAACCGGGCACCATGCATCACGTTTCCTTATGGATGGGCTGGTTCTCCTTGTCCCGTGTTTCAACATATTCCTGATACTCTTTCAGGAGCACGTTCCGGTACTCTCGCCGGACGACCTCCGAGTCCGAGATATAATTGCCCATAGCCTCCAACCCGGCAATGATTTCGTCTGCTGTTTCCCTTGTTGCCTTTTTACCCACAGAATGAAGCTCTGCCATGATCTCATGGAGATTACTGACTGCAACCTGTGTTCCATCAACAAACCTGAGTGTACGCCGGCTAACTGTCGGCGCGTTGGGATCTACTCAGGTAACTCAGCCGCATACTTGAAATAGTGACATATTTCACCTCAACATCATTTGTAATACTAATATACCAGCCATTCAACCAGATAACCAGCAACAATTGCGACAAGAAAAACATTCACCGCGAATGCCAGGACAAGTTTCTTCTTGAACATGGAACCGAGAATAATCAACTCCGGAATACTCGCGCCGGCTCCGCCAACAATAAGCGCAAGAACGGTACCGAGTCCCATACCCTTTCCAACGAGAGCGGCGCTGATCGGAATAATCGTTTCAGCCCGGATATACATGGGAACACCAATTAATGCTGCAATAGGAATAGAAAATACATTACCCGGCCCTGCCAGCTTCACTACAACATCCTGAGGAAAGAAACCATAGATAAACGCCCCTATTCCTGCTCCAAGCAGTAAATACCAAAATACACCCTTAAATGTATCAATTGCCGAGAGCGAAGCTCGTTTCATCTTCCCTTTAAATGATATCTGCTCTGAATCGGCAGTTGTTTCAAAATCAACCGAGCAGCACGAGGAAAGCGCAGACGTCTGAGGGCCTGCTTCGGTCCAAGTGGAGCAGCAACCTCCAGCCGGTTGAATTGCAGTTAATCCTATCAGGGGCTGCGTCGTGGTGGAGGAACAGCAACCGGAGGAAGCCGCGTTTATGCTTACAGGGACAGTCTGAGTCTTCGCCGTATCTCCGCAGCATGAGGTGGTCTGTAAATTCAACAGAGGTTTTACCTGTCCTTCCATGCCAAACTTTGACATGAGAGCTGCCATAACCATAGACCCTATAAAGGTCACAACTGAGTAGACTATCGTCACTTTCAACCCAAAGAGCGAAAGTAGCAGTGCGATAATCATCGGATTAAGGACCGGGGAGGCAAATAGGAATGCCATTGTAGGCCCGAATGGCACCCCACCCTTAAGTAAACCAGCCGTGATGGGTACAGTAGAACAGGAACAGAAAGGTGTTGCGGCGCCCAAACCGGCGCCCAGAAAATATTGAACCAATGTCAGTTTATTCGCAAGAAAGTCTCGTATACGGGATGGTGGCAGATACTCCATTAATATTCCGACAAGAAAGGAGACAGCCACAAAGATCAGAACAAGTTCACCCGCTATGATCAAGAAAAACTTGCCCGCAGTAACAAAGTTGTTTAGTTGAAACATGTATATACCTCCTGCATGGTAGAAGACTATTTTCTTTTAAGGCGCGTCTTGATATCTTTTATAAAGACAAGGTTGTCATCTTCTATTGCCTTGTAGATATATGGAATTGTGGACCTCCAAGCTTCGAGCGCGACCTCGTAGGCCTCTACCCCAAGAGCGGTAAGGGTATAGACCCGTCTCTTTTGTGCCCCTTTGAGTTGTGTATCTTCCCTAACTTCTGCATAACCGGTTTTTGTCAGTTCCTTAAGAATGGGGTAAATTGTTCCGAATGTGGGAACACAACAACCACCGGTAATGGATTGCAGTTCTTTTAGTATTCCGTATCCGTGGTTGTGACCTTTCGACAGAACCTTTAAGATGAGTAATTTTGTAAGTCCAATGTTGATTAGCGATTTCCAATATTCGGGCTGAGCCAATTTTCCAGAATTCAAAGACATTTTATCACTCTCACCATTATATAGATAATCATTATAATGGTATTTATCATAACTGTTGTAAGACGTCAATTCCGGTAATTCAATCACTGCAAGTGTTTCATATTAATACACTTATTTGCATAGCCCAAGAGAGACTTAGACGTCGAATAGAGTTACTGTTGCTGCAGAAGTATTTCTGAGCGGTCACGGCTGAGCTCCCGCGACACTGTATACCTTCCGTGACGAAGGTGGATTGTCGGAGGATATGGCACTCAAAATAGCATGCGGATTGGGCGCAGGAATGGGGAGAAAAGAAGAGGTTTGCGGCGCTGTCACAGGCGCAATCCTCGTGATCGGCTTAAAACACGGTAGGGGTGCAAACGATGATCGCTCCGCAACAGAAGCTACGTATTTGAAAACAGAAGAACTGATGGATCGATTCTCGGAGAAACGTGGAACCTACATATGCAGAAAACTCCTTAACGGATGTGATATAACAACACCCGAAGGCCACAGAGAATTCCAGGAAGGAGATTATCGAAGGAAGTATTGTCTGCCGTGCGTTCAAACTGCCGTAAAGATTCTCGAAGACCTGCTATAAGCCAGTCGTTGTCTATATCTTTAGGTCTTTTGAAACAGACAACACGTGCAGCTGAACGTCTCTGTAAGCTAATACTTCACCTATTCCTGATAATCATCCGGCCTTCCGGGATTTCTTTTTCATCATCAATGACAGTATCGCTCCTGCAGATGAGATGACGGCTGAGAACATGAAGGCATAGGTAAACGTCCCTGTCGCATCCTTTATCCAGCCCGCAAGCGCAGGCCCAAGGGCCTGACCGACGCCATAGAACACCGTGATAACTCCAAGCCCTGCAGAGGCGAGCTTTGGCCCGAGTGTATCTCCTGCAGCAGCAGCCATAATGACGGGAAGCGAAGCCATGGATATGCCAAAGAGAATGGCGGAGATGTACAGGAAGATGGTTTCATGCAGGAACGCGGGGAGAATGAAAGAAATTGCGAGAACAACGTAAGCAAGTATGGCGCCATAACGCCTTCCCAGAATGTCCGATATACTGCCCCAGATGACGCCGCTGAATATGGACAAGAAACCTGTTACGGCGAAGATTCCGCCCGCGTTTTTTGTGGACAGGTCTAGCTCTTTGGTCAGAAAAGCAACGAAGAACGTAAGGTAGATTATATAGGAAAGTCCGTTCATGAAGTAAACGCATCCAAGTTTCCACACTTCCTTTTCTTTCGCGACGCTCAGCCATGTTGTAATAAATGAGAACTTCTGTGTTTCCTGGATTATTCCTTTCTCTTCATCTGCTCCATACATGGAAAGACCCTTTTCAGCGGGGGTGTCCCTCAGCAGCATGTAACAAAAAAAGGCGCAGATAAAGGCGATTGCTCCCATCGAATGCCAGGAATATCTCCAACCTGAGCCTCCATATTGTACAATGAGCAGCGGAAGCACAAGGCCTGTGACGGAGAGACCGATCCCCGTTCCCATAGTATTGATGCCTGTTGCGAGACCTCTTTTTCCTGCTACAAACCATGCAGCAGGAAGAGCCATCATGGGGATGTATGCTCCTCCCGTTCCCATACCGGTAATCAGTCTCGTTACAAAAGCAGCCTCGAAGGAGTTCGAGAGACCAGTGAGGAAGAGGCTTATTCCTATGATAACCAGGGAAACAGAGATCACCTTTCGCGCGCCGTAACGGGCCGCGAGAAAACCACCAACGATAGCAAGGAACAGATATCCTATGAAATTACCTGTTCCGATCAGACCGACCTGTGTGTACGTCAGGCCAAGCGCTTCTCTCATAGGAGGAAGGAGAATAGAATAAGACATTCGCCCGAACCCGTGGGAGATGAGCAACACCAGGGTGCCAGTAAAAGCGATCATCCAGGCATAGTGTTTCTTCATTCTCAGCCTAAGCCCATGTCTTTTATGTAATTGTTATATATAGGAGGCATTTGCGGTTCATACGACCGATCCTGAGGCACCGGCACCTTCATCCCGGCTTCGTGAGACTCGGCAAGACCTGTTGCAATCTCTTTGAACTTTGATGCCGGCAAAGAAAAGGCAATTTCATTGTCGCTGGTGCCGGCGTGAATACGGTCACCCCAGCATGGAAATCCAAGACTACATTGCCCATCTCTCATAGGAGGCACCAAAATGTCCGCGCACACCGCCCCGGGGATAACAGATACCGTGAATCTTCCCCCTTTGTCATACAGGGCTGCCTGAATGAGTCTGGTCACCTGAAGACCATTTCCATAGATAACAGCAAGATCAACCTCGAAGCCACAGGAATTAAGCGGCGCTGCTGCCAACCCAACATACCTTCCCACTTCAAAACAGTTCATCTCCCTTTCCGTGAGCGCCGCCCCTTCAAGGGTCCGGCAATAACGTCCTATCGTGTTGGACCCACTGAGGACATAATCGGGGCGTTTCGCAAGTCCCATGACGGCGGCCCCTACGGGACAGTTCATATCCTTTTTGAACGCTGCAACAGCAATTCCGTTACGCCTGGCCCAACTGAAAGTTTGGCAAAGGGTAATCTTGTGACCAAATGCGGCTGACGCCGTCGTTACGCCGTCGGGAAGATCCGCAGCATTCCTGAGAAGCTTTATGCCTACGGCAAATGTCTGCGGTCGAAGATACCCGTCAATAGCTTCCGCGAATTCTTTATATAAACCCATTATACCCCTCCTTTTCTCTGCACATCACTGTCGCAAATCATAACTGACTGCCGCTTTTTTTGAGCCTTGTACATTGTACCTTCAGCCTTGTGCCTTGAATCTTGAGTCCTGTGCCTTGGACCTTGCAGCTTGAGCCTTGCGCCTACTCAAACTCACTTTCCCCTTGCAGCATTAATTCCGGCTATTCTCCCGAACACAATACAATCCGGAATCGCATTGCCGCCAAGGCGGTTGGATCCGTGTATGCCTCCGCATACCTCACCGGCAGCATACAATTTTGGTATCGGTCGTCCGTCGATGTCAATCACCCTGGTTTCACTATCAATCCTTAATCCACCTTGACAAAAATGAACGGCAGGCCATTGAGAAATCCCGTAAAAAGGTGCGTTTATGAGCGGAACCATATTCGGGGTGATCGGCTTATTGAAATCAGAATCTTTTCCGTCGGCAATGTGCCTGTTGTGCAGGGAAACAGTCTTCTCCAGGACATCAGCAGGTACACCAAGCTTACCGGCAAGCTCAGCAACTGAGGAGGCTTTAAGAACGCGATCTTTGTCTACGCCCGCACTGATATCCTTCTCCGTGACTGCAAGCTTATCGAATATATCCTGATTCAGGATGGCATAGGTCGGTTTCCCTCCGGATCTTATCTGCGCATCCGAAACCACGTCGCGACGGTCCAATTCATTTACGAAACGTCTGCCGAGTTTATCAACATAGAACAGTCCGTAACCGGTTCCTGCGTATGGCGGCAGTGCCCAGTTGTCAATAGCTCCGTTCTTCGGATTCGCGCATGGATAAAGTTGTATGAACTCCAGATGAAGCACGTCCGCTCCTATTGATCTCGCATGGCGAATTACCTCACCGGTAGCCCCCTTGTGGTTTGTGCAGTTGTAAGCCGCTACAAGTGCCGGATTATAATCCAGCCGCATGGGAACATCCTGAGCATAGCCGCCGGAAGCCAGCACCAATCCCTTCTTTACCCTTATGTTTTTTTCTCCCTGTTCGGCGGAGACGCTCACGCCCAGCACCGGACCATCCTCATCTTTCCTCAGTATCGCCGTTACGGTCATGTTTATGCGCAGTTCAGCCCCTCTGCTCAGCGCAAGCTTCCTGAGAGGCTCTGTAATACCACGCCCGTGTTTCGCCGCGTGATGGCTGCGATGGGCAGAATGGCCGCCCAAACGAGGCAATGTCCGGGAAAATTGTGCTCCGGCATCAATCAGCCAATCCAGTCCCTCAGGTGCACCTTTTGTCATGATCTCGACAAGCGCAGGGATATTGTAACGATCGCCGCCCGCAAGGGTATCTTCGTAGTGTTGTGCCCGGGAGTCTTCTCCCAGACCCAGCTCTTGTCTCAAGTGCAGTTTGCTATCCCAAGAGCAGTATCCTCCGCCGGAGATAAGCGAATTTCCCCCGTAACGCCTCATCTTTTCGAGAATTACAACCCCGGCGTCAAGATCAGCTGCCTCCGCTGCGGCTGCCAAACCGGCAAAGCCCGACCCAACGACGACAACATCAACCTCTTCGTGCCATTGGTCGGGCACTTTCCTAAACAGAGTACGTCGACTTGATTTCACGGATACCCGGCTCATATCACAACCCGGTCACATTTTATCCCTATATCATAATGTTAGCAATGGTATTAGATCACGTACGTCATTCATTGATTCCAGCTCAGCAACACACCTTATGGCAGCTTCGATGTTTTCATCCGGAAGCGGCTTCTTAGCAAAGGCAAGACAGTCGTTGAAACGCATTCTATGTTCATTTTCAGTAAGGGGTTTTTCCGGAAAACCCGGTACAAAATCGATCTTGCGTATATATTCCCTGCCGTTTCTTGTGAAGAGGTGCATGTCAAGAGGTGTATGACCGCGCTGTTCCATCACTTTGTCAGCTATAACCTCAACCTTTTCCGCCAGCCTAAGGACTTCGGGATCTTTTATTGCTGCTTCTTCAAAATGGGCAAGCCTGGAAGCTCCCCTGCTCAGCGCATTAGCCACGCAGTACCGTATGCTGAATTGCGCGTTCACCTTTGGATTGGCACCCAACTGGAAGGGATGGCCTACAAGCTTGTACGTGTAAGGCGGCACTATGATTTCTATCCGTTCGATGTCCTGTGCCCCGAGTCCTTCATCACTCATGAGCCCCAATATCACATCTGTGCTTCCCTGCGTCAGGCCGCAGCTCGGATATTTCTTGAATACCAGCTTTCTGAGTCTGTATTCCTCACCCATACCGGCGAACATCTCTTCTGCTTTACATCTGTCTCTCCCGAAGAGGTGCAGATAACCGTAGATGCCTTCGATAAAATTCTGCGGTCCTGTAATCCCTCCGGCGGCAAGCCGCGCGCAGGTAACACCAGCCTCAGCGACCCAGCCTTCGATTACACGCACAGCGAGGGCACCGTCGACATTGGCCTGAAAACTTGCACCGCATTTGTTAAACGCAAGCGCTAACGCGTTCCATGTTTGTTTTTCACTCAATCCCATTATCTTTGACGCCGCCGCCGTTGAGGCAAAAGGCACGCACACACCGGTAGGATCAAAACCGTCGTACTCGGCTTCACCGAGATTCAGTCTCACTGCCAATTCGGTGCCGGTCGCAAC
>CAYYLU010000057.1:0-16632 GCA_964472475.1 uncultured Syntrophus sp. | reverse complement strand
CCGGAATGACGACAAAGGCGGAAACTCTGTGCATCTATTTTTGCAAGTAGATACTAGCCTTGAATCATTTTACGTTTTAGGAAGATCATGGAGGACTTCTGGACCATATGAAAACAGTTATACGGGAAGTCTATTCGAACGAATTGGGTGGCTGCTCCAACTTTATGAACATCTCCACGCGACTGAAGAGTCGCTACCGGAACCTTCCACCGTCGCGCATGTTTGGACCGAAATACAACAGAATCCTTCAATCAAGTACTTCGGGGTTTTCGTTGAAGGGAGCTTGATCACCCCTTGTGCGCTCACCACGCTATAGTCAAGGATTGACTATAGGACGGAATTGATTTAAAAAATATAATGGCAATACTGCAGATCAAGACGATGCCTGACCCTGTGCTCAGAGAAAAGGCGAAGCCAATCGGCGATATCAATCAAGAGATCATAACCCTTTCAAAAAAGATGGTTGAGACGATGATCGCTGCGCATGGTGCGGGACTTGCGGCCAATCAGGTGGGTATACCCGTAAGATTGATTGTAATAGATGCCTCGCTGAACAAGGCTCAAAAGAAACCTCTCATTATTGTGAACCCTGAGATTGTAGAATCATGTGAAGAGATCACGGGAGAAGAAGGCTGTCTCAGCATACCCGGTTTTTTCGAGTTTGTTAAGAGGGCGGGGAAAGTGCGTGCCCGTGGAATAGACATTCAAGGGAAGGCCATTGATATGGACTGCGAGGGACAACTCGCCCGTGCTATGCAGCACGAAATAGACCATCTTAACGGGGTTCTTTTCACAGATCACCTGAGTCCCATCAAGAAAAAGATCTTTAAGAAGAAATACAGCGGAACCGAAAAATGAGGACCATTTTTTTTGGTTCCTCTTCATTTTCCGTCCCAATCCTTAAATCAATCTCACATAATACGGTTTGCGTTGTAACAAAGAGAGGCAAACCAAAGGGGCGAGGTTACAGCCTGGACGATAATGAAGTAAAAAGGGCTGCCCAAGAAATCGGTTTACCGGTTCTAGAGATAGACTCTTTCAGAGATGAAATCATAAAAATGCTTCCGAATTACAAACCCGATATTTTTGTAGTCGCCTCATTCGGACTCATCATTCCCGGGTGGGTTCTTGATATACCCGGGAAAGGACCAATAAATATTCATCCCTCACTCTTGCCGCGCTATCGTGGCCCTTCACCAATTCAATGGGCAATTCTCATGGGAGATGAAGCAACCGGCATTTCCTTCATACACATGAACGAAAAAATGGATGAGGGGGACATAGTTTTTCAGGAAGAAATAGAGATCATGAGAGGTGAAGACTATATCGACCTTTCGAACCGCCTCTCCAGACGTTCAGCTGAGATATTACCGCAATTTCTCGATCGGTTGAGACTGCACGGTATCGCCGAGCGGGCACCTCAGCGACATCAAGACGCTACGTATACACCGATCATAACGAAAACTATGGGAGGAATTGACTGGAACAGGAAGGCAGAAGAGATTGACCGGCAGGTGAGGGCCCTCATTGCATGGCCGACAGCATACGCTACGTTTGAGGGAAGATTGGTGAAGATCTTTAAGACATCGATCGGCGAAGATGATGAAAGTGCTCAACCAGGGCTGATTTCAGATGTGAGCAAAGAAGGCATTTTCGTTGGTACGGGTTCAGGATTGCTCATTGTACGTGAGTTGCAGATGCAAGACAAGAAAAGAATGAAGGCGTATGATTTTGCCCTCGGTAATCGGGGCCTAGTCGGCAAATCGTTTTCATAGATCTCTTTATATTGCAGCTCTTTACGTACAGAACAGGACGAATATTATCAACAAACAAAGCTTATTCGCTGGGATTATGGATTTTTTAGTTGACAGAACGTCATTTTGCTTTTATTATCAAACTAGCACGCACACAATGTGGTACGAAAATTGCTGATGAGAGGATTATGAAAAAATATATTTGCGCGGTATCTTCGATTTTTTTTCTGGTTTTGGTGCTATCGGGTCAGGCAACAGCAGTACAACGTCAATATCAGCAGGCAGTCCCGCAAAGCAGTGAAAGTACATCCGGCAGGACAGCGTCCGAGCTTCTGAACCAAAGCCAGGCAGCGCCGGGCGCTTCAGATGCTTTGAGATCTTTATACCTTCCTTTGGAATCTGTGACCGACAGCACATCCACAGTCTCGTCTGACACCGATGATGATCTTGAACCTCTTATAGGCAGCACAGATATTCAAAATTTTGACATCCCTATCGTATTTAATGACGCAGTGAAGTATTACATACGATTTTTTACG
The DNA here is from genome assembly GCA_964472475.1 of uncultured Syntrophus sp. Lineage (GTDB taxonomy): Bacteria > Desulfobacterota > Syntrophorhabdia > Syntrophorhabdales > Syntrophorhabdaceae > PNOF01. Next base: position 14,339 of record CAYYLU010000057.1, on the reverse strand, counting down.
AATGAGAAGCGGAAGGTATTTTCCAACTGGCTGAGAAGATCGAAGCGGTACGCTCCGATCATTACGGAAATATTGAGAAAGAACAACATGCCCGAGGACCTTGTCTATCTTGCCATGATAGAGAGTGGTTTCAACCCGAAGGCATATTCTCCTGCGCAGGCATGCGGACCGTGGCAGTTTATATATGCTACCGGTGGAAGATACGGACTCAAAGTGAATTACTGGATTGATGAACGCAGGGATCCTGAGAAATCCACTGTGGCGGCGGCAAAATATCTGCGTGACCTGTTCAACCAGTTTGGCCACTGGTATCTCGCAGCAGCGGGATACAACGCAGGTGAAGGCAGGATCGAACGTGCCATAGAGAAACACAACACGAATGATTTCTGGGAACTCTATAAGTACAACACGCTTCCACGGGAAACAAAAAATTATATTCCGCAATTGATAGCAGCGGCTGTTATCGCGAAAGAGCCGGAGAAATACGGTTTCGGTGCAATAGAGTATCAAGACCCCATCCGATTCACCTTTATCAAAGTGCCGCCGGCTACTCCCGTTACAGCCATTGCAAAAGCGTCTTCTTTGGACCTCGATACCATCAGGTCTTACAATCCGGAATTGATAAGGGGTATCACGCCACCCGGAGATGACAACTATGAAGTGAAGATCCCCCATTCTATCGACACGCTGCAATTCATGGATAACCTGCAGGCGGCTCTTGAGAATGAAAAGAGGATACGCAGCGTCATTACCTACACCGTTCGTAAAAAAGACACATTACCGCGGATAGCGAAACGCCATGGTGTAAGCACGGATGACATCCAAATGGTAAATGATTGCGATGAGGCCATGCGAATCAGGAAAGGTATGGTCATAGCTATTCCAAGGTTCACATCTTCTGCAAGATTGATACAGACTAAAGCTGAGAAGACGAATGTGGATGAAGATATTAAAGTAGCGACATTTAGAGTTGCAAAAGAGAAAACCGCCGCCAAACCGGCAAAATTGGCAAAAACTCACCACATCGTCAAGAAAGGTGAAACGCTCGCTTCAATTTCGGATAAGTATGGTGTTGAGGTGGCAGATCTCAAATCCATCAATAGACTGAAGGGTGACACTGTCCGCCCAAACATGAAGTTGAGGCTTGCAAGTCATGTCAATAACACGGGCAAGGTAAAGCCGAAAACCAAATATCACGTTGTCCGGAAAGGTGAGACACTGGCTTCAATTTCGGATAGGTATGGTGTAGATGTTTCGAAGATCAAATCAGCAAATCGTTTGAAGGGTAATAAGATTCAGGCGAAGATGCGGCTTAAGATAATCGGAGCTGAGGGCTGAGCGAACAGCGCTGAATAACGAGGAGTGAACAGTCCTTAGCAAGCTAGACGCAGCGTAGTTGATACCTCTGAAGCTCCCCGTCAGGTACACTGCCGTTCTTGACTTTCCGCTCGAAAATTGAGCAGTACGTTATGACGGACTCTATCCTCTCGTCTATTTCCGGCGTATGTGCTTTTGTTCTGGTTCGGAAAAAGCTGCGTTTTACACCTGAATAAGAATTTGCATCAGACTTTCAGGACAAGGTTTATCATATCGCCTCTTGAAAACCCCATCGCATGAAAAAATTGTAGTAGATCCCAGTCATTCCAGTTGACCAGGGTGTAAATGGTGTCAACACCGCGGGATTTCAGGTTTGTGACAAGCGCTATTGCAAGCACTTTGGCTATGCCTCTGTTCTGAAAATCAGGGTCTATGCCGATCGTGTCGATCCACCCGATATTATTCGGTACTTTGAATTCCCAGCCGCTGACCTCTCCAAGAATGAATCCTGCCACTCTCCCGTCGATTTCCGCAACAAGGGACGCATCGGGGGGCCTTGAATCGGCTTCTTTGATGATCTTTATTTCCCAGTAATCTTTTCTGGTCTCCCCCAGAACCTTGGTATCGATGTCTACTATAGCGTCCAGGTCGTTTTTTACCATCTGTCTGACGTTTAATTTGTCGAGAAAGTTACTCACAACATCTCCTAGCTTGTTCTTTTTTTAACATACTCTAATTCCATTTGCAACTTCAATTAGCCAACGGAAGAAGAGCAGACCTTATCGCGTGATTATTAAAGGGAAATAGAAGTCTAGACGTGAAGAATATTCTTTGTCTCTCTTGGACGGTACATACCGTTTTGACGGGTTGATGTTCTTTTCTTATACTGCCTCACGGTTCTCTTACAGTCCGGGCATAAGACTCCAAGATCATCCGGCTCCGTGGTAAAAATCGTGTTACAGAGGTAACAAATGTCCTGATTATGGTTTCTCTTCGGATAGTCGGGATAGATCCGGTGAAGACATGTCGGTTTTGTACACACCAGTACCCTGACTTCATTCAAGTGATCATCCTCAGACAACATTACAGTGCCGCATTGTGGGCAGTTTACCGGTTCCTTTTGCTGTGTTCTCATGTTTCTTCCTTACCATTGTTATCGACGAAAAACAAAATCAATTAAGCAGATTTTTGTAGATATTAGCGGTACACGCCCCATGGGCGATCTCTCGGGAGAGTAACTTGGTATACCGTACAGATCAATCGATTCCGTCATACCTGCGGAGGCAGGTATCCAGTGATTTCCTTTTTTCTGGACGCCGGATCAAGTCCGGCGTGACAAAACAGTGAATCGGTTTTTATGGGCTTAAAAGGGAAGTTACTCAGAAGCTATTTTGCCGGATTCTTGATTGGTGTTTTCATTTCATGAATGCTACAATACGGGTGTGGCTGATTCAAAAAACACACAGGAGAACATTGCACGTGAATACATGCAGACCTTGTATCATAGTGAGTTCAGAATATCAGGGTTCCTGTTGAAGAAGATAAAGTTCCTGAAGGTGCTGATGAAAGCCTGGAGAATGGATAGCAGGTCTCTGGATGAAGAACATTCGGAAGAGAAGGAAATCAGAGCAAATCAGAAGTAAACAGGCTCATTCATATATGGGCGTATCTTTTGAGCCGGCACCTTGTCCGGCGTTTCGTCCCCGGGCCTCATATGCCCCCGGTATGTCGTGCTCGGCGGAATTTTAGGTTTTGCATCCGGCATTTCAGAAGCCTCTACCTTCAGACCTGTCTTTTTGAAAGACAAGGTGAATGGGGGTGATTCGGTCCCCGCAGCATCAACCGCTTTGATAATAGCTGTGTACACGCCATCAGCGAACCCTGCGAGGTCATATCGGACGTATGGTTCCTCTGAGCTCTTGAACGGCATTGCTTCGGATGTCTTTCCGTCAATCGTTATAATGAACTTTGCTGTTTTGAAGTTCGCACGCGGAGTTTGCGTGATAACAAGAAATGGCTCCGCACAAGCGATTCCGTGGGTCAAGAGAATCACAATAACAAGAAATGCAATGTGTTTAATTATGCTGTTTTCCGGAAAGGAGTGATTCACTCTGTAAACATACCACAGTCCTGTGAATTGTCAACTCTTGACCTGCCATTTGTTGTCTGCCTGTCCGAACTGCGTGCAGTATCCTTCAAGCTTCCCGTGCCCTGCCATGTCCTGGCAGACGAACATTTAACCACCACCCAGCAATATGAGTGTGATGGTAACGATGTCTTTGTCATGGAGCTCAGTCTGGAGGCCAGCCGGCAGCTCATGGTAGACAGTGCCATTCAATTGTACTTGAAATAGACCATCGAGTGTCAGTTCATTCGTACGTGCGTCAACGATCTCTTTTGCGAAATAAGTTGCGCGCAGAAGTCTGTCGAGCAGGGTTCCCAGTGTGGCTTGTTCTATCTCCACTTCAGAAGGTATCTCGGGTATCTGGACGGTTTTGCGAATGTATATTTTCATAGTCTGTTTATGTTGATTTGTGTGGCTGCAGGCAAAAACGTATACCGCAACTTGTGCCTGCAGCCATCGGACTCTATCTCACCTTCTTCATTCTTTTAGTCTTTCATCCATTTACCCGCATCCTTCAACGCCCTTACAATCTTCTCCGGCGTAACGGGAAGTTCCTTGAACCAGATTCCGGTGGCGTCATGCAGGGCGTCTACCACCGCCGGAGGGCAGCTTACATGCGAGCCCTCAGATGCCTCTTTTGCTCCAAATGGTCCATCGGGATCGTCCGTGATAATGTTGATAACCTTAATATCGGGTGCATCTGTTGAGCGCGGCATTTTATAGTCAAGAAGCGTGCTGTTGCGGGTGTTTCCATTTTCCATGATGAAACCCTCGTAGATGGATTGGCCGAGTCCCTGCACTGCACCCCCTTCATTCTGACTCTCGACGCTAATAGGGTGAAGCGGAAAACCGGCGTCATGTGCAATGGTAAAATCGTGCACGTCAACTTTACCGGTGTCCATGTCAACGCCGAGTCGAACCGTCTGGGCAGTAAAACTAAAATTGATTCCGCCTTCCCCGGTTCCTTTGTCAAAATCAAGAGGTTCATCGACGCCATAATCCGAATGGCCCCTGCCCAGGATTACGGCACCGGCGCCATCGTAGCAGGCTATTTTTGCAAGTTTTTCGAAAGACATCTTCTTATCGACACCTTTTTTTAAGGTGACCAGTGCATTCTTGATCTCGATATCTTCAGGATTTACTTTCCAGGCCTTTGCTCCGGCCTCAAGAAGCTGTTTCTTCGCATCTCGCGCGGCCATTTGTGTTGCCTGCCCCGCAAGCAGCGTGACCCTGCTTCCATAACTTCCCGGGTCTACGGGCGTGTACGCTGTATCAACGCGTTTGATGGAAATATCCTCATATCGCACTCCCAATTCTTCGGCGGCTATCATGGCGAGTACCGTGTCCGACCCTTGGCCGCAGTCCGTTGCCCCTGTAAGGAGATTGACTGTTCCATCTTCGCATATCCTGACAATCGCGGCACACGCCTGATGACCGAGTTGCCGGGCGCCACCGTGGTAAGCAGTTCCTGACAGGCCCACGCCAACAGATGCAGGGCCTTCGCTCCGTGCCATCGTATCCTTCTCCGACCAGAGTTTGTCTTCAGTGACTGCCTTTATAGCCTGCTTTATTCCGCATGTTTTTAGCTTGAACCCCGTGACTGCCTTGTATACTTCTCCAGGCTTTATCGGGTCGATCGCATTCCGCATCTTGATCTCGACAGGATCTATGCCGAGTTCTTCAGCCATCATGCCCATCTGTATATCGCATGCAAACCGGGTATGGGTAAAACCGTGACCACGCATGGCTGCCGATACAGGATTGTTTGTGAAGACGCGCCAGCAGTCATATTTATAGTTTGGAAGGCGGTACGGAACCGGTGTCCCATATCCCGTCAGAAACATGGTCAATGGCCCGATGGCGGTATATGCCCCTCCATGTCCGATGACACGGCTTTCCACGGCCGTGAGAATTCCATCTTTGGTCATCCCCATTTTGTTGTATATGGTCATGTTATGCCTTCTGCGACAGGTGGTGAGCACTTCACTCATTGTGTAAACAAATTTTACCGGCTTACCTGTTTTTTTTGAAAGCATAACTACACAGAGATCGCCCGCGACAGAATCGTTCTTTGTGCCGCCGAAACCCCCTCCAATGTACGGTTGAATAACCCGGATCTTGCTTAATGGAAGCCCGAAACACCCAGCCAGATGACGATAATGAAAGTAGGGACTTTGCTTGGCAGGCCAGACAGTGATATATCCTGAAGGATCATAATATGCGAGAGAAGCGGGGGGTTCAAGGAAGCCGGTGATGACTCTCCCCGTCTCGAACTTATCTTCCCTGACGAGGTATGATTCCGCAAATGCCTTCTCAACATCACCGAAGTCCCAGTGGTATTCCACGCTCACGTTATTCGGGCGATAATCGTGAATCACGGGAGCCCCCGGTTTCATCGCCTCTTCCGGATCGAACACACCCGGGAGTTCCTCGTACTCGACCTTAATGAGTTCGCAGGCTGCTTCCGCCGTCTCTTCATCTATTGCCGCAACTGCTGCAACACCTTCATGGAGATACCGTACTTTATCGACTGCCAGAGGCGGCTCATCGCGTGTCGTTGCCATAAACCCCCAGGTCCATCCGCCGAAGTCCTTACCGGTCACAACCGCCTTCACACCGGGCAGCCGTTCGGCTTTGCTTGTATCGATGTTGAGAATTTTTGCATGCGGGAAAGGTGATCTGGCTACCTTGCACCAGAGCATGTCAGGGAGAGAATAATCTGCTGCATATTTTGCCTGACCCATGACCTTTTCTCTTGAATCGATGCGCGGAACGCGTTTCCCTATTACGCTGTATTCTTTCATCGCTGCTCTCCCCTTATCATTTTGGCTGCCACTCTCACGGATTCAATGATCTTCGTATATCCCGTGCAGCGGCAGAAATTCCCTTCGAGACCTTTCTTGATCTCTTCGTCAGTGGGGTTCTGATTTTTGTCCAGGAGCGCTTTTGTGGAAAGGATCATGCCGGGTGTACAGAAACCGCATTGAAGCCCTCCCACGTCTACAAAAGCCTGTTGGATCGGATGTAGCTCAGAGCCGTTCGCAAGGCCTTCGATCGTTGTGATCTTTCTGCCGTCCGCTTCTACTGCGAGAATAAGGCACGCATTGACTGCCATGCCGTCCATCAGAACGGTACAGGCTCCGCACTCGCCTTCTCCGCAGCCTTCTTTTGCTCCGATCAATCCGAGATCTTCCCTGATCACATCGAGAAGCGTTGCCTGTGGTTTTATGTACAAAGTATATTTTGTATCATTCACTGTGAGTTTTATCTCTTTCATTTTGTTGCCTCCTCAACCGTGGAAATCTGGCGCAGGGCACGGCGCGTAAGTGCGTATACCATGTCACATCTATATTCACGTGATGCCCTGTGATCATCTATGGGACTGCATTGCGTTGAGGCCATTTTAGCGGCTTCATTGATAAGCCCGGGTGTGACATGCTTATTCAAAAGTGATTGCTCTACGAGTGGAACGCGTATCGGGGTCGGTGCGACAGCACCAAGGGCGAGTTTCAGATCCTTGCAGACGTTGTTCTTAAATGTTCCAACCGCGGCAACACCGACCACGGCGAGATCCATGGAATGACGTGGAGAGAGTTTCAGATACACACCTTTTGTTTCTTTTGCGGGCTTCGGCACTATGATCTCCAGAACTAATTCGTTTGGTTTCAGCAGTGTCTTGCGCGGTCCGGTAAAGAAGTCCTCAAGAGGGATTATTTTTTCGGACCTCACGTTTCTGATCTTCACGGAGGCTTGGAGAGCTAACAGTGCGGGCGCGCTATCTGCCGACGGTACGGCATTACATATATTGCCGACGAAAGTGCCTCTGTTCCGCACCTGGGGTGACGCCATGCCTGATGCAGCCTGAACGAGTATCGGATACTTGTCACGAACAACGGGTGATTCCGCGATCGCATTCATTGTCACCAGTGCTCCGATCTTGAGACCTTCTCTTCCATACGAAATCTTGTTTAATTCGCGGATGCCCTTGAGATCAATGAGATATTCGGGTGCCTTCAGCTCGCGTTTTTTCAATTGCGGAATCAGGTCTGTGCCCCCCGCGAGGATGCGGGCACCTTCTTTGTACTTGTTTAGGTATTTTAATGCCTCTTCCAGCGTCTTAGGAAGAATGTAATCGAACTTCGGCAGACGTCTATAAAATATGCCCATAATTGACTCCTCTCGACCGTACATCAGATCGTATGATTATATATACAAGTCTGTATATCTTACTGCGATAGTCTTATGTTATCTTTACAAGGTTGTCAAGAACATTCTTCAGTTTCAATAGGTGGTTAGACGGCACGCCCCCACCTACGGCATTGACGGAAACTAACCATTATTGACAATATACCAGAAAGTGCTATACACTTCGGAGAGTCTCTAATGGTATTAGATTGCTGATGTTGATGTGAGGATATGCCAGAGGGGTCTCGGGAGAAATAGTAACGAACAGGAGGTCTGATGTCATGAGCAGCTCTATTTTGGACAACAAAAAAATGTTGGCAGTCGATGACGAACCCGATATACTGAGCGTTCTTAAGGAAGAAATTGAGGCAAGCTGCTCCGGTTGTGTCGTTGATACTGCCACGAGCTATGTTGAAGCCCTGGAGCGTCTGGCATCGACCGACTATGATCTGGTCATACTCGATATCATGGGTGTGAGAGGATTTGATCTGCTCGAGATTGCCGCTAAGAGAAATCTCAAGGTAATTATGCTCACCGCGCACGGTTTGAGCCAGGAAAACCTTCAGAAATCCTACGAGATGGGCGCGCGTGCTTACCTTCCTAAACAAAAGATGGGTCAGATCGTTCCGTTTCTTGAGGATGTCCTGAAATATGATTTTGAATCCGGCTGGAAACGGTTGTTTAATGCATTGCGTGAGACATTCACGGAACTGTTAGGCCGAGACTGGGAAAAAATAGAAAAAGAAGTTGGAACGAAATTGCCGCGGATGTAACGTCCGGATTACTGCGCCGCAGTGCCGTAAGCAATGGAGTCCGGCTGTATGCGAATTATGGGTATTGGTGAGCTAAATACTGCAGTAGTCTTTGAATTGAAGTCCTGATAGTGAGTATTGTAGTATCAGGTGATTCCGGAGAATGGTCGGCAGACCGTTGTTTGTCGACAGGGTTGTGAATGCGACTATGCAATTGTCCCGAAGAGCTGACGTTTTGTGGTGATCGATAAATGGCCGCCGGTAAACGAGAAAGAGCATCCCAAAAAAAGAAGGATAGAATTATTGAAACAACAACGCGACTTCTTTTAAAAAAAGGAGCGCTTACGTCGACTACGGACGTTTGCAACGCGGCAAAGCTTACGCGCCCGACTCTGTATCATTATTTCGGGAATAAACGAAATCTTCTGTTGTCCGTCCATACTGCGACAATTGAACGAGATCTTAAGCCTTACATGGCCGAAGCGAGCAGTATGACCGATCCTCTGGAAAGATTGAAGTACATGGTGCGTGTCCACACAAAAACGATCTGCAGCCACCCTGAGCTGAGAGTCCTCATTCACGATACGCTGGTGACGAAGGACAGGTATTTTAAAGACGTACGGGAAGAATGGAAGAAACACTATACGCTCCTGAGGGATACCCTGTCAGAGCTCAAAACAGCCGGTATCATACACGCGGACGTAAAATCCTCCTGGGCCGCTCTCTTTGTGCTGGGCATGATAACGTGGGTAACGTTCTGGTTTGATTATGAACGTGAAGAAGGCGCGGACAAGATAGCAGACGCAGCCCTTCAACTCGTGCTCAACGGTCTTGATGTAGAAGAGACAGTCCATAGCAAATAGTTCTTATCTGCATTGAGATTCGGTACTGAGCTAATAGTAATTTCATCGAAGCGTACTATACACGGTTTTCCAAATACATTTGCCTGATAGATCTTGTCTGCGAACCGCTCGATTTTGAACCCAAATCTGTCAGAAGATCTGCTCTAAGTTGAGATTGCCTCCGCAAACACGCTGTTTTTTTGCCTCGACTGCCTGGGCTCACGTCGCCCCCCCCTCCAAGGACACAAGCCCGATGGAGCCACCTCCTCTCGCCGCTACTCGGTATGGCACAAGATAACACACTTCCTCATCCGAGGATTTGTTTGAGGAAATCCGACATTCTGCCTAATGGCAAATTCGGGTTAATCTGATGGCAGAATAGGGCAGACCACCATCCCGCGGAACGTTTTCTTGGCTCCGTCGTCATCATGTTCTTCTACAGCCCATTGCTCAGTCAGCCATACAGAGTGCTGCTGAGATTGTTCATTCCTGTAAGAACAGGGGTATTTGAACCTGCCTATTTCACTGATCCCGCGCACAGTTACTCTTTCGGCGGGTGTGGGTCAACTATCCAGCAATTCCCGTACCTTCTGCAGGAGGGCAAAGGCCGAGATAGGCTTTTGGAGAAAGTAAAACTTTTCTTCCTCGATGCCTTTATCGAGAACAATGTCTCTTGTGTATCCGCTCATGAAGATCACTCTTACATCCGGTTTTATTTTTTGTATCTCGTTATAGGCTTTCCGCCCGTTCATCCTTGGCATTACCGAATCGAGAATGACAAGGTCAATTGTATCGGCTCCCTTGAACTTTTCTACAGCATCCTGGCCATCGATTGCTTCAATCGTTGTATAGCCACGTTGCGTAAGCATGTTACTCATAAGCTTCCTAACCTGCTCATCATCCTCCCCGATAAGAATGATTTCTTTACCCTCCGCAACAGTGGCCGGTGTGGATATCTCTTCTTTTGGCATCTCCTTTGCTGCAGGAAGGTAGACGTGGAAGGTTGTGCCCATATTCGGTTCACTGTATACGGTAATATAGCCATTATGTTGTTTTACAATGCCGTAGACCGTCGATAATCCGAGACCTGTTCCCTTTCCTGTCGCTTTCGTAGTAAAGAACGGATCAAACATCCTCTCCTGCGTTGCAGTGTCGATGCCTGTTCCCGTGTCGGAGATTGAAAGAAGGACGTACCGGCCCGGCTTGCCAAATCCGTGGAAATGCCGGAATTCATCATCCAGTTCGATCACTTGTGTCTCTATGGTGAGCGTGCCGCCCTGCGGCATGGCATCCCTGGCATTAGTGGCAAGATTGAAGAGTATCTGGTCTATCTGGGTTTCGTCGGCCATTACGATGGTTTCTTTGGCGGCAAAACGTGTTTTGATGACTATGTCCTCAGTGAGAAGGCGCTTAAGGAGGTTTTCCGTTCCCTTGATAATATTGTGCAGGCTGACAGGCTTGAGGCTAATCCTCTGTTGTCTGCTGAAAGCGAGAAGGTTCTGTACAAGGTCCGCAGCTTTTTGTGAAGCGGAGAGAACCTGATCCGCATACTCGCTCAATGTACCGTCCTTGATCGCCATCTTTAATAGAGTGCCATATCCCGAGAGGGCAGTAAGGATGTTGTTGAAATCGTGAGCGATCCCCCCTGCAAGGGTGCCGATGGCTTCCAGCTTTTCGGACTGACGAAGTTGGGCCTCAAGACGCTTGAACTCGCTGATGTCACGTACGCTTTCTATGGCACCGACCACTTTGCCGGTCCTGTCAAATAATGGTGCACTCTCACCGGCGATATGTGCCCCTTTTCCATTGTATAGCCTCGGGACAAAAGTTTCACCATGCAACACGTTACCTTCTTTTCTTATGGAGCTATATTTCTGTTCTAGTTCCTTCGAATCCATGGTGGCGTAGTCGATCAATACTGCCCTTCGTTCCCCGTAAAAAGGTACGGCATATGCATAATCTCCCTCGCCAATGATCTCTTCCTTCTTAACACCTGTCATCTCTTCACAGGCACGGTTCCAGGCCACCACCTTCTTGTCGCTGTCGATAACGAAAGTCGCATCCGGAAGAAATTCAATGATATCGAAAAGCCTCTGATGCGCTATCTGAAGGGCTTCTTCAGCGTGTTTACGCTGGGTTATATCCTGATTTGCACCGTATCTCTTGATGAGATGACCCGAACTGTTTGTAAGCGCCTCTGCCCGCACGACGATGTGCCGCACTTCTCCATCGCGGCGAACGATACGGTGTTCAATGTCTTTGAGCGATCCAGGGGTGCTTTTTGCAGCGTTCACTTCTACAATTGGCATAGCGTTTGGCAGATCGTCAGGGTGGATAAATCGTTTCGTGTACTCTTCCCTTGACATTCGGTATCCGCCTTCCCGCTCGGCAGTGGTTCCATATAGAGCATAGAAGGCGTCATTGAAAATGAACATGCCATCTGTGGGATCCGACTCCCAGTAGACTATGTCGGCAAGGCTCATGGCCTGAGATAATTGAAGCTTGCTGATGCGCAGGGTTTCTTCCGCTTTCTTCCGTTCAGTAATGTCACGTGTTATACCAATTACTCCCACAGGAATGCCGTGAGCGTTCCGCAATGCTGATGTCTTAGCCTCCGTCCATAACGTTGAGCCGTCTTTACACAGTAACTCCAGTTCAAGGATTCTACTCCTGTTAGGGTCCGATGCTCCGGTTATCTCCGACTTCATCTCTTCCTGACTTGTTTCTTGTACTAATTTCAAGCTTTCAGCTGTCATAGACTTGCTAATGGGTTGGCCAATAAGTTCTTCAGGGGCGAACCCTGCCAACCTTTTAACTGAAGGGCTGACATATTTGAACTTCATATCCACATCAAGGATAAAAATCACGTCCGCAGCATTATCGGCAAGCAGACGGTATTTCGCCTCATTTTCTTTGAGCGCCTCCTCTGCTTGTTTGCGTTCGGTGATGTCCTGATTTGCGCCGTATCTTCTGATCACACGACCGGAATCATCCCTAATGATCCTCGTACGTACCAGGATATATCGCACTTCTCCATCACGGCGGATGATGCGGTGCTCAATGTCTGCAAAGAATTCAGTGTCCGTTCTCAGTGTATTGTCCGTTACAAACTTACGGTGAAGCGGTATATCGTCAGGATGTACAAACCTCTTGAAATATTCATCCCTTGTCATCCGGTATCCCCCTTCCTTCTCGGCTGTGGTGCCATAGAAACTATAGAAGGGGTCATTCAAAACATATATATCGTCTCCAGGATCGATCTCCCAGTAGACGATATTTGCGAGTTCCATTGCTTCGGCCAATCTGGCTTGGCTGACGCGTAACTCTTCTTCCGATCTCTTGCGTTCCGTAATGTCACGAAATGTCCAGATTCTCCCGTAGCGTTTTCCGTCCTCACCGACAACAGGACCGGAATGCCTGTCCAGAACTGTTCCGTCTTTGAGTTCAAGCTCATCATGTGTAGTCTCGTCCGGATGGGCACACACATACGCGGCATTTTCATGAAACGCTTTAGGATCCTTGAACAGATCCTTGACCAGTTGGGTCTGTGTTTCATTGTCGTCGTTATGAGCTGCATGCTTTGGGATCTTTAGGAGATCGTTTATTCGCTGGTTTTGAAGGACTTTTTTACCTTTATTGATTATGAGGATTCCATCAGGAGATGCATTTACCTGCGCTTCGAGGAGCGCTGTCTTTTCCGCAAGCTCTTGTTCGACTCTCCGGTGTTCTGTAATGTCGATAATTGTGCCAGACGAGCCCGGACGTCCCCCGTAGAGTATGGAAGACGAGAGAACCCGCACCACAATGGCTCTACCGTCTTTTCGGATAGCTTGCATCTCGGACTCGGTACGGTCTGCTTCACGGGATCGGCGCTTTTGAACATCTTCTTCTATGATCTTCTTATCGTCAGGATGGACTAAATCCCTGGGACTCATTTTGTCCACTGCCTCATCGTATGTGTATCCGAAGATCTCACACCATCGTTCATTGACAAAACGAAAGAGACCATCCTGGATGACGAAGACGCCTGCCAGCGAACTCTCGACGACGGCACGGTATTTGGCCTCCGACTCAAGGAGGACCTCTTCTGTTCTCTTGTGGATTACTTCAGATTGTTCAAGTTCCTTGATTCTCTGTCTCAAAATTTCTATCTCTTCGGGTACTTCTTGAATTATTCCGGACGGATCTCTCAACCTGCCTCCCTCTGTGGAGATATAGACCATTGATATATATCAGGACACCAAAAATACTCTTTCAGCTTCATTATTATTATCGCACAGCATGTATGGAACTGTAGGGGAATTTCCCATTTCAGATCATAAGAGGTGGCCGGGTTACTTCGGAACAGGTGGCCGGGTTGAATCATAATACGTGGCCGACTTCATCGGAATACGCAGACAGAGGACTATGGCCGTGAATGGGAAGTCCAAGGTCCAAAGAGGTCAGGATACAGTCTTGCTGCGCGCTCCGGACAGACACGGTGCGAGAATTCTACTTCCGAGTATCTGCTTATGTATTCGTCCACTTGTTCTCAATACCCTGTATCATCGCGTCAGAAAGCTATATTTATACAACACCTTATTTATCTGAACCGATTATTTTGTTTCCCGCCGATTGACCTATTCTTTCACAGTGATTCCGGAAATACAAGGTAAAAGAGAAGTAGAAGAGAGACAATTCTACAGCCGGTTTCCCGTTAGGTAGGGCTGGACATATGGGAGAGTTCTGGCTTGAGCTGTAATGCCGCATCTATAGTTTTTGCTAACACCGATGTGCTTATCGGAAAAATCCGGTCTTGATGCAGGTGGCGATAACGATTAATTAACCATGTCAATAGAATGACAACTCAACGATCTGCCAAAATAGTGCCATGGTGTTCTCCTCAAAGGAGCGCCCGAGATCTTTATCGGATCCCTTGTATTCGGTAAAGATATAATCAACATCCTTCTACGACAAAAGCGGCAAAATAGTGGCAAAAGCATGTTTGATGAAGACTGAAAGCTGGATATGAAAAGTCCTAAGTACTTGATTTTACAAATGCGCCCAGCAAGAATCGAACTTGCAACCTTTGGATTCGTAGTCCAACACTCTATCCAATTGAGCTATGGGCGCATTATG
>CAYYLU010000056.1:0-17362 GCA_964472475.1 uncultured Syntrophus sp. | reverse complement strand
TTATGGGAGCATTCCAGGTAAATGAAGAGGGAAGCTTCGCCTCCTGGATGAACCCTTCGAGAGGACATACCCATGTAGGCAACGTCGGCGGCTCCATGGATCTGGCAGTGGGGGCAAGAAAGCTTTTTATCGCTATGGAGCATCAGACAAAGAAAGGAGAGCCCAAGGTCGTATCAAAGCTTACCTACCCTGCAACGGCACTCAAGAAAGTACAGAAGATCTTTACCGATCTCGCAGTGATAGAGGTAACCGATAAAGGTCTTCTTCTCAAAGAGATTTATCCGGGAATAACCCCTGAGGAGCTGCAATCAGTCACAGAACCAAAGCTTATCATCGATCCCGATCTGAAAGAGATCGAACTATAAGGAGGTATTAGATATGGCAAACACGGTTGGAAAGAGATACATCTGCACGAAATGCGGCGCTGAAGTGATCATTACCAGAGGCGGCAACGGTACAGTTACCTGCTGTAATCAGCCTATGGAGATCAAGAGTAAGTAAGCGGCATAGCTCACAGCTCTAAGCTGTAAGCTCTAAGCAACAGCAAAATAGGGAGGATATAACCATGCCCAGTAAACTCGGAAAGAGATATAAATGTGAAGTATGTGGTACTGAAGCCCTCTCCACCAAAGCAGGCGAAGGAACACTGACCTGCTGTGAGAAGGAGATGAAGGTACAGGAGCCGAAGACAATACCGTCATCGGATTAAGAACCAAGAAAAAGAGTGCAGCAGGCAGCGTGCAGGGTGTGAAACTGACCCGCGACACCTGGTAACTCTAACACCTGGTATTTGGGGCACACCCCACGGACAGCGATCTCTCGAGGCAAGTAAGTTGTTGTAACGTGAATCGCTGTTAATTTCGTCGTACCGGCGACAGCCGGTCTTTACTTGTGCGCGAAGACATGTGAATCGCTACAAACCAGTTGGAGACCAGTAATATTGATGTTTCAAATTCCGATATTCTGATCTATTGATACGGTTTTCGAATTACGCTTTCCGATTTCCGGTATTTGAGGTTGACTCGTGCTGAGTGATATCAGGGTGCTTGATCTCGCAGACGAACAAGGGAGCTTCTGTTCAAGGTTGCTTGCTGATCTCGGAGCCCCCGTCATAAAAATTGACTCTGCAGACGGCGAAATCGAATACACCAGTGCCCATTCATATCAATACCTGAATCTCAACAAAACCATTATTTCTCTTGACCTTAGAGAAAAAGAGGATCAACAGCGGCTTCTCGGACTTGTAGGTGAAGCAGATGTGCTCATTGAAACCGCTCCAGGTCGTCTTCTCAAAAATTGTGAAATAGAACGTGACGAATTAAGAAAGTTAAACCCGCGGATGGTCTGTGTTACCGTGACGGGCTCCGGCCGCTCATGTCCGACAACTAATCCCTATTCAAGCGATCTCATCGCGTCTGCGACCGGTGGTCAAATGTATATTATGGGGGATGTCCTCCCGGGCCGCCCCGCCTTTCCCGCAATGCAGCAGTCACATTATGCCGGCTCACTCTTTGCGACGGTGCAGGTGCTGTTGGGACTGGCGAGGAGGTCACAATCCGGCGAAGGTATATGCGTCGATATATCGTTGCAGGAATCCGTGGCAGCCACACTGGATTATGTTCTTGTGTATTGGTTTTACGACAAAAAAATCGCCGGGCGGCAGGGCAATCTGTATGGCAACAGTTATTTTTGTATTCTGCCGTGCAGGAATGGATTCATCCAGATTACACTATTGCAACAATGGGATACGCTTGTAGAACTGCTTGCGGCCGAGAACAGGGCTCAGGAATTGACTGAACCGGTCTGGAGCGATGAAACGTACAGAATTAAGAACATCAGGCGCATCGCGGAAATATGTGCTCAATGGACAGGGAACCACACTATGGAGGAGCTCTTTGAACTGGGACAGGCAATGCGCTTTCCATGGGCACCGCTGAGCTCCATCGATGACGTTGTTCGTAGTCCCCAGTTGAATGCACGCCGGTTCTTTGCACCTGTCGAACACACGACGCGTGCCCGCAGCCCTTTATTGTGTCCCACTGTGCCGCTGTTATTCAGCGGCTACCGCAAGAAACCCTTCCTGACAATTAACAGGATTGCCAACGGTGTCCCATACTCATGGCCTCACAAAATTCACAATCGTGCCGCAAAATATCGACATAATGGAATACATGCCCCCACGCCCGTGCTTTCCGGACTCAGGGTTCTTGATTTTACATGGTTACTTGCGGGGCCCTACTGCACAAGAATCCTCGCGGACGCCGGCGCCGAAGTGATAAAGATCCAGTCAGCGAAGACGGCGAAGGGAGCTGAAACTAATAATGGCGGCTATTTCAATATGTGGAATAGGAACAAACGCAGTATCACGCTCGATCTGAGTCATCCTGATGCACGCGATATTGCAGTGAGGCTCGTTTCGCTTAGTGACGTTGTGGTAGAGAACTTTTCACCGCGCGTAATGTCAAATTGGGACCTGACGTACGAAAGCTTAAATCGGGTGAAACCAGACATAGTGATGGCCAGCATCTCCGCAATGGGTCATAGTGGACCCTGGAGAGACTACATCGGCTACGGACCCACGTTTCACGCACTCTCCGGCCTGACTGCATTGTCTTCCGCCGGCAGGCAGAACCCGATAGGAATGGGACATGCATACGCAGACACCATCATCGGACTGTATTCGGCCCTTGCTGTGCTGACCGCTCTGAGATATCGGGCAGCAACAGGCGCAGGACAACACATCGATATATCAGGATATGAGGTTATGTGTTCCTGTCTTGGCCCCCGCTTTCTGGCGGCTCAGTCAGACAGTCCCGGACAAATAAAAGATCCTCCCGCACCCTTCGGCTGCTACAGATGCGCGGGCAACGACAGGTGGTGCGTTCTGAGCGCAGATACCGAAGAGCAATGGAACAGACTCTGTGCCGTTATGGGAGGCCCGGATTGGAGCACCCGTAAGGAATTTTCCAGTCCGGAACGCAGAATTCAAAACAGGGCTCCCCTCGACCGCAACATCGAAGCGTGGACAGCAACACACGAGGCCGATACACTGGTTGATATGCTACGGAAACACGGAATACCTGCCGGTGTTGTGAAAAATGCGGAGGATCTAACCAAAGATGCCGACCTTCTGTCGCGCAATTTCTTTGTGGAATTGAACCATCCCGTTCTCGGTAAAACGATTGCGGACAGATCTGCACTGCGGTTTGCGACGGAAGAAACAGACAGGTGGAGGGCAGCTCCAGAGCTTGGTGAAGCCAATCAGTACGTGTTTAAAGAGCTTCTGGGCTTGAGCGATGCGGAGGTAAAACGTTTGGCCGAAATGGGCGTTTTCGCTTGAAGAGACCTCGTGAGGTAACCCAATTAGAGACCCTTTTGCGGCAATGATCCGATAGAGTAATTGTCAGTTATTGTCCTCAACCGGGACGGATAATCTGTAAGACCGGCAACACTCTCTGTGCTTCCCTCTGTGCATGGCCTCCTGTCAATCAGCACATTTGTTCACGTCCCTGATTTTTCCCCGTCTAATGCTGTGGCAGGAATGCTGCTTTTCTTATGATTTCTGAGAAGCTTGTCTATCTCTACCGCAACCACAACAGACAAGGCTACGAGGCCTATCTTTGTCCACTCCGCCAGCGTAAGGGCATCTGTTCTGAAGACCCACTGGAGGGCCGGTATGTAGATAACAGCGATCTGGGCAAGAAAAGCGATAACCATGCTGTAAAACAGAAAGGGGTTGCTCAGAGGATTGATGAGAAAAACGGATTTCGTCTCCGAACGTGAATTCCAGGCTTGAAAGAACTGAAAAAACACCATGGTAGTCATGGCCATGGTTCTCGCGTGAGTCACAGGTGCACCATCGGAAAGCGCATCGTGAAAAATATAAACGACGCCGGCGGCGATAAGCACACCTACAATAATGCTCCGCTCAAACATCAATCTAGACATAATACCTTCTTTAGGGCTTCGCGGCCTTTTCCTGATAATATCTTTCTCGCCGGGTTCGAAAGCCAGGGCAACATCCTGCAGTCCGTTCGTCACAAGGTTTATCCAGAGCAGTTGAGCTGCAACGTAAGGTATGGGGATATCAAGGACCATGGACACAAGAATAGAAAGTATCGCTGCAAACCCTGTAGGAATGAGAAAGAGGGTCACCTTTCGTATATTATCGAATACAATCCTCCCTTCTTCCACAGCATGAAAGATGCTGGCGAAATTATCATCGGTAATTATCATGTCCGCCGCTTCGCGGGCCACATCGGTGCCTGACCGTCCCATTGCAGCACCTATATGGGCTGCCTTTAAGGCCGGGGCATCATTGACCCCGTCGCCGGTTACGGCGACGATTTCACCATGCTTCATATATTGTTGAACAATCCTCAGTTTGTGCTGAGGAGAAACCCGCGCGTACACCGAGGTCTCCTGGACCTTTTCAAAAAGCTCATCATCGGTCATCTGCTCCAACTGAACTCCAGTAATAGCCGGTGCCTTATTTTCGGTCAGACCGATCATCCTGCCGATGGCCGACGCCGTGATGGCATGGTCACCGGTAATCATGGCAACCCTGATCCCGGCACCTTTGCATCCCTCTATCGCTTCCATCGCCTCCGGTCTCGGAGGGTCTATCATCCCCTGGAGCCCGGCAAAGACCAGATTCTTGCCGAGTGAATCATGAGTGAACCTTTCAGGAACTTCATGAGGAGTCAATTCTTTAAATGCCATGGCAAGGACCCTCAGTCCGTCTTCCGCAAACCGCTCTGCTGAGGCCATAATTTTTGTGACGTCGATCTTCTCACCGGAAGCCATATGGGAGCACATTTCAAGGACCCTCTCAGGCGCTCCCTTGAGAAATATTACCGCCCCCTCACTGACACTGTGGAGCGTTGCCATGAAGCCACGGTCGGACTCAAAAGGGATAATCCCCACCTGAGGGTAATCCGCCCTTTCCTTCCCGTGAGTCAGACCAGCCTTCCCGGCTGACACAATAAGGGCTCCTTCCGTAGGGTCGCCGTCGACGCTGATGCTATCCCCTTCCCGGATCATCCGGGATTCGTTACACAGTAAGCCAATTCTGAGAACAGAATACAGTCCTCTCAGGGATTCCAGGTCTGCCGGTTCCCAGTCGTGGAGTATTTCTCCTTCAGGATCATACCCGCTGCCGGTAACCTCAAAACCATGATGACCGTCAAATACCGCCTTTACTGTCATTTCGTTTTTTGTGAGGGTTCCTGTTTTATCTGAACAAATGATCGTTGTACTTCCTAACGTCTCTACAGCGGGGAGTTTTCTGATAATAGCGTTTCGTCTTGCCATGCGGCTTATTCCTATGGCCATTGTGACAGTCACAACGATAGGCAGCCCTTCCGGTACTGCAGCAACGGCTGCGGCAACAGCAACGGTAAACAATTGTCCGAGTGTCATACCGAGAACAAGACCGAGAATAACAATAATAACAGCGCTTCCCAGGACAATGAATCCGATAAAGCTTGCGAAGGAGGCAATCTTTTGCTGAAGCGGTGATTGCGTTACCGAGAGTTCCTGCACATCCCGGGCTATGCCGCCAAGGACAGTCCTCGATCCCGTTTCGACAACGATGCCTCTGGCACGGCCGTTGACAACGGAAGTTCCCATGAATGCCATGTTGGTCTGATCTCCCGGGGTTAGATGCTCTTCCTGGATGAGATCAACTGTCTTTTCCACAGGGACCGATTCACCGGTGAGTGTCGATTCATCGACCCTGAGCTCCGTTACATCTATGAGCCTCAAATCGGCAGGTACTTTTGCACCCGACGCAAGGAAGACAATGTCTCCCGGAACAATATCGTTGCTTGCTATTTCGTTTTCCTTTCCATCCCGGAGGACTCTTGCTTTTGCCACAACCATGTTTCTTAGTGCTTTGACGCTTGATTCAGCCTTGTATTCCTGTATAAATCCCACGATAGCATTAATAATGAGAATACCCACAATCACACCGGTGTCTATGTAATCGCCAAGAAAGGCGGTGATGACGGCAGCTACCATAAGAATATAGATAAGCGGGCTCGTGAATTGATGGATGATGATCGAGAGAGCACCCACGCCTTTTCCTTCGGGAAGCCTGTTGGGTCCATGTTCTTTCAACCTTTCTGTGGCATCAGCCGAACTTATTCCCGCAGGACTCGTTTTCAGTATCTCAAATACCTTTTCAGTCTCTATCTGATACCATTTCATTAAGGACCCTCCTTACTCGTCCCACTGGTCAGGACGGGAAATCTCCTTTCACTCTTCACTGCATCTTTCCATTTTATCTCCAGAGGCGTCGGTTCTGACAATTCTTAGCGAACGTTCCCCATTTAGATTATCCTCCGAAAAATCCCCTGTTGCCACAATCAAAGCGTCGTCCGGCACCATATGAGCTTCTGTGATATAGCGTAGGATACTATTCAGAGAGCGCTCCGAGTCTTTGTGAATGGCTACCGGCAAAACCCCGTAAGAAAGATTTATGAACCTTCTGATCTTCTCGTCCTTATTAAACACAAATATCCAGCAGTCCGGCTTGAAACCGGATATCTTGCACGGTTCGTCACCCTTCACTGAGGAAACCACGATACATGCGGCCCGGAGGGTGCGTGCCGACTCAACAACGTTATGGAAGATCACATCATCAATTTCCCTCTTTTTACAATCCGGTCCGGTCTTACAATGTACCCACAAGCCTGATGAACCTTCTGCGGGTTGCCGATCCCTTTCCGTTGCTGCAGCAATCCTGGCCATCATAGTAACGGCATCAGCAGGGTAGCTACCGATGGCCGTTTCCTCGGAAAGCATCACAGCATCGGTCCCATCAAGAATGGCGTTGGCAACATCGGATACTTCGGCTCTCGTCGGGCGGATATGATCAGTCATGGAAAGCAGCATCTGTGTCGCCGTGATGACGGGACAGCCAATGAGATTTGCTTCACGTATAATCCTCTTCTGAATCCCGGGCAGATTTTCCAGGGGAATCTGAACACCAAGATCTCCCCGAGCTATCATGATCGCATCTGCTGATCTGAGTATTCCGTCAATATTTTGCACCGCCTCCGCCCGTTCGATTTTTGCCACAAGATAGGCCGAACCCCCATTTTGTCGAATAAATTGTCTGACCTCGAGGATATCTTCTTCTTTCTCCACAAACGAGATGCCAAAAGCGTCCACGCCTTCCTTTATGCCGAAGTCAACCAGTTCGAGGTCTCTTGTTGTCACAGAATTGATATGCATCTTTGCACCGGGAAGGCTCACACCTTTGTACGAAAGGAGTAGACCTCCTACCAGAACCCTGCAGATTATCTCTTCAGGGGCAGTCTTCTCGACGAGCAACTGTATGAAGCCGTCATTCAGATAGACGAGGCTTCCTTCGGTGACACTTTCATTCAACCGTTCATAGTTGACAGACACACGCTCCGCGTCGCCGATAATCTGATTTGAAGTGAGCGCAATGCTGCTGCCTTCCACTAATTCCACCGGTTCGCCGCGTAGTTTGCCTATGCGTATTTTGATACCCGGCAGATCGGCAAGGATTGTACACGAACGGTTCAAATTTGCCGCTACCGAGCGAATACGGCGGATTTCTTCTTTGTGTTCCTCCAGCGTTCCGTGAGAGAAGTTGAGACGAGCCACATTCATGCCGCGCCGCATAAGTTCTTCAAGGACCGCTTCCGAACAGGATGCAGGGCCAATAGTACACACAATCTTTGTTTTGTGGTCCGGGAATTTGGCAGTCATGTTCTTCCTCCAATCCTCACGTGCGGGACCGTGATGTCCTTACCACGGTCATTGTTTCTACAGTCCTTACCGAAACAGAATTCCCATTATCCGTAGTCGAATAATGCCATTGCTACCGGTTCAGCCTCTGTTCTCCAGCACAATACGAAGAGCTTCTTCGGCGGTCTCGACATAGCGGAACGTTTCAAGGTCCTCCGGCGAAATAAGGCCCTCATCAACAAGCATGTCGAAATTAATGACACGCTTCCAGAACTCTTTGCCGAAGATAAGCACCGGAATGGGTTTTATTTTTAGTGTCTGAATGAGTGTCAGCGTTTCAAAGAGTTCATCAAACGTTCCAAATCCTCCGGGAAAAACTATCAGCGCTTTAGCTCTCATGAGAAAATGCATTTTACGTATGGCAAAATAATGGAACTGAAAACAAAGTTGCGGCGTAATATATTCGTTCGGCTTCTGTTCATAAGGAAGGACAATGTTCAATCCCACGCTTTCGGCTCCTGCATCATGAGCACCACGATTTGCGGCTTCCATGATTCCCGGGCCACCGCCGGTAATGATAACAGAATTAAAGTATTCTGTGGTGTTGGCATACTGCGAAATCAGAAAAGAGAGTCTCCGCGCTTGTTCGTAATACCGGGCATTGGCAGCAAGCGCCCGCATTGCCTTTGCCTTACGGGCAAGCATCTTGTTCGATGGATCTTCATCGGCCAAAACCTGCGCATCTGCAAGAAGCTTTTCGGCATGTTCCGGATCGGGTATCCTGGCACTGCCGAAAATGATTATGGTGCTTTCTATTCCATGCTCCTGCAATATGAGTTCAGGCTTGAGTAGCTCAAGCTGCAGACGAATCGGCCTCACTTCATCTCTGAGCAAGAAATCATTATCATTGTAAGCAAGACGATAGGACGAAGATAGGGTTTGAGGACTTGAAACACATATATCAGCAGCCCTGGCGTCTTCGGTTGCAGTGGGGAATATCCTTTTTCTCTTCCCGTAGTTCATGGCAATCCTCCTTATTACAACTCAATTGTCCTTTTCGTTTTCATTCATAATGCGAAGCGGCGGTGATTGTCCCTGTTTAGTTTGACTAATATATAAAGTTACACCTGGAAAAGGAATCTCAATGTTCAGTTCATCAAACTTCCTTTTGAGACGGCGATTGATCTCACGCCCTACACGCCATTACTTAACGGGCAAAGGTATCGTTCGGGCTTTGAAAACAATGGAGGAACCTCCCGCAACGATCATGACAGCAAATACAATGGTCTTTCCATAGACTCCTATGCTTTTGGAGAACATTCCGTGATAGATATTGTCTTCTCAATCAACTTTACAAAACCTATCTATTCACGGTGCACGAGAAAATCATCCAATTTCACCTGGCCGGGAACTCCGTGCAAAGTGAGCAGGGAAAGCTGACTAGTGGCATACAAATAATTCTCCACGTCAATGATGGCCCTCAGTGGAATCCAAGCTCAACACGTACTTCAGAAACAGTACGATTTCTTTTTGGTTTCTGAGGTAATAGGACGCGAGAGTGTTCCTGTTACGGCCTACACGCACAGTTATCCCTTGATACATGAGTTCTTTAAAGGCCGTTTCATCGGTCCTGTCGTCACCCACATATACGGGTAATAGCTGTGTTCCTACTCTGCCCCTAATCAAACTCACGGCCGCCCCTTTGTCCCAGTTCATGTGAGGCATGACTTCGAGGACCTTCTTACCCGTCAGGACGGAGATTTGTTCCTTCGAAGACAAATCTGAGATCAGTCTTCTAAATTGCTTGAGCGTAGACCGAACGTTTTTTTTCGCCAGCATTCTGTAGTGGAGCGTAAGAGAAAATGGTTTCGATTCGACAAGAATCCCCGGCATGGAGCCGAATTCCTTCCGGACCGATGTCTTCAATAAGCGCATTGTTCTTGCGGCATTCTCCGCCTCGGGATGTACAAACTTCATTGCCGGTCCGGAGACTTCCAGACCATGGCTTCCGCCGTAATAGATTCCTCTGATGCCTACCCTCTTCCTGACGTCAGCAAGCGACCTCCCACTGATAACACATGTCGTTAGGCTCTCACGCTTTGAGAGCGCTGACAGGAGGTACCTGACTTCGTTGGAAAGATAACAGTCTGCCGGGTTATTCATGATAGGAACAAGCGTTCCATCAAAATCGAGCATGAGCAGGATATCTGCCCGCCCGGGCTCTTCCAAAGATGTAGCTTTCGAGAAAAAGTACACAGGAAAGCCTGATGACACATCTGAACCACCTATCCTATCCATTATACCCGGATGAGTTCTCCTATCAGTTTTCCCGCCCAGCGGTACACATTGTTTTCCTTTACAACATCCTTCATTCGTTGCATGCGTTCCGTCCTTGAGACCTGGTCCATTGTGATAGCCGTCTTAATGGAATCAGCCATTTCTTCTATATCGTATGGATTGACAATGATCGCGTCTCGCAATTCCCGCGACGCCCCGGCAAACTGGCTCAGGATGAGAACCCCCTGACCGTTCTCATCCTGATTTGCAATAAACTCCTTCGCAACCAGGTTCATACCGTCGTGCAAGGATGTAACCATACAGAAATCAGCAGTCTTGTAGTACTTATTAATAACCTCGTGCGTATGGTGGGCCTTGAGATATACAATAGGTTTCCAGTTGCCCGTCTGAAATGTCCAGTTAATCCTCTCCACTATTTGATCAATTTCCGCGGCCAGGCTTTTGTAAGGTGTTATGTGACCTCTGCTGGGTGCACCCAGCTCAACGAACGTCATTCTCTGGACAAATTCAGGATATTTCTCGAAGAACCGTTCGATAGCACGGAATCGTTCGGGAATTCCCTTCGTGTAATCGATTCTGTCCACACCTACTCCAATAAATTCAGTCGTGACACCACTACTTCTGGCGATTTCTCTTCTCAGAGATTCTATTGTGCTTGTCGTTTGAGCCGTGTTGTTTCCATTGAGTCCTATTCCAATTGGAAACGGTTTGACCAGCGTTGATCTGCCCACCCTGGCGATAGTAAAGGTCTCCCAATCTATCTGTGACTCCATAAACCTGTCGACCGTATCAAGAAAATTGTTGCAAAAAAACTGAATGTGGAAACCCAGCAGGTCGGCCCCGAGCATTCCTATGAGTATCTCCCTGCGCCACGGACATATGCCGAAAGACTCCGGATTAGGCCATGGTATGTGCCAGAACAGTGCCACCTTCGCTTCCGGCCTCTTCTGCTTAATCAGGAAAGGAAGCAAAGCAAGATGGTAATCCTGCACCAGGACGAGCGGCGAAGTCTCCTCTGCCATTTCCTCGATTAAAGTATCTGCAAATAGCTGGTTTACTTCCTGATACTGCACCCAGTCTTCCAGACGAAAAACGGGACGTGTGTGAGTAATGTGGCACAGAGGCCACAGGCCTTCGTTGGAAAACCCGTAATAATAGCCGGCTTCCTGTTCTTTTGAAAGCCAAACTCTGCGCAGCCTATACGCGGGATTATCGGGTGGAACCTGGATTCTACCGAGAGCATCCGCAGTTTCTCGATCGGCATTCCCGCTGCCATGAGCTATCCAGACGCCTTCACAGGCTTTCATGACCGGATCAAGAGCGGTAACAAGCCCACCTGCCGGAACAATGCACCTGATCGTATCGGATTCTTTTTCATGTATGTACGGTTCTCTGTTGGACACAAGGAACAGTCTCTTGCCGTTCAGTTCATTCGTCATGTATTCTTTAAGACTTGCCTTTGTCCAGAAAGGTCCTTTCTGGGGATTTCCTCTCGCCTCTTCTTTTGTCGAAAGGCTTCTTGCCAGATTGGCCACCTCCGAAATGATTGGATCAAGAACATTTCCCCTTTCGGGCAAGGGAGATTCCATCTTGCCTCCGGTCACATTCAATCTCATTTTTTTCATCGATTCGGCAAGATTGGCAATAGGACCGGTTACACTCCATCTCACCACGATCACGGTGCTCAGCGCCACAAGGATGGATACGATGAAGAACCTGATTATGTTGTCTTTCAGTATCTCGGCAAGCCTGGCATCGAAATAAGAGGTGTCATTGAAAATTGCCAGCACCCCTATGATATCGGTGTCGTCGTCAGCAATGGGAGTCACCGACACGTATGTATTTTCACCATCAATCTGAATGAACTTACCCGATGTTCGCTTCTCTACGAGCACATCAACTGCCGGCCGAAACGGCGTTGGCCCCGGGAGTTTCAAATCTTGGGTTGATGTAAGAAGATTGCCGTTCACATCAAAAACAGCAATACCCCTGAGACGTTCCCTGTTTCCCAGCTTGTTTACAAGCCTGTTCAGGCGTTGGATTGAATTTGTCTGAACAAGTTGTATAATGGACTCCTGCAGGCTGTCGACTAACATGACTGATCGTCTTTCTACATCAGCAGTCAGCCTCTGTTTCTCTCTGTCCACCTGATACAGAGAAAAAGCCAGCGTCACGGCAGCTACCACGAGTATGAGGGCAAAACCAAGTCTTATTGTTATTTTCATAACATCAGCGTCTTCTGTCCGGTTGAACGTGATTCAAGGATATGCCACAAAAGAAGATAATCACGAATTTGCCTGGTAATCAGGAAATTCTTTCTCACGTGTTCTCTGGCCGAAGCACCCATCCTCTTTGCCATCTCCGGATTATTGAGGAACTGCCTTATTCTGAAGGCCGTCCCCTCTTCAGAATGAACGAGAAATCCCGTCACCCCATGTATAATCTGTAACGGGATTCCACCTATAGCCCCTCCTATAACGGGTTTCCCTTTCCACATACCTTCGGAAACGGTAAGGCCGAAGCCTTCCTTGAGCGATTTCTGTAATATTACAGTCGCCGCCCTTTGGAGCGCATTTATGTGGCGATCACTGAACGGTGGAAGCAGCAGAATAAATATGTCCGGGTTACCTTCCGCATAATTCCTGACCTCGTTCAAAACCAACTCCCCCTCAGGATCATCTGAGGCCGGACTACCGGCTAGCACAAGAATACAGT
The DNA here is from genome assembly GCA_964472475.1 of uncultured Syntrophus sp. Lineage (GTDB taxonomy): Bacteria > Desulfobacterota > Syntrophorhabdia > Syntrophorhabdales > Syntrophorhabdaceae > PNOF01. The sequence goes on along the minus strand of CAYYLU010000056.1, from coordinate 4,627 downwards.
CGTTATATTTCCTGACCATCTCAAAGGCCCTGATCACTCCTATAGGGTCCTTAAATCTGTCAAAGCGGGATACCTGGAGAATGATAGGCCTGTCGGCGGGGATGTTGAAACTACTCAGCGTTGCCTCAATCTCCTGCCCGGACAGTTCCAGATTCTTTTCGCTGAGAGGATCTATAGACGGAGCAACAATGTACTCGTCTATCCCTATCTCTCTCGCAAAACTCTCAACCGAAAAAACGGCTGCCCCATACTTCCTGCTGTAACGTGTAAGCCGCTTCCATATTCTTTCCACTGGATTCGAAACATCGATATGACAACGCCACATCCAGCACCCTCGCTTTCTGAAGGTTATAAGCGGAATCGGTTGCGGGTCATGTATCAAGACAGCATCAGCATCAAGGTCCATTCCGGCCGCGTTCTTTTGATTGACCGCGAAATGGTGCTCCCACATCTCCTTTGTGATTGTCTCAGCACTGCCTTGAAGAGCGTTATGGATCTTTTTTGTGGTCTCGAAGAAGAGATTATCACCCGTAATAACACTCCAACGGGCATCAATACCCAGGCTGATTAGCATTGGTATCATTCTGTGCAGTATTTCGGCTACGCCTCCACCTTCCTTCGTGGAGTTTACATGCAAAAACCGCTTATTCGCCAGTTTTTTTCCCAGAAGTCTGAGAAGAACCAGATCGGCCTGCGGTGAGATTCCTGCGTAGTGGTTTATCATAGGCCGGTATTCTCCATCTCTATCTGCAGCGCATGATCTACTGATTCAACAATATGCCGGCGGATACCTTCGATGGTGTGCATGAATGGATCAATCATTCTTAGTTCATTAACCAATGCTTCTTTCCCCATCGTGTCCTGAATCCATCGGGAGAAATCATCAATACCATGCCGGATTCTCGCCTCATAAAAGTGATAGTAAATGGAACCACCGTCGATCAGTTTTACCGCTATTAAGAACTCCGCAAGGTTTCTGGATTGTATTCCTGCGGGAAAAACAATCGATACCGTTTCATTGAAGTAGAACTCGTTTCCCGGTAACACGCTTCTGGGTTCAGGAAATTTGGAAAGATACGTGTCTATACAGACAATGAGCGCACCCCTTAGCTCATTCAAGGTCTTGTATTCAAAGGGATCGATGTTGGAAAGATATTCAGAAAGAATGCTTTCTTCCAGGCTCTCTCCTGCCCATTCCGCAAAATCGTTTGTATATTCCAATTCGTGTCCTTTCAGGAAGTATCCGCACACATGATGAAAGAGACTCTGTTCGCTTATCTGCGTGATGATCTCTCTGAGATCTCTTAGGCCGGCTGCTTTTCTACCGGTTGATTTCAGTACTTTTGCACAATCCATAAAAGCAAAAGGCTTTACTTCTTCCATTCAGATCCCCTTTGTTTGTTATCTGTGTAAATCCGGACAGACCCTGTCCGGATGCATGAGCCGATCCATTTCAACTGAGTTTCTCTGGTCTTATTCGGCATCACCTGCACTTCCTCCTGGAATGCGTGTAACGTAGACATTGATTCTCAGGCACCTTTTTTCGCGGGAAAAGTATCTCTCATGATGACACACTGCGTCATTCCGCGTCCGGTGTAAGCCCTGGACGACAGCAGAGACAATTGAAGCTCGTATCATTTTGTGATGACGGGAAATGGATAAAATGCCGCGTGAAGAGATTCATACCGGCCCCGATCGCGTAAGGACTATTTCACCGGAACCGGAAATTATACCCGTGAGGACACCGGGCAACGTTTCTCTACCGATGCCCCCGATTCTGTTCAAGGCCAATGGTTCCGGACATTCGAAAACCATACGTGCAACACCATATGAAGAATCAACGCTATCTGAGAAGAAGGCCGTCACCTCTCTCGGTGGCGGCCCGACCAACCTCTATACCTTCAGGAACGTTGATTTCCTGAACCCTCTACGCTGCGGTCTAGATAATATCACACTGAGCCCGTTTGTCAAATCTTTTCATGGAGCGCAACTCAAGCTCTCCGGTCCATCATACGTTTCACCCATTTTTCGATCTCAACGGCAAAGAACACAAGGGAAGAGACCGCGAGTACCAGCATGAGCTCCGGGAAGGTCAGGGAAGTCGTGCGAAAAATCGGGTTGAGAAATGGTACGTAGATAGTCACCATCTGAAGAAGGAACGCCACAACCACAGCACCCAGGAGGGCTTTGTTCGAAAACAGCCCCTGCCGAAATAACGATTGCTTCTCCGACCGGATGGCAAGTACATGGCCCAACTGGCTCAAGCACAGGACACTGAAAACCATTGTTTGCCAGTGGTCTCCATCATTCTTGATAGTCCATGCCTGGATCCCGAGAACAAATCCTGCCATAAGAAGGCCGACCCACAGGGCATGAATCCCAAGACCATGTGCAAAAATGCTTTCATTCGGGTGCCTGGGGGGTCTCTTCATGACATCGCCCTCGGCGGGCTCAACCGAAAGCGCCAGCGCCGGTAGACCATCTGTAATCAGATTGACCCATAGAATGTGAATAGGTAAAAGCGGGACGGGCAAACCCACAATAGGAGCCAGAAATAACGTCCATATTTCGCCTGAGTTGGTTGTAAGGAGATATTTAATGAATTTGCGTATATTATCATAAATCTTTCTCCCTTCAGCCACAGCTTTTATTATGGTGGCAAAATTATCATCAAGAAGAATCATATGGGCTGCTTCTTTCGAGACGTCAGTCCCTGTTATGCCCATGGCAACGCCAATGTCGGCTCGTTTCAAGGCAGGTGCATCATTTACGCCGTCACCCGTCATGGCAGCAAAATGGCCGCGATCCTGGAGGGCACGAATAAGTTTCAGTTTTTGCTCCGGGGCTACGCGAGCGTATACCTGCACGTTTTCAACCATTGACTCGAATTCCTCGAGCGATAGTTTTTCGAGTTCCTGACCGGTCATCACAACCGATTCTTTTCCATCATCCAGAATTCCCACTCTCCGGGCAATTGCGCACGCAGTTGCAGGATGGTCACCAGTAATCATGACAGGCAATATTCCGGCGCTCCTCGCCAGAGCTACAGCATCAATGGCCTCCGGACGGGGAGGATCAACCATACCCACGAGACCAAGCATGATCAAATCGTTCTCTACTACATCAGCCGATAAGGAGGATGGCAGTTCGACCCAGTCTCTCTTTGCGACACAGAGCACCCTAAGCCCACGCGCCGCCATTTCATCGCTGATCCTTATTACCTCAAGCCTGTCGATCGGTTTTGTCCCTTCGGCAGTTCTCATCGTCTCACAACGACTAACGAGTACATCGGCGGCGCCTTTTGTGAATGACACGAAAGAACCGTTGCTATTGTGCATCGTCGTCATGGCTTTACGTTCAGAATCAAACGGGATTTCAGATATGCGCGGATATCTTCTTTCGAGGACATTCTTGTCGTACCCGAATTTCATTGCAATAGCGAAGAGCGCGACTTCTGTCGGATCTCCGATCATGTTTCCTTCCGATGAAGATTGTGCATCGTTGCTGAGCGCTAGCGCTGTAAACAATTCCTCTAAATCCGGCCGTTCTTTGTTATCGTCCTCCTGCGTTATTTTGCCGTCGGCCCATATCTCTTCGACTGTCATCCGGTTAAGCGTCAATGTACCCGTTTTGTCGGAACACACGTACGTGACGGAACCAAGTGTTTCTACGGCAGGAAGTTTTTTCACCAGCGCGTTCTGTTTCACCATCTTCTTTGCGCCCAACGCCAGAGAGATAGTGATGACTGCCGGAAGTGCCTCCGGGATAGCTGCAACGGCCAGTGAAATGGCCGTCAATAACATCAACATCGGAGGTTCGCCCCTCAACAGGCCCATCCCGAACACAACAGCACAGATAATCAGCACTGCAATTGCAAGTTTGCGTCCAAACACAGTAAGCCTTTTCTGAAGAGGGGTCTTGACGTCTTCCTCATTCTGCAGCATTGCAGCGATTTTGCCGAGTTCCGTCTTCATGCCTGTTCCGACGACCACACCCTTACCTCTGCCGTACGACACGATGGTGCCTTTAAAAACCATGTTTACTCTGTCCGCTAGCGGAAGCTCCGGGTCCTCAAAGGCTTCTGTGCGTTTCTCCACCGGAACCGACTCACCCGTAAGTGCCGCTTCCTCTACCTTGAGTTGTGCTGACTCGATGAGCCGCATGTCCGCCGGTATGACCATCCCGGCCTCAAGCAGAGCAATGTCGCCGGGTACAAGTTCTGCTGCGGGTATCTTCGTTATGCTTCCCGAGCGCAATACTGTGGCGCCGGGCGATGCCATCTGCTTCAGGGCAGCCATCGCCTTCTCGGCACGGTACTCCTGTATAAAACCAATCACGGCATTCGCAACAATAATAACCAGAATAACGATTGTGTCTGATATTTCTCCGATCGCACCTGCTATGATGGCGGCGCAGATTAAGACAATGATCATGAAATCGGTGAACTGCCCGAAGAACATTCGCAGGGGACCACGCCTTCTCTCCTCTGTCAGTTCGTTGGGGCCATATTCCTGCAACCTTCCGGCTGCGTCATCATTACTTAACCCTTCAAAGGTGGTGCGCACATCCGATATTACCTCTTCGATCTTTTTCTGGTGCCATTTTGTTTCGCTCATGTGCATCTCCT
>CAYYLU010000055.1:0-17363 GCA_964472475.1 uncultured Syntrophus sp. | reverse complement strand
AGGAGATTACATGTTATCAAAGTTCTTTCTGGAGCGGCCGGTCTTCGCATGGGTAATTGCCATAATCATCATGCTTGCCGGCTGTCTGGCGATTTTTAGCCTGCCGGTGTCGCAATATCCTGCTATTGCCCCTCCATCCATTTACATAAATGCAAATTATGCTGGAGCTTCGGCCGAAACCGTTGAAAACAGTGTTACGCAACTGATTGAGCAGAAGATGACCGGTCTCGATAATATGCTCTATTTATCGGCGACTAGTGACTCATCGGGAACCTCACGCGTCGAGTTGACGTTTGCTCCGGGAACAGATCCTGACGTCGCCTGGTCAAAAGTTCAAAATAAATTGCAGCTTGCAATGGCTAGTCTTCCTGAACAGGTGCAACGCCAGGGTATCACGGTGGGTAAGGCAACCATTAACTATCTGTTGTTTGTAGGGCTCATATCTGAAGATGACAGTATGGACGGCGCTGATCTGAGGGATTACGCGGGGTCCAATCTGGAGAAAGTAATTTCACGAATTCCGGGTGTAGGCGAAGTGTCGGTGTTCGGCGGGCAGTACGCTATGCGGGTGTGGCTCAATATGGACAGACTGGTCGACTATAATCTCACTATAGACGATGTGGTGAACGCGTTACGCGCGTACAACGTCGAGGTGTCCGCGGGGCAGTTCGGAGGAATGCCTGCTGCAAAGGGCCAGAGATTGAATTCGTCTATTGTGGTACAAAGCCTTCTCAAAACCCCGGAGGAATTTGCCAGGATCCCTGTGAGAATCAATCCGGATGGATCGGCAGTGCAGATCAAGGATATTGGCAGGACCGAGTTAGGTTCCGATTCATATGTTGTTGATGTCCTCTACAACGGGAAGCCGTCTACCGGCTTGGCAATACGACAAATGGCCGGGGCAAACGCTCTCGATACGGCAAATGCGGTTAAGGCAAAAATGACCGAGATGAGTCCGTATTTTCCACCCGGCATGAAAGTCGTATATCCCTTCGACACAACGCCTTTCGTCAAAGTAGCCATCTGGGAAGTCGTCAAAACGCTGCTCGAGGCAATTCTCCTGGTGTTTCTCATCATGTGGTTGTTTATGGGAAATATACGAGCGACCCTGATTCCTACAATCGCCGTTCCTGTAGTTCTCCTCGGGACCTTTGCAGTCATGAAATTCTTCGGGTTTTCCATCAACATGCTGACGATGTTCGCAATGGTGCTTTCCATCGGTCTTCTCGTCGATGATGCAATAGTTGTTGTGGAAAACGTCGAAAGGATTATGAGTGAAGAAGGCTTACCGCCGCGTGAGGCCACGGCCAAATCTATGCGGCAAATCACGAGCGCGCTGATCGGCATAGGCCTTGTCCTTTCGGCAGTATTCGGTCCGATGGCATTTTTCGGAGGTTCCACTGGCATTATTTACAGACAGTTCTCCGTGACCCTTATATCTTCTATGCTCCTTTCCGTTATCGTCGCGCTAATTCTGACACCCGTGCTTTGTGCCTCTCTGCTGAAACCGGTGAAAGCAGGACATGAACCAGCAGAAAATGCAGCCCGGTTTCTGCGCCCGCTGTTCATGCGATTTGATAAAGTTTTCTTCCACACAAGAGACCGGTATGTGAAGACGGTCAGTTCTTCGTTCTCAAAGGTGTTCAGGTATGGGATAGTATACGTTCTTATTGTAGCTGCGGTAGGTGTTTTGTTTCTCCGGATACCTACTTCATATATCCCCGATGAAGATCAGGGCTCGATACTCGCCCAGGTGATGCTGCCGACAGGGTCAACACGGGAACAGACCGATGCAGTTCTTGATCAGGTTCAACGCTATTTCATGGTGCAGGAGAAAGATGCAGTCGATGCGTGTATGGTAATATCGGGCGCCGGCTTCTCCGGAATGGCACAGAATAACGGCATGATATTCGTGAAGCTTAAAGACTGGGACAAGCGCAAGCAAGCCGATTTGAGGGTGAGTGCGATAGCACAGCGGGCCATGGGGACGTTTTCGCGATACAGGAGTAGCCTTGTTTTCGCCTTCGCCCCGCCTGCTATTTCCGAGCTGGCAATGGCAAGCGGATTCAATTTTCAACTGGTGGACAGAGAAGGCCTAGGCCACGCGAAATTAATGCAGGCGCGCAACCAACTTCTCGGAATGGCCGCACAGGACAAGAGGCTCGCGAAAGTGCGGCCGAACGGTCTTGAAGATGTGCCTCAATACCGAGTTGATGTCGATTGGGAAAGAGCCGGCGCACTGGGTGTGCCGATTTCATCCATTCACAGTACTATTACGCGTTCGTTCGGGAGCGCGTATGTGAACGACTTCGTGCAGGGAGGTCGGGTAAAGCGTGTCTTTGTCCAGGCTGACGCGCCATATCGCATGCTGCCGAAAGACATAGAAAAGCTTCAGGTCCGCAATACGGCCGGCAGGATGGTCCCGTTCTCTTCCTTTGCAAGCGGTCATTGGGAATCAGGTTCGCCACGCCTGGAGCGCTATAACGGATTCCCTTCATTGAACATAGTTGGTGAGCCTTCGTTGGGCACCAGTTCCGGCGAGGCGATGAAGGCTATGGAGGAAATAGCAGCAAAACTACCGAAAGGGACCGGACATGAATGGACGGGGCTTTCATATCAGGAGCGAATGACGAGTTCGCAGGGATCTCTGCTATACGCCTTTTCAATAATCGTCATCTTTCTCTGCCTCGCAGCATTATACGAAAGCTGGACCGTACCAATTGCCATTCTTCTGGTGCTGCCTATCGGTGTTCTCGGTGCTGCAGTGGCGACGTGGTCACGGGGTCTATACAATGATGTCTATTTTCAAATCGGTTTTCTTACAACATTGGGATTGACAACAAAGAACGCAATATTAATTGCACAATTTGCAAAAGAGCGGATGGCACAGGGGGCAGGTCTCATTGAAGCGACCATTGAGGCGTCAAAGCTCAGGTTCAGGCCAATTGTAATGACTTCTCTCGCATTCTTCTTCGGGGTACTTCCGCTTGCCATCGCAACGGGCGCTGGTGCGGGCGCAATGAAAGCCATCGGAACAACGGTCGCCGGTGGAATGCTGACTGCGACGGTGATTGCCATTTTTTACATTCCGTTGTTGTTCGTGCTTGTTTCAAAACTGTTTGGCAGGAACATCCATGTTAATATGTTGCACACACCTGAAGGAAAATAGTATGACGATAAGAAAGATAATCATTTTAATTACGGTTCTGATTCTGAGCGGGTGTACTATGGCGCCTAAATATACCCGCCCGGCAGCGCCTGTTCCCGCGGAATGGCCTGAAGGCCCCGCGTACAACAAACAAACCAACTCGTCCGAAACGAATAATTTTGACTGGCGCGTATATTTCGGTGATGAGCGATTAAAGAAAGTGATTGATCTGGCACTATCCAACAGTCGCGATCTGCGGATTTCCTCTTTGAATGTTGAAAGGGCCCGCGCGCTCTATGGTATTCAAAGGGCTGAACTACTTCCATCGCTGAGCGCAGTCGGCATTATGAACAGAGAACGTGTGCCTGCGGATCTTTCTGCGACAGGAAGCACTCGTATTACCGACCACTACAGTGTTGATGCCGGAGTTCTCTCATGGGAGATTGATTTCTTCGGGCGCGTACGGAGCCTCAAAGACAAAGCGCTGGAACAGTACCTTTCAACCGAATACGCGCGGCGCGGCGCTGAAGTGTCCGTGATCTCCTCGGTTGCGACAGCATACCTGCTTGTGTCCGCGGATCGGGAGAATCTCAAGCTTGCGCAGTCCACACTAGAAGCCCAGAATGAAACGTATGAACTGGTCCGTAGGCGATACGCAGCCGGCGTCAGCAGTGAACTTGATCTGAAGCGCGCGCAAACACAGGTCGAAACAGTGAAAAGCAGCGTTTCTCTGTATACGCGGCTTGTCGCACTGGATGAGAATGCGCTGAATCTGCTGGTTGGCAGGACCCTGCCGAACGAGCTCTTACCCGAAGACTTTTCAAAGATTGTACCTCCAAAGGTGCTCTCGGCCGGCTTGTCTTCCGAGGTGCTGTTGAATCGTCCTGACGTGCTTTCGGCTGAGCATCAATTGAAAGCAATGAATGCGAATATCGGCGCGGCGCGTGCTGCATTCTTCCCTCGTATATCTCTCACCAGTACGGTCGGAAGCGGGAGCACCGAACTGTCGAGACTCTTCACTGCCGGTTCGGCTGCATGGGCGTTTGCCCCGCAGATAGTAGCTCCCATTTTTGACGCTCGGCTATGGTCCGGCCTCAGCGGCGTTAAAGTTGAGAGGGAGATAGCCATGGCTCAATACGAGAAGACGATCCAGACGGCTTTCAGGGAAGTGGCTGATGCACTCGCTTATCAGGGGACAATCGAATCACAGATTGCAGCCCAGGAATCGCTCGTCAAAGCATCGTCGGATGCGTATAATCTTTCAAATACCCGATACACGAGCGGAATAGACAGCTACCTGAACGTACTCGACGCGCAGCGTTCTCTGTTCGTAGCTCAACAGGGACTGATCGTTACACGTTTGACTGACCTGACGAGCAGGATTACATTGTATAAGGCACTTGGCGGGAGATGAGGGTTAATCCAATTTGACGCTTTCAAGGGCACGCATCAGTTTTAAACAAATGATCGCATTTGGAGGCAGACAGTGTCTGTAGATGCAGAAAGGGCAATCGCCTATTTTTCAATGGAAATAGCTATTGATGCCGACATTCCGACGTATAGCGGTGGACTCGGTGTGCTTGCCGGTGATACTATTCGTGCAGCTGCCGACCTGAGCGTACCCATTGTTGCGGTCACGCTTCTATACAGGAAAGGCTACTTTTATCAAAGACTCGATGACAAAGGACAACAGATTGAAGAGCCGGTCTACTGGGCTGTTGAAAATTACCTGAAAGAGGTTCCGGAGAGGATATCAGTATCCATAGAAGGCCGCAGCGTGTCGCTCAGGGTCTGGCTCTATGAAATCCAGGGTATCACCGGATTCAAGGTTCCTGTCTATTTGCTGGATTGTGACCTTCCGGAAAACTCGGATTGGGACCGGCGGCTTACGGACAGCCTGTACGGTGGAGACGAGCGGTATAGGCTCTGCCAGGAGATTGTGCTGGGAATCGGGGGCACGAGGATGCTCGAGAGCCTTGGCTATCACAGTTTGAGACGATATCACATGAATGAGGGACACGCGGCACTTCTCACCCTCGAACTTCTGAATCAGGAAGCCGGAAAAGCGGGAAGAAGGTCCGTAACTTTTGCCGATGTTGAAGTGGTCAAGAAAAAGTGTATTTTCACCACCCACACACCCGTGCCGGCAGGCCATGACAAATTTCCGTTAGAGTTGATGTTCAGCGTTATGGGGCAACGGCAGGAATTTTGGGATTTGCGAGATGGACGCATTCAGGAGATACTCGATCGAATTCTTGACATGCCTGACGAACTTAGAGACTCGACAGATCTGTTTCATACAAACAAGGTTGTCAATATGACCCTGCTTGCATTGAATTTCAGCCACTATGTAAACGGCGTGGCAAAGAAACACAGTGAAGTAACGGGCCTCATGTTTGCGCAGTATGTTATTCATGCCATTACAAACGGAGTCCATGGACCGACATGGGTTTCAGACGCTTTCAAGCGGTTGTTTGACCATTACATTCCCGGATGGCGCAGTGACGCATTCAGCCTTCGATACGCGCTCTCTATCCCTGGAGATGAAGTGTGGACTGCTCATACTCAATCAAAGGAAGACTTGATTGAGTATATCAACAGAGAAACGAATATCGGCATGAGAACAGATACATTTACAATCGGGTTTGCCAGGAGGGCTACGGCTTACAAACGTGGAGATCTGTTTTTTACAGATGTGGAAAGGATCAGGAGTATCGTCAAAAAATCGGGTCCGGTGCAGGTCGTCTATTCAGGCAAAGCGCATCCGCACGATGAAGGCGGTAAAGAAATCATCAGACACCTTTGGCGGATGAAAGATACGTTGGCCGACGTTTGCAAGATAGTGTATCTCCCGAACTATGATATGCGCCTGGGCAGGCTCATTACATCGGGTGTTGATCTGTGGCTTAATACACCTCAGCCTCCTCTCGAGGCGTCCGGGACAAGCGGGATGAAGGCGGCGCTCAACGGAGTGCCAAGTCTCAGCGTGCTGGATGGCTGGTGGATTGAAGGATGCATAGAGGGTATCACTGGATGGGCTATAGATGGAGAGGTCCGTTTGCAGGGTACCACTGACTCCGTTAGAGATGCCGCTTCACTGTACGACAAACTTGAGAACACCATTATTCCCATGTTCTACGGGAATCGGCAAAGCTATATCAACGTGATGCTGCATTGCATAGCCCTGAACGGCTCATTTTTCAATACACAGCGTATGATGCAGCAATATGTTTTGAATGCATATTTCTGAATAAGAATGCTGTCAGGCTGTCAACTTCCAATCTAAAAATATTGACAGACATTCTCGTTAGTGCTATATTAGACAATGATGCGACACGGGGTTGTGTCGCTTGTAAAAAGTGAAAAGACTGGGACGTCCGAAAGACGTCCCTTTTTTTTGTGCAAAAAAGGGAGAAAGAAGGAAGGGAACATGGGTGCAACAGACAGAAGAATGAAAACTGCCATTTTTTTCTGCCGGCAGATCGACGAAAACCAGGATACAAACAGACGCGTTATCGAAAAGGAATGCGGTCCTGATGTGCAGTTTTTTCCCTTACCTTGCAGCGGAAGGATCGAACCTCTGCACCTCCTGCGTGCCCTTGAATTGGGGGCCGATGCAGTTTATCTCGTGACATGCCCCGAAGGTGCATGCCGGTATACCGAAGGAAATGAACGTGCAGCAAAACGCCTGAAATATGTCCAGGGATTACTGACAGAGATCGGAATCGATCCCGGTAGACTCTCACTTGTCAGACCGGCGGCTGTGTACGGGAAGACCATCGATGTGATAGCACGAGAATTGATTCAAAGAAGTGAAGGGTGAGTGATGGACCGGATGGGCAAAGACGAACTAATGAAGAGTCCGGTAGCGAAAACAAAGGATCCCGGGCTCAGAACACGGACCGAGTGTCAAAGGAGTAGACCATGATTACCGCCGAGAGAAAATCTATTATAGAAATAAAGGAGATGCTTTCGCCATACAAAAAGATTCTTGTTGTGGGTTGTGGAAGCTGTGTAGCCGAGTGCGCCGCCGGTGGGGAGAAGGAAACCGGCATTCTGGCGTCGCTCCTGCGGTTGAATGCTAAGAATGAGGGCCGTGATACAGAGGTGACAGAAGTGACGCTCGATCGGCAGTGTGTCAATACATTTATCGATCAGCTCACTGATGTAATCGGCGATTATGAAGCAATACTTTCTTTAGGATGCGGTGCGGGTGTACAGGCAGTTGCGGAGGCCTTCCCGGATGCTGTTATTCTGCCTGGTTTGAACACAACCTTTATAGGTGAAACACGATCGGCAGGATTATGGATCGAGAACTGCCGAGGCTGTGGAGACTGCAAGCTTGGCTATTTTGCCGCGGTATGTCCGGTTACCCGTTGTTCAAAAAGTCTTTTCAATGGTCCATGCGGTGGTTCGAAGGACGGCAAGTGTGAAGTCGATTCAACGGTTCCATGTGCGTGGCAGCTTATCATTGATCGTCTGGACGCGAGGGGCAGCCTCAATATTCTGGAAACTGTGTTCGCGCCTGCGGACTGGTCATGTCAACAAGGCAAAGGGCCGAGAAAGATAGTCAGGGAGGACCAGGCGATATGAAAGCGAAGAGTCAGCTGAAGAAAATTTTGGAGCAGGGCCTGTTTGCCGTTACAGCCGAATGCGGTCCGCCTAAAGGCGCCGATGCTGAAGTCATCCAAAAAAAAGGAGCATTGTTGAAGGGTTTTGTGGACAGCGTGAACGTAACCGATAATCAGACAGGGGTGGTGCGTCTGTCAAGCCTCGCGTCGTGCGTGCTTCTCCGTGAAGCGGGTCTGGACCCTGTTCTCCAGATGGTTACCCGCGATCGAAACAGGATCGCTTTGCAGTCAGACATACTTGGCGCTTCAGCGCTCGGCATCAGAAATATTCTCTGTCTGACAGGGGACCACCAGTCATTTGGTAATCAACCCCAGGCAAAGGGCGTATATGATATCGATTCGATTCAACTTGTCAGACTCGTTCGTCAGATGAGGGATGAAGGAATTATACTGGGCGGAGAACGTATTTCCACGCCCCCTGATCTTTTCATAGGGGCTGTCGAGAACCCATTTGCCGATCCGTTCAATTACAGAGCTGTACGTCTGGCAAAGAAGATCTCTGCAGGCGCCGAGTTCGTTCAAACTCAGTGCGTATACAATTTTAATCGCTTCAGGGAATGGATTGATCAGATTAGGGACCGCGGTCTCGACAGTAAAGCGTATATTCTTGCCGGCATAACCCCTCTGAAATCCGCACGTATGGCAGAGTACATGAATACTAAAGTGGCAGGAATGGATGTTCCCCCGTCCATCATCGACAGGATGAAAGCCGCTCCAGCCGACAAACAGCGCTCGGAAGGACTGAAAATAGCAGTCGAGACAATCGAAGCACTCAAGCAGCTTAAGGGTGTCCACGGCGTACACATAATGGCGATCGAATGGGAAGAAGCTGTACCGCAGATTATAGAAGAAGCAGGACTTGCCCCACGTCCGTTGGCCGAGAAGGAGTAGACGCATGCCCGCGAAATACCATATAGGAACGGCGGTTGTCCCGAACAGATTTCCTGCCATTACAAAGTCAGGAGTGATCGCGTGGGAGGAAGGTTGTCTGAAATGCCCCCGTTGTGTAAAAAAGGACTGTGTCTACAAAGTCTACGAAAAACGAAAACTTGATTCTCGTGAGATGATCGACTCACTCGACAGCATGTGCAAAGACTGTTTCAGATGCGTTCAAAATTGTCCCGGCAAACTTATCCATAAAGGTCTGAATCCGGCATATAAGAGCCTTGGTGACAGCTACTGGACACCGGAGATTATATCCGGTATCTGGTCGCAGGCTGAAAGCGCAAAAATACCCGTCTCTGGAGCTGGGTACGGCGGACCGTTTTCCGGCTCGGGTTTTGACGCGATGTGGACGGATATGTCTGAAATCGTTCGGCCCACGAGAGACGGAATTCACGGGCGTGAGTATATCAGCACGGTGGTTGATATCGGCAGAAAATTGGTGGCTCTGGAGTTTGATGCGGATGGAAAGCTGGCAGTATCTCCTCCACCTTTTGTGGAAATTCCTCTGCCGATCACGTTTAACCTGCTTCCGTGGTCGCCAACCTCGCCTTACCTTACTCGAGCCCTTCTGGAAGCAGCGCGATCGCTCGGTACTACGGCAGTGGTACGTCAGTCCGATGTGGCGTCCGGTTTGACAGGATATTATTCAAATATTATCGGGTACGTTGACAGCAATCCGGAAAAGCTTTCTGACGAATTTGTGCGCGGTATCCCGGTAGTAGAACTGGCGGAATCTGTCTGGTCAACAACAGTTCGGGACCGTTTGAGAAAAATGAACCCCAGAATAGTCATAGGCGTTAGAATGTCCTTGGGCCAGAACACGTGCGAGAGATCGGTTCAACTTGTTAAGGAAGGCGCAGACGTTCTTCACCTTTCTGCCGATGAATGGGGAAATGAGGCTGGTACGAATCCTCTTTTCATAAAAGATCGAATGAAGGAAGTACATATTCATCTCGTAGAATCCGGACTGCGGGACCAGGTCACCATTATCGGTTCCGGCGGCGTTGCGATGGCGGAACATGTGGCGAAGCTGATCATATGCGGTGCCGACGCAGTTGCGATTGATATCCCCCTGTTGGTTTCCATGGAGTGCAGGGTGTGCCGCCGTTGTAAAGACGGTCTTTCGTGTCCGGTGGAACTGGAAAGTGTTGATCCGGCCTGGGGTGCAGCCCGCATCAAGAATCTCATCGCCGCCTGGCACAGTCAGCTCCTTGAAATAATGGGCGCAATGGGTATGCGTGAAGTGCGGCGCCTGAGGGGCGAGATGGGACGTGCCATGTTTTATGAAGATCTCGAAAGAGAGACATTCGCAAGCATGGGGAGAAGGAGCTAATCATGTCACCCGAACGAAGCAATTTTACATTCCCTATTATTGAAGAAGCGCCCAGCCGTTTTCGAAACGCGCTTGGCAAGTACCGCATAACGATAAAGAATACATGCTCAAATTGCGGGGTGTGCGTTGAGACGTGTCCGTACGGGGTCTTTAAAAAAGGTCTGAGACGGTCCAGGGTGGCCGCAGATCATCTCTGTCTTGGTCCTTCATGTTCAAAGAACAGGTTCTATTGTGTCGCTAGGTGTCCTGAAAAAGCAATTTCTCTTACCCCTAATCCTTCCTTTGAAGTGCTGGGTGATAAACGCTGGCCTGGAGACCTCCTGGCCAGTACCTGGCACATGGCTGCAACGGGTACCACCCCACACCAGAATTTGAATTTTAAAACGGGTGAATCGAACGGGGGTTTCGATAAAATCAGATTCGTATTCCCGCGCGTGACTGAAGCCGTGCGTGAGGAGGAAATTTCCACTGCGATTGAACTCAATCGCTCCGGTGACGGAAGACCCAGGATTACTATACCGGTCCCTTTTTACCTCGGAGGCATGTCGTTTGGTTCGGTCAGCCTTGTAACGATGCTCTCGCGTGTACGCGCCGCCTCAGCACTTGGAACGTTCTGCTGTACCGGCGAGGGAGGCTATCCCGATGAATTGCTGCCGTATAATGATCACATTATTACGCAAGTGGCAACCGGTCTTTTCGGCGTTCGTGAGGAAACGATAAAACGTGTGCGTATCGTCGAATTCAAGTACGCTCAGGGAGCAAAACCCGGTCTTGGCGGTCACCTTCTTGGCGACAAAGTAACCCCCCGTGTGGCAGCGATGCGAGAGGCCGTAGTAGGAAATGCATTGTTTTCCCCTTTTCCATTTCACAGCGTCTACTCGGTCGAAGATCACAAGAAGCATGTCGACTGGGTAAAGGAAATGAATCGAAACGCACTCGTATCGGTAAAGGTGTCAACGCCCACAGACGTTGACATGGTGGCAGTAGGCAGCTATTATGCCGGCGCGCATATTGTGCAGCTTGACGGCAGTTATGGTGGAACCGGCGCCGCTCCGGAGATCGCGAAGAAGAATATAGCTATGCCCATAGAATACGCCATTCCGAAAGTGCATAAATTTCTCGTTGAGGAAGGCATACGTGATAACATTACCATTATAGCCAGTGGTGGTATACGCTCCGCTTACGATATGGCCAAGGCAATTGCAATGGGAGCGAATGGTGTCTGTCTGGGTACCGCAGATATGGTCGCGCTGGAATGCATCCGTTGCCACCACTGTGAATCAGGAAGAGGGTGCGCGCGCGGCATAGCAACGACAGACGAGGAACTCTCCAACCTGATGGAACATGAATGGGCAACTCAGCGCATTATCAACATGTACATGGCCTGGCGTTCACAACTGATTGGTATATTAAAACGTCTGGGCATGAAGAGTGTTACCGAACTGACCGGACGTATCGATCTGCTGACTCATCTCGATTATATGAATCAGGCAGAGTTAACCGGCGAACTGGATTTATGAGCGCCCCGGTGATAGAATAAGATCGCTTTATTCCCTGTTTTTTAGAAGCGGGTATGCGCGCAGTCAAGATGATTCTGAAAATGGAGTTTTGCAATGGGTAAAAGATTGTTCTCGGACGAGATAATTCGAAGCCGTGCGGCGCTTCGAGAAGCCGCTAGAGGAATAGGAAGAGAGACGGTTGAGGCAGAAGAGGGCGGCTGTGGTGTTACCGGATTTGCATGCAACATACCGGTAGGCGGAAAACATATTTTTGAACCGTCCGTGCAGATGCACAACAGGGGAAACGGAAAGGGGGGCGGTCTGGCAGCGGTTGGTCTGGTTCCCGAGCAGTTGGGCGTTGATCGAAAAACACTCGATGAAGATTATCTCCTCCAGGTCGCTATCCTCGATGAATCGGTTGTTCCCGAGTTAGAAGCAAAATTCATTAAACCGATATTCAGGGTTGATCACGAAGCATTTGTTGACAGTATTGGAGACTATCGCGATATCAAGGGGCTTGAAGTAAAGCCTCCGAGAGTCAAACGCTACTTCGTGCGCGTTAAACCGGAAGCCCTTGAAAATTTCCAAAAGCAGAAGAACCTCGAGATGCTGCAAAAGACCAAAGCGGAAGAAGAATGCATCTATCAAAACACATACCAGTTGAATCTTGCGTTGTACAGTGCTCTTGGCGAGAAGAAAGCATTTGTCCTGTCACACGGCAGAGATATGATGATCCTGAAAATTGTGGGTTATGCGGAGCAGGTTGCGCAATACTATAAACTTGAGGACTTCAAGGCGCACATCTGGATAGCCCATCAACGGTATCCTACTAAGGGAAGGGTTTGGCATCCCGGAGGAGCCCATCCTTTCATCGGCTTAAATGAAGCACTTGTGCACAACGGAGATTTCGCGAATTATTATTCGGTCGCCGATTACCTGCGCCAGAGAAATGTGTATCCTCTTTTTCTTACGGATACTGAGGTATCTGTACAGGTGTTCGATCTATTGAACAGGGTATACGAATACCCGCTTGAATATATCATTGAAGCCCTGGCCCCGACCGGTGAGATGGACTTTGATCATCTCCCGCAGGAGAAACAGCGTATCTACAGACAAATACAGGCTGCACACATCCATGGTTCCCCTGATGGCCCATGGTTTTTTATTATCGCGCGAAGCGACCTGCAGAAGAAACAGTTTCAGCTTATCGGTATTACAGACACGGCGATGCTCCGACCCCAGGTTTTTGCGTTGCAGAAAGGCGAGGTCGAAATCGGCCTTGTCTGTTCCGAAAAACAAGCGATAGACGCAACTCTTGAAAGCCTCGCTAAAGAGGATGCCAGATTTGGTACAGTAGCGGACCAGTACTGGAATGCGCGCGGTGGAAGCTATACGGACGGTGGGGCATTCATTTTTACGGTAAAGGAAAATGGAGCTGAAGGCCGGAAAGAACTTGCCTGTACCGACAAATTCGGGCGGGTGATTGATGTGCCATCAAATCAGATACCACTTGATTTCTCAATAAAACTGAACCGCCGCCCCACGTGTCATGTCGATCACCTCAGAGGTATTGTAAAAGACCTTTCCCATAAAAATGTGGAAAAGCTGTTTTCTGACATCAAAACATATCTGCCCCAATGGGATTACGAGCGGTTTTTCACGTACCTTGACCTCATAGTTGCCCTCTCTGAAGAGGATGATATGAAAGGACCGGCAATATCACTGCTCAGCATGATCCACGACAGACCCTTTCCGCTGGGAGATAAGAGGCGCCGGAGCATTCTGCAGATGGTCTCAAAGGCGCAACATGTGATATTCACATCTGTCCCCATGATCAACGACACAGGTACGGTTATGTACGGCCGCCGCATCGATTTTGATTCGCGGAAACTCCTGCGGGAGCCTAAAGAAGGAGAGAGGGTGCTTGTAGCAAACGCCTCAGGGTTCCCGCCTGAAGGCGATGACTCATTTGCGGGCCTTATCTCAGAGGCATATCGGTTAGGCTGGATGAACTTTCTCTGTTTTGGTCATAAGGGACAGCGCTTCCTTGGTTCAGGTTTTGGCCCGAATACCACCGGGGTACGTATTGACGCCTACGATTCTACAGGTGACTACTTTGCGTCCGGTATAGACGGCCTCGAAATGTATATACATGGAAACGCGCAGGACCAGCTCGGACAGATTATGAAATCCGGTAAACTGGTTGTCTTCGGAGACGTCGGCCAGACATTCATGTATGGCGCCAAAGGAGGCGAAGTGTATGTCATGGGAAATGCCGCCGGACGTCCGCTTATCAATGCAGTCGGAAAGCCCAGAGTTATAATCAATGGCACAGCACTTGATTTTCTCGCCGAATCTTTCATGGCAGGCGATCCGCACAATGGAGGCGGTTTCGTAATTGTGAACGGACTTACATTCGACACTGATAACAACATCGTCCCCCAGATGACGCCGTATTCCGGATCAAACCTCTTTTCTCTCGCTTCAGGTGGCGCAATCTTCTTCCGTGATCCTGAGAACAAGATCGTTCCCGAGCAGTTGAACGGGGCCGAGATACAACAGTTTACAAACCGCGATTGGGAGTTGATTCTTCCGTACCTGAAGGAAAATGAACGACTCTTTGGTATTTCGATTGAGGACCATCTGTTGCAGGTTCACGGCAGTAAGGCGAGACCGGAAGATGTGTATAGAACAATAGCGCCAGTCAAGTCATCGGTGTTGTCGAGCAGCATTACTAAAGAACTTGAGATGAATGAGGAGTGGGAAGAAGACTAATAAGTGTGAGTAATAAAAAGAGGCGGGCTTAAAGACCCGCCTCTTTTTATTACTCACATCCTCATAAAGGGGCTTCGGCCTTTCCGCGGCTGATTTCGTTCTGCTTCGCCTTGTGCTGCTTCGACGCTGCCACCCGCCATTAACAAGTTCGGAGACGGGTACCCGGCTATACCTGTACGCCTGCGCAGCCCGAGCCTCGCGCGCCTCATCATCCATCGAAAACCCCTTCGGCCCTCACTAAAGATGATTCCGTCATTCCGGACCTGATCCGGAATCCAGAAAAACATGTCATAAGATTATG
Source organism: uncultured Syntrophus sp. (assembly GCA_964472475.1). Classification (GTDB taxonomy): domain Bacteria; phylum Desulfobacterota; class Syntrophorhabdia; order Syntrophorhabdales; family Syntrophorhabdaceae; genus PNOF01. The sequence goes on along the minus strand of CAYYLU010000055.1, from coordinate 2,731 downwards.
CAGATAAGATGATACGCACTGGAAGAATTAATCCTTTACGCTGCGTGTTTTAATATGCTAGCTTTATTGTATGGGGGAGGTTGTATGAACATGTTAGTCAATATTGTAGTTGTTGCTTTGATCATAATCTTTTTTCTTGGCATCAGAATAGTCAAGCCTACTCACAGAGGTGTGATAGAGCGGCTGGGCAAGTATAATCGTTTTCTGAGAGTGGGATTCAATTGGGTTATTCCGATTATTGAAAGTACACGATCGAGAAATGTAACGGAACGAATGACGAATATTGCGTCGCAGGAAATAATCACCAAGGATAATCTCAATGCCAAGGTGGAACTTGTGGTATATCACAAAGTAAAAGATGATGAGGACAGCGTTAAGAAATCCTATTATGAAGTGGATGATTACAAATCTCAAATAGTAATGCTTGCACAGACTACCGCGAGGAATGTCATAGGAAATATGAAATTCACGGAAGTTAATAGCCAGCGCGCTATGTTGAACAAACTGCTGGCGGAGACTATTGATAAAGAAATTGAAAACTGGGGATTAAAAGTAGTACGGGTTGAACTGAAGGATATTACCCCGCCTCAGAGTGTGCAGGAAACCATGAATAATATTATTCAGGCGCAGAATGCCAAAGATGCGGCCATAGATTTCGCCACAGCGGTAGAGACAAAAGCAGATGGAGCGAGGCGTGCGGCCATTAAGGAAGCTGACGGTATAAAACAGGCCAATATTCTAAAGGCTGAAGGAGAGGCGCAGGCCATACAATTGGTGAATGAAGCGGCAGAGAAATATTTTATTGGGAATGCTCAAAAACTTCGGCAATTAGAGATGATGGAGAGAGCGCTGAAAGACAACGCCAAGATAGTTATAACAAGGGAAGGGATCGATCCGAGCATAATAATCGGTGATCTGCCAATTGGAAATAAGTGAGACCTGGAAGAGCAAACAATTGCCACAGATTTTGACACTCCGAAGATCTAAGGAGTCTGAATTGTAGGACTTTTCGCTCACTCATGACTCTTAGCCGTCGCCGTTCGATGCAATTTGCCGAAATTGAATGCTATAACCCATTTCGTAAAAAGGGTGGAATTACGAAATATCGTTAATACATGTATTTTCGTGTAAATTACTATATTTCGTAACTGATAGTTGTCCATTAAGCCAGCCAAACAACATAATATAATCAAATCATACACTTACATGTTTGGTATAGTTCTTGTAATATAGTGCTACTATGAACGGACGTACGATATCTGAATTGAAAGGCTTCGTTGATGAAGAGAAGACTTTCGTGCAGATGAAATCTCCAGAGGTATCTGAGGCAAAGCAAAGGGAGTGTGCACTATGAAAATCAATATGAAGGAATGGCAGAGAGAAATCCTTGAATCATACGAAATGAAGGCGTTACCGATTATGACTTATCCGGGTCTTGCCCTTACGGGACAGAATGTCATAGATATCGTCACAAATGGTCACGAGCAGTTCTTCTGTATGGATGCCCTGGCCAAACGATATCCTTCCATAGGATCGGTAAGCGTAATGGATTTATCCGTAGAGGCTGAGGCATTTGGTAGTACGGTACAGTTTTCTGCCACGGAAGCCCCCACGATCGTGGGCTCCCTGGTGACTGATATGGAGAGTGCAGAAGCTCTCAGGGTGCCTGCTGTCGGAGAAGCCAGAACGTACGCATATCTTAAAGCCATTCAGATTGCAGCCCGGAACATCAAGGGCAAACCGGTTTTTGGTGGTCAGATAGGCCCTTTCTCTTTGGCGTGCAGACTCATGGAAATGAAAAACCTTTTAATATCGGTAATGAAGAAACCTTACCTTGTACATACCGTTCTCGAAAAGGCAACGACATTCCTGATTCAGTACGCGATTGCCATAAAGGCTGCGGGAGCAAACGGTATAGTTATCGCTGAACCTGCGGCCGGTCTGGTTTCACCTGAGCAGTGTGACGAGTTTTCTTCCCGGTACGTGAAACCGATCGTCGACGCGGTTCAGGACGATAGCTTTATCGTTATTCTGCACAATTGCGGTAATACCGTTAAGCTAGTCGACTCCATGCTTTCAACAGGTGCGGCAGGATTTCACTTCGGGAATGCCGTGAAGATGAAGGATATTATGCCTCAAATTCCTTCCGATAGGCTTGCGTTCGGGAATGTGGATCCGGCCGGACTATTCAAGCTGGGTACTCCGAAGCAGATAATGGCGAGAGTTGATGAACTGCTTCATGAAGTCGGTCACTACAGCAATTTTGTACTTTCGTCCGGGTGCGATATCCCTCCCGGGACGACTTTGGATAACGTGGGCGCTTTCTTCGATGCGCTTGCAGCATACAATGTCCAGCAGCAGAAGAAAGTATTCCTGGCAAGTATCGGATCAGATGGTGCTCGTCATGTGGGGAATATGTCCGGCTCTTTCCTGCAGGCATAATCTGTCCAGAGCACGTTGTGTGATGAAGCACAAAATTGGTGGACCTGTAGAGTAAGGCACGCTATTCACTCGAAAGCAATTGAGTAAGCCATGCCCTTTGTCATGGCCAAGATACGTAAAATCTGCTATTGTGAGTCTTGCGAATCTTTCTGCGTGATGTCTGGACACTCAGATGCTTCCGTCCATCCCGAAGTATCGGGGGAGCTCTCATCCACTCGTGGCCGGGCGTATTAAGTACCTGAGAATAGACGGGTGGCCTTCCATCTTTTCTATTGCCTTCCTGTCCTGC
>CAYYLU010000054.1:0-17422 GCA_964472475.1 uncultured Syntrophus sp. | reverse complement strand
TATGGGCTTAAAAGGTAAGTTACTCAGAAGGATTTGTCACTTAGACATACCACATCTCTGCTTCGAACGTCTCTGAAGGTGCTTCGAGGACGAGATAGCCCCTTTTTGGAATTCTGTCCACAAACATGTCCTTAATTCTCAGGGACAACCATATGTTCACCTTCTCTTTCCTTTTAGACAAACCGATCGCATCCAGCGGTATGCGCACCTCGAGGATATCATTGAATGCAACCTCCACGGGAAACGTTGCTTCTGTTGTGCCCCCCTTCACCCGGTAGAGTATCTTGTAATCGGTCTTTGACATAATATTCACTTCAAAGGAAACATCGTCCATCTCCTTCACAAAAGTCTTATCGATATCAAGCCTCAAGAAGAGATTTGACTCATCGAAACCATAATAACAGCCTTTAATCAGGACAATAGAATCATGCATCGCTACCCCATGTCCTTTGCCTTCGAGGAAGCCCGCACCAATCCATTCAAAATAGTTCGTTCCGAAACCATCTATTTTGGGGTGAATAAAATTCACGGGTTCCCGCGTTGGTCGTGCCACACGGTCTTCCATCGTGATTGGAATATTCAGTATCTCAGGCGGCTCCTTTTCAAGGAACCGGTATACATTTGCCAGGTTTTCACGAAAAAGAAAATCGAATACTTCATCATTTTCAGAAGAATGTTCATCACCATACCACCAGAACCAATCGCTGCCTTCCGCGATGTAAATAGATTCCCATGCCTGTTTGTTTGTATGCTCCGGATCCTCGGCATTCAACATATCCCTTGTTTCCGAGAGCAGCGACCAGGCGTTATTATCCTCACCGTGTCCGATCCATATTGAAAAATTATGCCCTATCCAGGAACCGGCAAAACAATGGTCGATCGCACCGAACCCCCCCGCGTCTTCTAGATACTCAGATATCGTAACCGGAATGATGCCGTCATCCTTAAGGATTCCCTCATAGAGATATTTGAGAAAATCCTTTCCGTCGTTTGCGTAACTCTCCCACGCGTTTTCGCCGTCCATTGCTATTGTTACCACGGGCCTTCGGATCTTTCCCCTCACGGAATCGCGAATGCTTCTTATTCTGTCAAGACAATCGCTCGCGGCATCACGTGCATCCATACGCGAGTAATGAAAAGAAATCAGATCGGACAGGGACCGATCACGGAATAGCAGAGAAATATCCTTTCCGTCTCTTTCATATCGATACGGTTTATAGAGCAGTTCCGGCTGTGCAAGAAGACTTTTGCCGTCTGCCCGCCATCCCGTTTTTATACTCTCAAACAATATATCTTCGTCAGTTAACAACCACTTTACATCATGCTTCATGTATAGCTGCAACGCATCATCACTGACCGAACCTTCGGGGGGCCACATACCTTGTGGATCGTTGTGAAAAATATCTTTGAAAACCCTCGCAGCCTCTTTGATCTGATGGGAGGCGTCCTCCGGATGCGTAAAAAGTTTGTCAGGGAGGGACCCGCCCGGCATTGATTCTCTTGCGGTGCGGCTGTCAATAACAAGGGGAATTATGGGATGATAAAATGGGGAAGTAGAAAGCTCGATTGTTCCCTTCTCTGACAGTTCTCTGTACTTCGGTACAATGCTCTTTATTATCTCCTTCAGCACATCGGCAAGAACTAATTTGTCATCCTCTGTGAAAAAACGTCCCTTCGCTTTGAGATAACTTAGCCCTTCATATACCTCGAAAAACATCGGATCGGTCCATGAAAGGAAGAATAATACCTGCACGTCTCTTAACTCATCCGGCGAAAAATAACGGACAATGCTGCCGATGTTGTCTTTGGAATAATAGAAACCACGTTTCGACAGCAGTTCATAATACCTTGGATAAGGGCGGATCATGTTGTCCCAGTTTGCGTTAAAGAAATTCGAAAGAATGAATATCCTGTCAGATTCTGAAAGGTCCTCGGGATTTTGCGTGAAAATCGAGATGTATGTGTCTTTTGCCGCAAGGTTTTCATAATCAGCGAGCTGTATAAGCAGGGAAGGAACGAGATTAAAGTTTTGTTTCATACCCTCAAAATCCTTCAACATCGAAGGCATGTCGTAGTAATCCTTTGTACCGTGAAGAAGCACCCAGGGCAGCAGGTAATCGCCTGAAAAGAGATTTTTATAGTATGGCTGATGCATGTGCCAGAGAAAAGTTATATAGACAGGTTCAGCCATTTCATCCCGATCATTGTATGACTCATCCCGTTCCCGGGATTGCCTAAAGATGTTATCGACGGAAACCCATTTCTCATTACTCGAAATGCTTCCAATCGGTGGTCACGTGTCGGCATGCAATAGCATCACCTATCTCTATCATCCCGACACTTCCATGACCAGAGCGACTTTTGCCGTAAGAACCGGGATTAAAGAGCACAACTCCATTCATTGTCTTATTTAGCGGTATATGAGAATGGCCGAAAATAATCAGATCCACATCATTGAATTCAGGCAGAACCCGGTTCTCTATTCCGTATGGAGAACCCTTTCCATGGATTACTCCGATTTTCTTTCCCATTACATTCTCTATTCTCTTCTCGGGAAGCACATTGTACAACTCAGAATCATCCATATTACCCCGGACAGCCCGAATGTCCCAGTTATCCGAGAGGAACTTGTAAACCTCTATACCTGTAATATCTCCCGCATGGATCAGAAGATCCACTTTACCGAACAATTCTCTCATTCTCCTGTTGAAATACTCTGATGTGTACGTTAGATGGGTGTCCGAAATCACTCCAATGATCATATTTTCAGCCTAATACAATACTTCTTCCGATGTCAATCAATCACCGGTATTAACCACCGTCCGTCAAGCAAACCGCAGTGCCGGCGCGTTGACATGGGCAGGTGGTAATGTTACATTACACGATGGAATTGTTGAGGAAATTAGGTTCGCGCTTCAGTCTATACATTCTCAAAGAATTAGTCATAACCCTCTTCGTATCCATAGGAGTTCTCACTTTTCTGCTTGTCCTCGGCCGTCTCGGAAAGATGACTGAACTGGTTATCAACAAAGGCGTCGGGTTGGCCGACATACTCTTTCTGATCCTGTATTCAATCCCGCCGTATCTTACTTTCACGTTGCCGATGGCCTTCCTTCTTTCCGTGATTGTAGTCCTTGGCAGACTTTCTTCCGAAAGCGAAATCCTCATTCTCAAGTCAAGTGGTGTTGATTTGAGAAAGCTCTTTGTGCCCATAACAGCACTCGCCCTTTTTATATCAGGAATCGGCATCCTGAATACAAACCTGCTGGTGCCCAGAAGCGTTGAGCTGTTCAGAACAGCCCTCATAGACGTTATAAAGAGAGGGGTTTCCGTTGACGATAAAGAAGGGATATTCAATGATACAATACCGGGAGTAGTCTTGTACATCAACAAAGTCGACTCTGAAAAGAGGATTCTTTCAGGAATCGTCATTTCAGACGACAGAGATAAGGAGATAAAGCAGACAATCTCAGCACGTAAGGGTTATATCAATATCGATCCGGATACCTTCGATTTGTATTTCGCTCTTGAGGACGGGAGCCTGCATCGATGGGAAAAAGCGAAGGACACGTACAGTACGATTTCGTTTGATGACTACACATTTTCCATGAATCTTTCTTCAATGATCCGTTTCGGTGGAGAACTCAGAAAATCGCCGTACGAAATGAACCGGCAGGAACTGCGAAATGCTCTTAAGACAGAAGAAAAACCTGAGAAGCGGTATAGATTGATGCTCGAGGTTTACAACAAAATATCAGTTCCTTTATCACCGCTCGCTTTTATACTGCTGTCCGTACCGCTCAGCGTGAGCAGACGAATGGATGGCAAATTCACCGGAACACTGTATAGCCTTCTGGTCTTTATATTTTACTATATATTAATGGCAGCAACTGAGAGTATCGGACGAGCTGTGCGGTTACACGTCGCGGCAACCGCCTTTTTACCGGACGCTGTTGTTGTGGCCATAGGTATATACCTCTTGAAGGATATAAATAAGGAAGAGCGTGCAACAATTCAGGATAAAATAGTATATTTCTGGAAATTTTGCTTTGAAAAGACTAGATAAATATCTCATTCTCAATACTATCAAGTTATTGTTCATAACCGAATTTGCCGGAATAATAATGTTTCTTACAATTGATTTCTTCGAACACATGGACCTGTTCACTAAATCACTCAAGAGTTTCGTACTGGGCATCCTGTATCTCTTGCTCAGGTCTCCTTCATATATCCATCTCATTCTGCCGCTTGCATTTCTCATTGCGATACTCATTTTTCTCATTCTCATGGTCCGTGGAAACGAGATGGTCGTCGCAAGGACTTCGGGCATTAGCACGGTGTCACTAATGAAACCGCTCCTTGTCTTTTCGCTTGTTCTGGTGGCACTTTCATTCGTTCTGTCCGAATGGATAATACCTTTTACGTCAAGCGCATCGGACCGGATCTATCGTGTAGAAATCAAGGGCGAAGAAGAAAAAGTATACTTCAAGAACAACAGTATATGGTTCAAAAGAGACAACATCATCTACAACATAGATTATTTCGACGCAAAAAAAGACGTTATTAAAGGGTTGACCATAATGGAGCTGTCCCAGAATTTCTCAGTGCAGAAACGATACGACGCAAAGGAAGGCATTTACAAAGACGGATCATGGTTCTTCAGCAATGTGACCGAACGGAAATTTGATCAAACAGGAATGACTTCCAAGAAGACATTTGATCAGTTCAGAGACCTCCTGCGTGAACCACCATCAGTTTTCAAGGTAGCGGACAAAAACCCCGAAGATATGGGATATCAGGAACTCTCACGTTATATCAACAGGTTGCGTCGTGATGGACATGATGTCAAACGGTATCTTGTTGATCTTTATAACAAGATTGCGTATCCATTTATCAATCTGATTATGGTTTTTGCCGCGTTTTCAGTGGGTCTGAGGTATTTGAAAACCAGGCATATTTCCATAGGTATTTTCACTGGAATACTGGTAGGGGCAGGCTATTGGGTATTTCACTCTATCTCGCTTTCGTTTGGCTATTCGGAGATATTTCCTCCGTTGTTCGCGGCCTGGTTTTCAAATCTGTTTTTTACCCTGTGCGGTATTGTTGGAATAATAACATTGCGTACATAGGAATCTTTTTAGTGTCGGAGAATAATCCGGAAAGGGAAGGCAATGCGAGGATATCTTGATATTGAAACCGATAGGGCAGGAAAGATTTGTGTGGTTGGCCTGTCTGTGGAAAACAACGGATTTCTGCAGTGGTATGGTGAGGACATCAGAACAAGTAATATCGAATGCGAATTGAATGATATCAGAACAATCGTCACGTTCAACGGTGACTTGTTTGATTTGCCAAGACTTAAAGAGTCCCTGAACATTGATCTGAAGGCACGCTGCATATCGCGGGACCTCTTTAAAGAGAAGAAGAAGCTCGGTATTAAGGGTGGTCTGAAACAGCTCGAAAAGATGTTCGGTATCGAAAGGAAAACAGACGGCATGAACGGTTACAAGGCGATGTTTTTGTGGGAGAGATATTGCAAGTACAACGACAAAGATGCCCTGGATCTGTTGCTTGAATATAACAAGGAAGACGTGGTAAATCTCATCAGGCTCGAAGAGATACTGGAAAGCCTTAGGGAAGAATAAGAATGATCGAAGCATTCGAATTACAATCAGGCGCCGGCATGATTAGAGCGCTCCTCGCGTACCCCGACAATGGCGCTGCATGCCCCTGCGTTGTTTTGTCGCATGGACTGATCAGTTCGAAAGAGAGCACGAAATATGTGGCCCTCTCCGAAAGATTCCTCGCGGCAGGCGTGGCTTCCTGCAGGTTCGATTATCATGGGTGCGGGGAGAGCGATGGTCAGATCGCTGAAACAACTCTCACGATACGCCTCGGGAATCTCAGTGCCATCGTAGAATACGTCACTGGACATGAGAGAGTAGACGCAGCCAGGATTGGAATCATCGGCAGCAGTTTTGGCGGGACAACAGCCCTTGTTAAGGCAGCGCGCGACGAGAGAATACGATGTGTGTCTTTGTGGGCAACTCCATACAGACTCGAAAAAGAGGGTGATGGCAGCATTGACAACGTGTCGTTCAAGGATGACATCTATGATGATTTTCGTACCTACGACATTCTCTCAGAAGCGCGCGGCATCACCCATGGACTTGTAATCCACGGCGGAAAAGACGAGACAGTCCCCTTCGAAGAGGGGAAAACAATTTATGGCAGTTTGAGAGAACCTAAGAAACTGGAAATCCTGCCGAACGGAGATCACATCTTTTCAGATCCGGACGATAGAGAACTCATTTTTCGTTTGGCACTTGATTGGTTTCAAGAGTACCTGGTGCAGCGCCAATGACACGTCCGAGCGCTGAAATCACAACTTCCAAATCCCAAATAACAAATGAAGAAGCAGACTCCCAAATTCAAACACATAAACAAAGGCGGTTTGCACCACCGTTTCCGTGTTTGCCCTATGCTGCAGTGGCTTCTTTTTATTAGTTATTTGTTATTTGTAATTTGTAATTTGTTATTTGGGATTTGTTATTTCCTATCCGGGATCTAGGGTTTCACGTCTTTATGACTGGACATGGATCTGAATTTATCTCGAATGAGGTCTCCAACAACATTGCTCAGTCCGATACCAAGAGCAAGCGATAGTACAAGCACAATTCCGCCGAACACAATCAGAAAACTCACAGTAACAATCGTATTCCCCAGACCGATATACTCAAAGACAATTCCAAAGATGACGAGTATCAAAAGTATTCTGACGGCTTTTGATATGAAATCGGCGTATTGTATGCGTGCGTTCTGACATCCCAGATAAACCGCCTTTGCGATAAAGTTGCTGAAAATAACCCCTGCTATAAAGATCGCGAGTGAGACAATGGTTATGGGGATAGCCGCTGAAATACGCGATGCGAATTCAGCAAACTGCGAGATCCCGGCCACGTTGAGTGCATAGGAAAACAGGACTGTTATCAATATCCAGTATATGATCTTACTGAGTATAAGCGATGGCGGCGTCTGCACCCCGCCCTTCTCAAGAAAAGTGCTTATTCCCACCTCAGAAGCCCACTTATCGAAACGGAAGAGCTTGAGAATTTTGCTCAGGATCACCTTGATAAACCAACTTATGATGAAACCGGATATCATTATCAGCAACATGAAGATGATATTGGGAAAGATCTCCATGAAGGTATCCTTCAGGTCCAGCAACATCTCCTGCCAGAATGACCAAGTCAGCATTTCTTGCATGAACAGAATATTAGTCAAAGTTGACTTCTATGTCAATTGAATTCGGGGGCAGACAAAGGAAATAAATACCGCGGAACGCGCACCTTCAAGCGCTCGGGCCAAACCCGCCGGCGCGCGCAATCTATTTTTCCTCCAGTATCACTTTTTCTATTGACATTTCCTCACTATTTGTTTAGGAAATTGTAAAAAGAAAGGAGGGATATATACATGCCAGCAAAAGTAGATCAAGATGCCTGCACCGGTTGTGGAGCTTGTGCGGAAACCTGCCCGGCCGATGCTATAACAGTCGACGATACAGCCAAAGTAGATCCTGAGGTCTGTACGGAATGTGGTGCTTGCGTGGAAGAATGCCCCGTTGAAGCAATCACACTGGAAGAGTAACATAATCCAAAACACATAAAGGATGGGAACTCATCCCATCCTTTATGTTGTTCTTACGTCCCCGAAATATTACTCATCAACTATCTGAAAGAAGCCGATAGCTCGAATACCCGCGGGATCACCAATGTCTCAAGGCAGGTCCTGATCAGACAAAAAGAGGATGGGCTTTCGACCACCCATCCTCTCGTGGATTCATTTATCTTTCTAGTGCTAAATACCCTTCACAACTATTTCGGAAAGATCCAGGGCTTTCATAGTCTCACCCTTCTCCTTGTCTTTGATTGCATCTTCCATCATGATGAGGCAGTAAGGACACGCCGTCACGACTGTGTTTGCCTCCAGTGCTATGGCTTCATCGATTCTTGCGTGGTTTATTCTCTTGTGATGCTCTTCCATCCATATCCTTCCACCACCACCGCCGCAGCAGAAGCTCCTGTCGTGGTTTCTCTCCATTTCGACGTAGCTACCTTTGCTGACCTTATCAACAACATTTCGCGGTTCGTCGAAAACACGATTGACTCTGCCAAGGTAGCACGGGTCGTGGAATGTTATTTTTCCATCTATTGCCGGGTTTACCGCGAGCTTTCCTTCATTCATGAGTTTCCAGATAAACTCCGATTGATGGTAAACTTCAAAATTCCCGCCTATTTGCGGATATTCATTCTTCAGGGTGTGTAGGCAGTGTGGGCAGGTAGTGATGATCTTCTTTATGCCTAATTCGTTGAGGAGTTCAACGTTGCCCTGCGCAATACCGAGGTACAGGTCCTCATTCCCGCACCTGCGGGCAGGATCGCCACAACAGGTTTCATCCTGACCCAGTATTCCAAAGGACACACCGGCCTTGTTCAGAAGTGTCGCAAATGACTTCGCCACCTTTCTGTTCCGATCGTCGAGCGACGCAACACAACCCACCCAGTACAAATACTCGACTTGCTGTTCCGCGGCGTTCTTAATGTCGAGCCCTTCGGTCCATTCTGTCCTTTGTCTCTTCCCCATTCCGTACGGATCAACTTTCTGCTGAAGATTTTTGAACAGAAGCCTTGTTTCCGACGTGGTCTTGCTGAGCGTCAGAGTGAGATAACGCCTCATTTCTATATTCTTGTCAAACGTCGGAATAGAAACGGGACAGTTTACCTGGCAGGCAAGGCAGGCCGTACATGACCAGAGCGTTTCCTCCTGGATTACCTTATCAATCAGCCCATCTTCATTCTTTACACCACCCGCCGTCCTTTCCCACTCTCCCTTCAAGTCCTGAATGAACTGTTTGGGCGACAATGGTTTCTCGGTGTTGTAAGCAGGGCACAGATCCTGACAACGGCCGCATCTCGTACAAGCATCAAGGTCAAAGATCTGATTTCTGGTAAATCCCTCGATGCTGTTGACGCCGAACTCCTCCGCGTTTTCAAAATCAGCGATAGGCTGAATAGCTCCCCTGGGGGTATCATCGGTCCCCCTGAGCATCATATTGATTGAAGAGGTAATGATGTGGAGCAGTTTCGAATAGACTATGTAACCGATCAATCCGATTGAAAGCACCAGATGCAGGTACCACAGTATGGCGTGAGTCAGTCTGAGACCTGCTTCGGAGCCGCTGAACAGGCCTGAAATCGTCCATCCGACAAAACTCCACTTTTCGTACGCAAAACCCGTCGCTGATATTCTTGCCGCTTCTACTAAGAACCCTGTAACCAGCACCACCAGTATCCAGGCGAGAATGATGCCATCTTCCGGCTTGCTGTCAAGCCTTTTAGGCTTAACGATGTATCTTCTGTAGAGAGCCAGAAGGATACCGACAATTGCCATTAGACCGGCAATTTCCAGGACAAAGGAGAAAATCAGGTAAAAGTTCCCCACTATGAATTTTATGTCAAAGAGGAGTTCGAGAAAGTCGTCCTGGATTACGATTGTCGCGGTACCGAGAAAAAGAAAGAGAAAGCCCCAGAACAGCAACAAGTGCATGATGCCCGGGAATGATTCCCTAAGAATTGATTTGTGGAATATTCCGTTTGATATGAAGTATCCGATGCGTTTACCTAAAGTCTTCGTAAAATTTACCGGCGATGGCTTGCCGATCATCCACATCTTGTATCGCTTTACAATGCCTGCTATAAACAAGTACATGACAACAGCAGCCAGTATGTAGGTAATAATTCTTCCGGTCAGGCCTACATTCCAAAGAACCTCTCTCCCGATTTCCTCCATTACAACCTCCATGGATTTTATTGGCTATAATTCTATCTGGATACCGCCGCCAAATCAATAGAAAATGTGACAGATTTCACTAGTCGTGCCCGGTAACTATTTAAGAATTGATACGCCTGTCCGATAAAAATATTGTGCCCGTTATCACTTATATATGTTTTTCGCTTGACACATTTTTTTCATATCTGATAAGGTAATACTCAATAACTCTAAAGAAGGGGTGTTATGCGAAAGGGAGTATCAGTCTCGCTGTTTATTTTTTTCTTGTTGCTCTTGACACCCGTCCTCGCGCACGCCACACAGATAGTTCATAAAGTTAAGAAAGGTGAGAGTCTTCAGAGTATCGCAAAAAAATATCGAGTCTCTGTTGTCCAGCTTAAGAAGGCAACAAATCTGAAAAAGTCAAAACTCCGAACCGGACAGACACTTGTCTTTAATACGGACGATCCGGTGCGACATACACTACAGGATAAAAAGAACGCAAAAAAACAGGCGAACATAGTGGAACTGCCGTCCACAGAGAACGATGGCGAATTCATCGAGTACAAGGTAAAAAAAGGTGACACCCTTACAAAGCTGTCACAGCTTTTCAATGTGGACGAGGCAGATCTTGTTGAATCAAACAATCTCCAGAATTTGAAGAATAAGAAATTGTCGCCCGGCAAAGTACTATTAGTTCCCAAGGTTGTGGATGAAGGGGAAGAAGAAATTGTGAACCTGCCGAGCAGGAAGTTCAAACCATGGAAAGACGGTGAAGAGAAATACATGCTGGTGAAAGTTGCCAAAAGTTTCATGGGGGCTCCGTATAAATACGGAGGCAATACTGTGAGAGGCCTCGACTGTTCGGCATATGTCAAGAAGATCTATGAAATATTCGACGTACAGCTCCCGCGAAGTGCGCGTGAACAATTCGCGATCGGTTCAAAAATACAGAAAGAAGAGTTATCTGTTGGTGACCTGGTGTTCTTCAGGACGAAACGCTACGTGAAGTATCCGACCCACGTCGGCATCTATATCGGCGACGGCAGTTTCATTCATTCTTCTTCAGGCAACGGTCGGATAGGTGTAAAAATAGACTCCCTTTCATCGGATTACTATTCAAAAGCGTACACCGGTGCCATAAGAGTAAAGGATGGGTATTCTCACGAAAATCCCACCACGTCCATAAATTCCAATAAACTGTAATTTTTCTTGCCGTCTCACCTTACTTGGAAAGCAGCATACCGTTGTTGCTGAATTCTTCTATCAACTGTTGACTTTGGAATGACGGATATGGTGAAATATTTCCACAATGACTAAAAGACAAGAAAAAGAGTTGACCAAGAAGCCGGATGCATTACTTGTCTGGTTTAACAGCACAACTGAATTTATTCGCCGTCATTTTAAAGAAACTATTGCGGGTGTTGTAGCTCTTCTCATCCTGGTAGCAGCGGGTTACGCATACATGCTCCACCTGGAAAGTCAGGAAAACAGAGTGCAGCTCAGTCTTTCGCAGGCTATACAATCTTTCAATGAATACGGTATGAGCGGCAACCAGGAAGCTCTCACGAAGGCACAAACGATCTTCAACCAGGTGTCGCAGAGGAAAATGAAAAACACGAGCTACATAGCCAAACTTTACCTTGGAAAGATCCAGTATATTCAGGGTAAAAATGAAGAAGCGCGAAAACTCTATCAGGAAGTAGTCAAGAGCTCTTCTAATGCAGCCTTAAAAAAGCTTGCAGAAAAAGCCCTCCAGCATATCAGCTAGAGCCAATTCACCAACATTAACCTCCAAGCTCCAAACAAGCCGGCACCTGAATCTATGTACCAACCCATTGCATAACTCTGCTTTTGTCGTTCTTTAGAACTTGAGAGTAGAGATTTAGGATTTGCCTTTACTCATATCTCAGGGCGTCGATCGGGTTGAGCAGGGAGGCCTTGTATGCCGGATAGAAACCGAAGAATATCCCGACCACACCGGAGAACACGAATGCAAGCAGAGCTGAAAGGATGGAAACCTCTGTAGGCCAGCCCGAGGAAACCGACACTATCTTTGATCCGGCGATGCCCAGCATAAGACCCACGATACCTCCCATCAGCGACAAGATGACAGCCTCCATAATAAATTGAAGTCTGATATCCCAGGTCTTCGCCCCTATCGCCATTCTGATACCAATCTCGCGGGTCCTCTCCGTCACCGAGACGAGCATAATGTTCATAATGCCTATGCCACCGACAAGAAGTGAAATAGACGCTATAGCGCCCAACAGAATGGTCATAATCCTGGTCTGCTCTTCCGCCGTTTCCATAAACTGCGTTAGGTTTCTAATGCTGAAATCATCTTCCTTTTTGCCCTCAATACGATGCCTCTGCCTGAGGAGATCCGTAATCTGCTGCTCTGCTGCGGACATATCTTCAAGGCTCCTGGCCTTCACCATGATCATTCTCACCTGTCCGGGGAAAGAGACCCGGAACAGTTTTTTCTGTGCCGTGGTTATCGGCACAAACGCCGTATCATCCTGGTCTTGTCCGACCATAGACTGGCCTTTTTTTGCCAGAACACCGATTACTTTGAACGGCAGTTTTTTTATCCTCACAATTTGATCTATTGGATCTATGCCACCAAAGAGGTTGTCAACAACAGTCTGGCCGAGAATAACAACCTTTGCTGAACTTTTGATGTCATCCTCATTCATCGGTCGACCGGCTGATAGCTGCCAATCACGTACATTCAGCATGCCGGGGGTTGTTCCTGTAGCACGTGTTGCCCAGTTGAGATTTCCTGATACGATCTGCGTGCCACCCTCGAGTGTCGGACCAATATCCTGTACTGCAGGACACTCCCGTTCGATTGCCTCTGCGTCATCGAGGGTTAGATTCTGTTGTGTGCCGAGCCCCATTCGCACACCACTCGAACTCTGGCTGCCGGGTGAGACAATCAGGAGATTGCTTCCCATCATTGCAATCTGGTCCTCCAGTTTGCGGCTGGCACCTGCCCCCACGGCCACCATCGTCACAACGGCACCTACTCCAATAATGATACCAAGCATAGTCAAGGCGGAACGCATCTTGTTAATCCTTAGGGCGCGCAGTGCTATCTGACAGGTCCAGGGAATACTGATCATTGGATCACCTCACCTACGAGCGGGGGACGGTCGTGGGCGGTTGGTTTATCGCTCACGAGGTGTCCGTCAAGAAAATGTATGCTTCTCTTACTAAAGGATGCTATGTCCGGCTCGTGAGTAACGAGAATAATAGTAATCCCCGACTCCTCATTCAGTTTCGTAAATAGTTCCATAATCTCATTACTCGTATGCGTATCCAGATTTCCCGTAGGTTCATCGGCCAGAATAATCGGTGCCTCATTCACAATGGCCCGCGCGATCGCTACCCTTTGCTGCTGTCCGCCGGATAACTGATTCGGGTGATGATGTTCTCTGCCCTCCAGACCTACTATCTTCAACGCGGCGAGGGCCTTGTCAGTACGCTCTTTTCTGGGGACATTATTGTAAAGCATGGGCAACTCCACGTTCTCCAGCGCTGATGTTCGTGAAAGCAGATTGAATCCCTGAAACACAAAGCCTATTTTTTGGTTTCGGATGTGTGCAAGCTCATCTCTCGCAAGCTGGCCTACATCGATATTCTCAAGAAAATACTGCCCCCCCGTGGGGATATCGAGACACCCGATAATATTCATAAAGGTGGACTTACCGGAACCGGAAGGTCCCATGATAGCGAGAAATTCGCCCTTGCCTATGGAAATGGAGACCTGATCCAGTGCCCGCAGTTCTACATCTCCCAGCTGATAGTATTTTGACAGTCCTGAAACCTTGATAAGTTCCATTACCGGAAAAACCTCGTGGGCGGCCCGGACTGGCCCGGGTTATTATTCTTGACAGCTGGCTTTTCTGACGATCCGGTGATTGCCGGCTGGCCTTCTTTCAGATCACCGGAGGCAACCTCTGTGAAAGATCCGTCGCTGATGCCAGTTGTGATGATAACCTGTTTTGGCTTGTCGTTCTCCAGAATCCATACAGTATATCTTCTGGAAGCCGTCTGAGTCGTTATACCAGTCCGGCTTGTCTGACCGGGATTTCCTGCTAACGCACCTGCCGGTCTGGTACTCTGTCCCTCTGCGCGCTGACCTCCGCCTCCGGCATATTGGCCCGCAGTTCTTCCAGAGGCACGGACTCCGGCTGCTTCACCTGCTCCGTCCTCAGGTCTGGATGGACGCCGCAACCCTTCCGCACCTTCCATGGGCCTTCTCGTTCTTCCCTGAGGATCACCCTGCCCTTCGCCACGGGGCCCCCTCGGTCTGTCATACTGACCGGGAGCGCCGCCGGGCGCCGTATCTTGAGGAGAATCACCGGATTCGCCTTCCGATCGCCGCAATCCGTCCACGGGCTTTCTCATCCGTTCTCCGCCTGTTCCGGACGACCCGGATTTTCTATACTGGCCAGGGATTCTTTCCGAACCCGTTTCTCCGGACACACTGCCAGGCTTGACACCTGCCGGGGTACTCGCCGAACTGTCTGCGGTGATCTTTGATGCGGAATTCTTCGCATTGGTAAGTTCTTTTTCCGAGGGTTTGAATCGAAGCGCAGAGTTAGGGATCATCAGGACATCGTTCCTGCTTGCTGTGATAATAGAAACATTGGCTGTCATACCGGGTTTCAGCTTAAGCTCATCATTGGAGACCTTTACCACAACATCATAAGTAACGACGTTGGAAACCGTAATCGGGGCTATACGCACTTCGTCGACAACACCCCGAAACATGTTGTCGGGATAAGCATCGACCGTAAACTCTACCTTTTGCCCTTTCTCTATTTTTCCTATGTCTGCCTCATCGATGCTCGTATCAATCTGCATCTTCGTAAGGTCCTGCGCGATCGTGAACAGGGTTGGAGTCTGGAAACTTGCGGCGACGGTCTGTCCTACATCCACGGCTCTGGACACAACTATGCCGTCAACCGGCGAGATGATTTTCGTATAGCCAAGATTAGTCTGCGCGTTGCGCAATGCCGCTTCACTCTGGGCTATCTGAGCCATTGCTGCGCTTACCTGGGCCTTGTTCGACTGATAATTCGTTTCGGACGTGTCGACGTCTGCCCTTGCGATCAGGTTCCTGGCAAGAAGTTGTTGATTGCGGTCCCGAATCCTTTGCGCATCTTCCTGAACAGCCTTGGCTTTTTCCGCATTGGCCCTTGCAACCATTAGATTTGCCCTGGCCTGGTCTACCTGTGCCTGCTGAGTGGCGGGATCTATTTCAGCGATCACCTGGCCCTTTTTGACGCGTGAGTTATAGTCTACGTGGAGCTCCTTCAATGTACCCGATATCTGAGTGCCTACTGAGACCGTTTTGACGGCGTTCACTGTACCAGTAGCAGTTACCATCGAACGCAGCGAACCTGATTTAACCGGCACAGTCGTATATTTAGCCTGACTCTTTTTATTTCCAAAGATGAGCCATAGGCCTGCACCAACCAGTGCAAGAACAATTACTCCTGCTAAGATCTTTTTCATTATCTTACCCCTGTCACCTTTTCTATACTCGCCTGCGCAATCTTATATTCTGTCAGAGCCTGTGTATACGCAAGTTGGGCGTTATTCAAATTTACAAGAGCATCCGTTACTTCGAGCGGGCTACCGACACCGGCCTGATACCTTCCATTTGCGAGATCAACATTTTCCCTTGCCTGCCGCACGGTTAATTCGGCTGCGGTTATACTCTGTTCGGCCTGGTGCAGTGAAAGAAACGCCTGCTGAACATCCGAGAAAATTGTGAGACGCAGTGTCTGCTCGTTCGCGCTTACCGTGTCATAGTTCGCCTGTGCTTCGGCCACTTTATATCTTGTTTCGAAACCCGAGAATACTGGCATGGATAGGCTCACTCCATAGTTCCATCCGTTGTTGAGCGGAAATTCCGTTCCATTGTAATTGTAGCCGGCACTCCCGGATAGCGTCGGAAAATAACCTTTTCTCGCAAGGCTGACTGCTTCTTTGGCAGCCTCTTTTCTCTTAATCAGGGCCTGTAGATCCGGCCGCTGCGCATAGACTTTAGCTAGCGCTTCGTCCAATGAAAGATTAAACTTTGAATACAGCAGATTATCTTCCAATGCATAATCAGGGGCATCGGAAACACCCATGACCCTGTTCAGTGTGACACGGGAAAGCCTTACCTGGTTCTCAGCCTTGATCTGATTAAGCCTGGCATTACCCAGGTCTACTTCAGCTTTCGTGACATCGATTTTTGACTTTATACCCACATCATAAAAACCCCTCGCCTGCTCGAGGTGCTGTTGGAACTGTTTAACCGTTTCATTGACAACATTTCTGTTGCGCTGGGCCTGCAATACGCTATAGAATGCCTGTTTGACGTCAAAGACGACAGAATTTTCCGTATTGCTGAGATCATATTCTGAGGATTGCGTATTGAGTTTATTGATCTGCACCTGCGTCGGTGTCCTGCCAAAATCGAACAGCATCTGGTTTAATCCGACGCCGCTCGAGTACTGATCATACTTTCCACTGCTCGCGCCGCTTGATGCCGGAGAATTTTTGTTATATGATGCGGATCCGGTAATTTCCGGGAAATAATTGGCTCTTGCCTGGCCGATCGTAGCTTCTTTCGATCGCACGGTTGATTTTGCCGCCGATATGCTGGGTTGGCTCCTGAGCGCAATATCTACTGCCTGTTCCAGAGTCAACACCTGCCCGGAATCAACCGTCTGTCCGTTGACTGTCAACGGATACAAAGCACAGATCGCGAGCGGTATGAATATGGCGATTAGTATCAGAAATCCCGTCGATGGTCTGCCCGGAAGGCTTTCAGTGGATCTCCTCCCATTCAGTACCGGAGTCATTACTATTCGTAAGTCCATAGTCTCCCCTGAAAATGCTTTCGTTTAATCAAACCGTGAAACGTTCGATGAGATGAATCAGTATAGCAATATTTTCTGACATATTCTATGGGTCTTGCAATCAGTATGCCTTCACCGTGATTCCCGGAGAATTAGGCTAGGCTGGACTTTACGGTTCGTGGAAGATTTCAGCGCATCACGTTTTCGACAAAACATTGTTTTCTACTGTCTGGTCGTCGACGATAACGTCGAGTGCGAAGCGGCAGGCGAAAACGGTCACACCGTGACCATCACCGGTTTTGGTACCGGACAATTCTGCCGGAATCAGAAGAAATTCCATCTGGACCGCAGGATGTTTGATGTGAGGTTTCTCGTATTACAATGCTTCTTTTCTTTCTGTACCTTGTGCCTGAAACCTTGCCCCTTGCACCTCATGCCTCGAACCTTGCGCGCCGTGTCCGGTGTCATTTCTTCTGGGCGGGCCTGAAAATGGCAATTATATAGAACCAGGCAGAGTAAAGACTGAAAAAGAGCGCTACGTAGAGAATATATACGCCGATCTTATCAATCAGGGTATTTCGGAGTAGCCCGCTGCCCCAATCGAATAATATGGCAGCGATCCCGATAATCTGAAAGGTTGTTTTTAACTTACCGGCGACCGAAGGATAAATTGCTATTCCTTCCATGGCATAGAAAGAACGCAATCCGTTTATGAGGAATTCCCTGCA
>CAYYLU010000053.1:12553-17615 GCA_964472475.1 uncultured Syntrophus sp. | reverse complement strand
GCACAACAAGGCAGACAGTTAATGAGCTTCTTCGCGAACGGAGAACTGTAACACCTGCTATGGCACTAAAACTTTCCCGATTGTTCGGAAATACACCGGAATTTTGGCTCAATGCCCAACGGGCTGTCGATCTTTGGGAAGCGGAAAAGCGATATTCGGGCGAGATAAAGCGGATCAAGCCACTGCGCGCCGCATAGACCACAGGCGGTACAACGGTCGATTTATTATCGACATCATTAGCACGCGCTATGCAAGACTCCGGCGATAGACAAAATGTAAACGCATCCGTCTTTCAACTAAGCTTGGCATGTCCTCGTTTTTCTCATTCCTTTACCACCCACGCTTCGGAAGGTTCTTCGAGCAACGATACGGCTGTAAACACAATCAGTCCTTTGGTTTATCAAGCCCCATTTACAAGAAACGTGGCGAGATACTTTGATCACTCATTGAGCGATTGAAAAGGGAATCGGCTACCGGTACAGGACTCTAAGAATCACGTAAAACATCCGACAATACTGTTTGAAAGGCAGATTCTCAACAGGGGACGTACGTGCTGCAGCCGGAAAGATACTCACAGGAAGAGATTAAGAACATAATGAGCGCCTGCTGTCATGTCTTCCTGACGGATAAAGTCCTGAGCTCCGTTGTAGGTCCCGGTTATGGCGGTCGAAAAATCAGGTATCCATTTCTTGAACAGCTGACACATGAAGAAGCGAAGCGCGCCTACCGGTCAAACATATTCACCTACCTTCCCGACCGCAATCAGGATAAAGAACCTGAGGACATCGATTTCTACGCGCGTCACGTAGCAATGGTAAATCACTCGTACGAATACCTGACAGCCCTCTTTAATAGAACAGCAGTCGAAGCATCGCCCGAATGTGGACGGGCAAAACGAATCATTGCAGTGGGCGGGGCGAAGGGTGGAATAGGCAAGAGTATCTTTGCGGCCAATCTTGGAATGACGTTATCCTCACGCGGTTATAAAACTCTGATGGTCGATCTGGACCTCGGGGGCTCGGACCTGCATATCTATCTTGGACACAGGCGGATACCTGAAGTGACCCTGAATGATTTTCTCAACCGAAAGGTCCCTTCACTGAATGACGCGATTATAGAATGCGAAAATGGACCAATGCTCATTGCCGGAGACCTAGGCGAGCTTGGGGCTGCCAACACCCCCTTTCAAAGAAAGATGCGTCTCATTGAAAAGATACGAGAGGTGAATGCCGATTACATTATTTTCGATTTGGTTGGAGGAACGGATTTTAACACGTTGGATTTCTTTCTTGCCTCGGATATCGGAATTGTTCTGGCCACTCTTGACCAGTCAGCTTACATAGAAGGTTACGCGTTCATCAGGACAGCCCTTCAGAGAAAGCTCAACAGGCTTTTCAGCACCGACTCGCCTTTCCCGGAGCGTCGCAACACATTACTCAAGGGGATTGAACTTGAAGGAATCAGGGCCGCGGGATCAGATAATCCGGGTACTATTAGCAGTCTGCTCGAAAGAATAGCGGCTGAGGACCCCGTAAGCCTGCCCTTGATTTCGGATGAAATTCTTCGTTATTGTCGCTCGCTGGTCATCAATCATTCTTTCAACCATACTGCTGCTGCGAAGATTGCTTCGACCATACAGTCCATCCCGAGTCAACGCCTCTCTATTCACATGAGCCATATCGGCACCGTTTCCAAACATCGTTGTATTGAGCAAAGTACTTCATATGCTCAGCATCCGATATTAAAGCGGCAGAATGCCCGTCTATTTGCTTCTAAGATAGAATCTATCCTGAGCGCTCTCGGCATTACAAGCCATGAGTGAACGACTGCAGCAAAAAACGTAGAGAATTCTCATCAACGGAAATCGTCAGCTACCTCCCGGCTGGCAGAATGGCTCTATTTGATCGAAATTAGCTCTTTACCTCGCAAAGAAATCAGGTGTATCATATTTAGAATGACGGAAAGCGAGATCCGCACGTCGGTGCTTCCTAAGAGAAAAAGGACAAAGAAGAAGGATAGAGGAGAATAAATGAGCATAGAACAATCAATTAAGGACTACGCGAAAAGCACGGGAATGGATTTATGCGGCATAGCGCCGGTTTCGCGATTCGAGGGTGCGCCGGAAGGGACACATCCTATCGACTTTCTTCCGGGCTGCAAATCGGTTATTTCAGTCGGGGTGAGGCTGGCAGATGGCGTCATTCAAAGCATTTTTAGAAACTTTGAAGACGGCAATGCGAAGGCGCAGGGGATATATGGAACGTACGGGTACACCATTGCCCCAAACTTCCATCTGTTGTCATCAGTCTACGCCATTACGCAGTACATTGAGCGGACAACAGGGGCGATGGCCACCCCCACGCAGGTCGGTCCTCTTCAGACCGGTCAGTCAATCAGCCAGCGCCACGCCGCAGTCGCGGCAGGGTTGGGGGAATTCGGCTGGCATAGTATCGTCTTGACTCCGGATTTCGGGCCGCGAAACAGATTTGGAGCGATTTTGACCACAGCGGAACTCACGCCTGACCCGATGTACAACGGCGAGCGACTCTGTGATCCAACCAGGTGTAACGTCTGCACTACCGTCTGCCCGACAGGTGCTCTCAGTGTTTTTGGAGAGAAGGAATCCCGTCGTGTCACGTACAATAACGATGGTGGCAGCAAATCATATGATTATTGCCATGTCGATATGACCAGATGCCGTATTGCCGCACACGCGCTGATGAAAAAAACCGGGGGAGAAGAAGACCTTGTCACATCGTTTGATGCCTCTACTGAAGAGGTGATGAAGGCAATTGCAGGTATGAAGAACGCCCGTGGGGGTCTTCAGAATTCGCCAACGTGGAAGTGCGGCAAATGTCTGGCCTACTGCCCGACCGGACACTGGCAGGAAAAGTTCAAGGATACGAAACTATCCAATCATCTGCCATTGTAAACAGACTTGTTTCAGGACGATTCTGTCTCTGTTGATTGCAGCACCTGGAAAAAGATACCCGTCGGAGAGCTACGGTGCCACCGGACGCTGGCCCGGGGTTATGGACTGTCGTGGTAATGGTTGCGGGCCTGTGGTCATAGGCTGTCGTGGAAATGACTGAGGCGCCGGACTTTGGGTGCCCGGGGGAGCAGGAGTCACGTTGGGCATACCCGATTGCCTCTGTTGTCTTATGGAGCCCTGCGCTGTAAAAGGATTGACAGCGCCTGATTGCCCGACAGGTGAGGGAGGGGATGGGGATGAAACTGAGGGTGTCCCGCTGCCATTTCTCTTCCTTGCCGCATCTGCAAGGAGCACAACCATCCTGTCGTCACCCCTCACGAGAACGATCCTGTCGGCCGCGACTTCAGAAATAACGAAGCCGCCGATGTCGTCTCCCTTCTTTACAACAGTCTGACGAACCCCTCTGCCCGGTGAATTGCTGGGGTTCCTCCTGTTCTCGATAAAGGCATATTGTACCGCATCCTGTATCATGGTTCCGTACAATATCAGATCCGGCCTGACAACCTCCTCGGCTTTCTTCTCAAAAATAATGCGTCTTTCGGGATGAAAGAGGTTCATTTCACCTATGACTGCATAATCCGTCGGCATCAGTCCTGCCGTTTTTTCTTCTTTTGGAACAACCACAGTCTCTGCCTTTGGTTTCGCTTTGGGTGGTGTATACGTTGAATTCATCTTCGTGAGGGACAGGCCGACAGCTACAAACGCGACGACGGCCATTGCGAGCAGTAATACGTTGAGCAGGTTTCCGTTATTAATGAGGTACCTCATGAACCGCATAATTATTGACCACCCGTGAGCGCGGATACACGTAATTTGACCATCAGCTCTTTCGGCTCTCTAAAATTCCTTACCCTCGTATCTATCTCTTTGATAACCAGATACGGTGTGTGCGTCTCTATGCCAAAGATGAGATCGCTCAACGCCCTTGTATCAGGCAGTACCGCGTCTATGCTGACATTAATCACCTTCATCTTTCCGAGATCATCCGGTTTCTCCACGCGTTCACTGGTTATTGAACCGCCTCTGCCGGTTACCATTGTTTTTACCGTCTCCTGTAACGATGCCGCTGCTATAGAAAGGGTTTGTGCCTCCATTACCTTGGTATCGTCAGCCGTTCGCTTCTCCTTTAAACCCGTGAGTGTCTTTTCGAGCTCGGGTGTTTCAGCTATCAGGGCCATGTATTTTTCCAGCATCTTTTCATTCGTATCTTGCATTGCTTTGACGGAAGCCTTGTCCTGCTTAATACCCTGGTAACCGTATTGGTAGGCTGTGATCGCCGCAAGGACAACCATGACCGGTATGGCGACAATGATCAGTCTACTCTTCTTTTGCATCACTCGCTTCTCCGGTTGTATTGGTCTTTGTACCCTCGAGTTCCATTCTCATGACGAACCTGTCCGCGTTCATACGCGCGTCACGTACAGTCGGTGAGGTAAATTCCACCTTTTGAAACATCTTCGATTGTTCCAGCTTTGGCAGTATTGTTGTGGCTGTAGCGGCATAGCCTTCTATTTCTACGGTTTGTTCGGTAAGCCGTGTCCTTGTAAGCCACACGGTACTCGGCAACAGTGTCGTCAATTCCCTCATTATGTTCAGGGTCATTGGCTTTGAATTCTTGAAATCGCGTATCTGAGAAATATCCGTTTCCAGGGCAGAAATTTCTTTTTTCAGGGCCTCAACTTTCCTGACCTCGGCCTTGCGTGAGGCGATGTTTGAATTTATCTGGTTGAGTTTTGCTTTTTCTATTTGGAGGGGTACAATCAAATAGGGTACAAGCATTGCGACAATAATGCAGAGCAGGGCTATTGCGAGGGCCCTCGGAGTTCTCTTCTGCTCGGGTTTCCCCTTTGTCAGGAGGTTAAAACCTTTTGAGCGTGACAGGACTGCCTCCAGCAGGCCGCCGAGCGGATTAAACAGTACATCACCCGACGGCGCACGGAACTGTGATTGAAGCTCGGTCTGCTCCATAGTCTTGACCGGTATGCCTATCCTCTGTTGCAGCGCAGATAAACCGTCAACAGGCGTGGCAAACACAGCGGGTGTTATTCCTGATGCTTTGTACCGGTTGAC
>CAYYLU010000053.1:0-12453 GCA_964472475.1 uncultured Syntrophus sp. | reverse complement strand
TTGAAATCATATAATGCTTCAGACGACGCAAACGGAGTCAGGCGGTCCAGCTCATACGAGATAACCGATGCAATATTTTCCTTTGTTGTGATCGGCAGTTCTGTAGTTCTGACGACAAAAAGTTCACGCGGCATGCTCAGTACGATTTCTGCTCCTGCTGCTTTGAATTCTTTCAGGGCCTGTTTCGCTGCCCATGCGAGGTTTTCGGGACCGGCATATCCGGTCTTTTCATCGAATGAGTACTTGCGAAAGCCCTTTACGCGGGGTCTTGCCAGAAAGACCGAGCCGTACGCCGCCTGTACCATGCCTTTTTCAACTGAAAGGGAAAGGTAATTCTTCGGAAGGAGCACCCCGTCTATGAGGTTGTAGGTAAGCAGTCTGCTTGTACTGTCCCACGCTTTCTTCAAGCCTGTCCCATACCTCATGCCTACATCTGCATAGCGGGAGAACATAGTATGTGTCTTCATTCTCTTATCTCTGCGGGGCTCTTATAGTACTTGAAAGACGGCGCACCGCTTCCGCTAACCGATACAACGGCACGAATCCCATAGCCTTTCTTTTCTTCATTTTGGAAACCCACAGACTCAATAGTATAAACGTTTGATTCGCCAATATCAACAAAGGGGGCTAACGCCCTGTAGTTGATCCCTTCTATTACCTGGATGTCCTGGAGGGACTTGAACTCGAATGATTCCCTGTGTTCGATAATTCTGTTCGCGATCTCTTCAGTTATTTCCGGCAGCGCCATGAGCACCTCTTTAGGCGCAGCGTTTATGTTTATTCTACCGGTTGTCGAATACAGGGTGAGAAACTGGATCAATCCTTTATGCTCCTTTGTGCCGAACAGAATATCCGCGGTCATGCCTTTGACCATCATGAGTTCTTCGAGCGTATCAAGACGGCCGTTTTTCGCATCATACGGGTTTGGCAGGGACCCGTAGTATTCATTCTCAGCTCCGTTCAGCCGTGCAAGATTGTCACTATCTGTCCAGTCGCCTATTGAATCAACGATGATATCGGCCTGTTCTTTCGGCGTTCCCAGGTTCACGATAAGATTATTCAGTATGACCGCCGTGCGGTTTCGCATCCGGTTAATGTTGATCTTTCCGGATTCATCATACAATCTGAATACATATTTCCCGGCCCCGAGCGATCCTGTGTTATTCCGCCCGTCAATACGGATCGTTTCCTGACCTTCAAGGACTGTTGTTCTGTTCTTATAAACCTGTCTGTATGATATCTCCATGATCGCCCGTTCGAGAGCACCTTCCGCGTAAAACTTCTTCTGTATATCATTCCTGAAAAATACGGTGGAGTTTGCCTCTGTTCTGGTCAGTATCGTGAAAGACGAGACGAGCAACATGAGCAGCGTGATAACCCACAGCACCATAAGGAGCGCAACACCTTCTTGCGAACGCGCTGTTTTTCGAGGGAATCCATCCACTCTGCCGATCACGAAAATACCTCTCTTTCCATTGATTGGAGGTATGAAACATTGGTTGTGGAAGGAGTCATGAACATATTCGTTCTTGCGGGAATAATGAGAGTGATTGTCTGACTGCCGCGCGTGAGATGTATCCTTACTTTCCCCGGCAGGGTTGCGGTGTCCGTCCATTCTTCTATCCATTCACCCTGTTCTGCTGTCGCCTCCTTAAAAAAATACTCAAAATGAATATCGTCAAAACCTTCCAGCAGCTTTATGTCTCTCTGGTTTTCAATGCCGATCGTGTTTTCCTGCGCGTAGAGAGTCTTCTTGCTATCCGCACCTGTTTCTACCCTGTAAGCGACGGTGACGTTACCTCTCTGACCGCCAATCAGCGACAAATTTGAAACGAACCTGAGAGATTCCTTTTTGCCGTCGAACATGAATTGGTTTATCTCACCCTCCGTTGACTTGAGCGGGACCCCCGACTGGATCTGCGCATCAATTAACGAAAGCGATGCTTTGAACCTTTCAAGCGCAATAGTTTTCTGTTCACCCTTTGTCATTGACCTGTATCCCATGCGCATGGCCATTCCCATAATCGTTACAATCAGACAAATCAGTACTATTGAGACAAGAAGTTCAATAAGGGTAAAACCCGATCTGTTGCAGGCGCACGGTATGTGTTTTCGCCGATCAGACATCTCGTTAGACCGCCTTCTCCTTAATCATTTTCAGCGTATTCAGCGTCATGGTTTTCTCTTTTATGCCCTGTCTCCAATGCATCGTCACGGACACCTCGAGAACTTTCTGGGGCAGGTCCCGGGTCCGCTCATCATAAGCGTTTGTCACACTTATATCGAAACGATATCCATCGGTAGTGGTTTCATTCCACGAATTTTCGGCCAGTTCCTGCATATCAAGAACTTCCCTCATCTTTGATTCCAGACGGACGACGGAAGCGGCATAATCCTCGGAAACAGACAATGTCCTCATATTCGACGAAAACAGTTGCAGGATAACAGTCACGGTCGTCGCAAGGAGTACGAAAGCGACGAGAACCTCAAGGAGAGTAAAACCGTTCTTCCCCTTGAGAATGGGTCTGTGCACCGATTGTCGTGGTTCCGAATTCATGTCTTCCCGCTCTTTCACTTCACTATTATTGACCCGATCAGAGGATCAAGCTCAATGTTGATTGTTTTTTTGGAGTTATAGAGGGTTATAGTCCCTCCCTCAACAACACCTGATTCGTGAAACAGGACGGGGTAATTCCCGCTGGAAATATCCCCTGCAATGCTGTCATTCACACGAATGCGAACATCATCCGGAAGAACTTTTGATTCTGATTGATCAATGTTGTAGCTCCGTGAGTCCAGATCAAGGTTGACTGTGCGCATCTCGCCATGGTTTCTGGCAAGCATTCTCGCGTATCTCATGGTTGCCGAAAGTTCTCTCGCCGCTGCATTCAGACGGGCACCGGGGAGGGCGTTTCCGAAAAAGAGTGTTGTAAGTCCCAGCACAAGCGTCACGAGTGTGATTACCACTATGATTTCGAGCAGCGTGAAACCATGGTTGTATATTTGTATCTGTTTCTGTGTTTTTGATGAAAGGATCATCTTAGAACGGGACATCAAGTATGCCATACATAGCGAGCAGCATGGAGGCAATAACCAGTGCAATAATAACGGCCATTGAAAGGATCACTATCGGCCCCAGCAGACCTGTAAACCGTTTTACGACTTCTTTCAGATTCTTTTCGTATGTGGATGCCACCTTTATCAGCATTACATCGAGCTGTCCTGTCTCTTCACCCACCTTTATCATCGACAGGGCCAGCAGGGGGAAGACATTTGCCTCAATCAACGGACCCGCCACACCTTTTCCTTCCCTGACGTTTTTTGCGACGGCGTCTATCCTCTCGGATATGACTCTGTTGCCGATCACATCTTTTGAATTATTTAACGCCTGAAGAAAGGGGACGCCACTCTTGATGAGTGTTCCAAGCGTTCGGCAGAAGCGGGCGGTCTCAAGCTTGCGCACGAGTTCACCGATGAGCTTCAACTTCATCGCATCCCATTTTCGCGCACCGCTCTCGTTCTTTACATAACTTCTAATAATGAAAATGACGAACGCGAGTACCAACAGGATAATCCACCAGTAGGATCTGAGTGCGTTGCTGAAGGACAGAATGATTTGAGTGGATAGAGGTAAAGCGCCTCCGAGATCCTTAAAGATAACGGAAAACTGTGGGATAACAAATGTCAAAAGGAAAATGAGAGACAACACACCGACAATTGCGAGAATGGAGGGATAAATCATAGCCGAGACGATGCTGCTCTTCAACTCCCTGGATGTCTCAAGAAACTCATTCAGTTTGTCGAGGACTACATCCAGAACGCCGCCTGTTTCTCCGGCGCGCACCATGCTGACATAGAGCTTAGGAAAAATTCGGGGGTACTTTGCGAGCGCATCTGAAAATGCGCTTCCTTCCCGTATAAGCTTCAGCACGGAAGTGATCACCTGTTTCATTTCCTTGCCTTCCGAGATATTCGCAAGGATATTGAGGCTTCGGTCAAGCGGCAGGCCCGCCCCCGTCAGGGCCGAGAGTTCTGTCGTAAAGGTAAGCAGGTCGCCTTTGCGGGACCTAAACGAAAATTTGCCTTTCGATTCTTCCTGAGGCGCGGTAATACGTATCGGAATAACTCCGGTATTCTGGATCAGGGCGACGGCGCCTTTCTCGTCGGGTGCCTCGATAGTCCCTTCGACAAGAGACCCCTCGAGCGTTGTAGCAGTATATGAATAGGTTGCCAACTAGTCCTCCTGGGTGACTCTGAAGACCTCACTCAGGGTCGTCGCACCCATTTCTACTTTTGTGAGACCGTCCTCCAGAAGGGTTTTCATGCCGTTCCTACGTGCTGTCTGTCTGATCTCTCCTTCGTCGGCTCTGTTCAGGATCAGTTTTCGCATGTCATCGTCGACGGTGAGTAGCTCGAATATACCCATTCTACCTAAAAACCCCGTACTGCTGCATTTGTCGCATCCTCTCCCTTTGTATAATGTGACGTCACTACTCATTCCGAGCGTCCTCAGTTCCTGAATCTGTTCAGGTGATTCTGTTTTCTCCTTGCACAGCGGACAGATAGTTCTCAGGAGCCGTTGGGCCATGATTCCGCGAATGGTAGCAGATAGGAGGAAGCTTTCTACGCCCATGTCGAGCAGCCTTGTAATCGCACTCGGCGCGTCATTGGTATGGAGAGTGGAGAAGACGAGATGCCCTGTCAGGGCCGACTGGATTGCAATCTCAGCGGTCTCGAGGTCACGTATTTCTCCGATCATGATAACATCCGGGTCCTGCCTCACTATATGCCGGAGCGTATTTGCGAAATGAAGCCCAATCTGAGGTTTTACCTGGATCTGGTTGATTCCTTTGAGTTGATATTCAACGGGGTCTTCTACGGTGATGATCTTTTTGTCCGGCGAGTTGATCTTGTCGAGCGCGCCGTAGAGTGTTGTAGTTTTACCGCTGCCGGTAGGCCCCGTCACCAGGATGATCCCGTTCGGCTTTGTAATGAGCTGGCCAAACCGCTTGAGAATTCCCGGTAGAAATCCGAGCGTGTCGAGATCTATCACTATGCTTTCCGTATCCAGAATCCTCATAACCACGCTCTCGCCGTGAAGGATGGGGATGGTTGAGACTCTCAGGCCGATCTCACTCTCTCCCACACGAAGCCTGATCCGTCCGTCCTGGGGTAGCCGCCGCTCGGCAATATTCAGCTTTGCCATAATCTTGATGCGGGATACAATCGCAGCCTGTAGTCTTTTCGGTGCCGATTCCACATCGCTTAAGACGCCGTCTATCCTATAACGGACCTTCAACTCATCCTGAAAAGGTTCGATATGGATATCACTGGCCCTGCTCTCAACCGCCCGGGTAATGATCAGGTTAACAAGCTTGATGATCGGTGCTTCAGAGGCAAGATCTTTGAGATGACCTATATCCTCTTCGTCTTCATCTTTTATGAACTCGAGGTTATCTTCCTCGATTCCTTCAATGATCCTGCTGATGTTTTGCGTTTCCTGACTGTAGAATTTCGAAATATGGTCATCGATTGCGTCCGGGTCCCCGCCGAACACAACAACATCGGCAGATGACGCGACCCTGAGCGCTTCAACTATCTCGCGGTTCGCCGGGTCCATCATGATCACTTTCAATATGTTGTTCTTGAGTTCAAGCGGGATGATCTTGTTTTCGCGAATAAATCGTGTTGATATGCCGCCCACGACAAAAGGCACTTTTGGAAATTCTTCAGGACTCAGGACTGTAACTGAATGTTTATCCATACGTCCTCCTTGAAACGATGTATTACCTCATCTGTTCTTATTTTCAAAACTGCTCCATGGATCAACGGTACGGTTGAATGCCTATTTGTTATTATTATTTACGGAAGGGCCCTGATCAGGCACTATTTTTTGGCCACGCAAGAGTTCTTCCTGTGTTATTTTTCCCTTGCCTGTATTTGTAATTGTATCAACGTAACCGGAAGTGACGTTCTGAGCTTCCGCCTGATTCCTGATTACACGCGGTGTAAGAAGTATGATAAGCTCCGTTCTGTTGTTGACCTTTGTTGTATTCCCGAAGAGATAACCAAGTACGGGGATTCTGTTAAAGAGCGGAATCCCGTTGCGATCATCACTCTGGTCCTCCCTGATGAGGCCGCCGATGACAATTGTCTGGCCGCTCTGTACAACAAGGTTTGTTGCGGCTTCGGTCTTGTTTACAATAACCCCGTTGTCCGTTCCCGCAATTGATCGAACTGAAAATGAAGAAATTTCCTGGTTCAGGTCGAGTGACACGAGGCCGCCTTCGTTAATCCTGGGTTTCACCTTGAGGATAATGCCGATATCCTTGTACTGGACAGTACTGTAGGTTGTAGAGGTCGATGTGGTGTATGATTCAGAGGTGACAATGGGTACCTGCTGCCCAACCTGAATGCGGGCTTCTTTGTTATCGGATACCAGTATATGGGGCACCGCGAGCAACTTTGCTTTTCCCTGTGTCGCCAGCATATTTATTACGGCTTTCACATCGCCACCGATAGTACCGGCAAACGTAAACGCATCGGTCCCGGTGGCCGGAACAGTGCTCGTGGCTGCAAAAGGGACAGACGAAGGGGCATTAAAGCCGAGAAAACCTGTAGAGTCTCTGTTGAAAAAAGAACCTTTCTTGACCTCAAGCATCCATGAGACGCCGAGACTCAGCTCATTGGTAAGTGTGACTTCGGCTATGACACCTTCTATAACGACCTGTCTCGGAATGATATCAATCTTCTCTATGGCCTGTCGTATAATCTCGTAATCCTCCGGGAGTGCAAGGATCACGAGGAGGTTAAGATTTTCATCTGCAATTATCTTTGTTGACCCTGATACCAACGATCCTGTCGCTGCAGCCGGCTGCTGGATACCGGCCGGAACTGTTGCAGGCGGTCTTACGGGTTGGGCCTGAGGCTGCATAGGGTTAGTGGTCGATGTGGATGTAGATGTTGTAACAGTCGATGTCGATGTAGCGGATGTAGTCGAAGGCATGACAGTTGTTGAGGTCCCGA
Organism: uncultured Syntrophus sp.; assembly: GCA_964472475.1. Classification (GTDB taxonomy): domain Bacteria; phylum Desulfobacterota; class Syntrophorhabdia; order Syntrophorhabdales; family Syntrophorhabdaceae; genus PNOF01. The sequence goes on along the minus strand of CAYYLU010000053.1, from coordinate 5,427 downwards.
AGACCTGCTGAAGTATTGCAGCTACTTCCTTCGCCTTACTGTTGAGTATATTGTAAACGTGTACCTGCGGTTTCTTGGTCTTTGAGTCCTGGCTATCGAATATCTTGATTATGTTCAGTATTCTCCGGACGTTTGCATCGGTATCGACGATGATAACCGAATTCATGGTAGGCACGTCAATAACAATAGCAGTTGTCGTCAGGAAAGGCGTGATGATCTTGATCATTTCCGAGGAGCCGGTATAGAGCAGGGGCACTATATGTATAATGGATTTTCCCTGAACCGGAACGCTCTCAGGTTCTCTGCCCTGCGAAATCTGTGCCGGTTCCTTTGCAACATCACCGATCGGGACCAGCCGGTATAGACTATTTTCCTCGACAACACCTATGCCGTTCAGCCTGAGTATCACTTCCATGAGGGGGAGCACCTGATCAGTCGAGACCGGAGCAACCGAACGGAACGTTACCCGTCCTTTTACGCGCTGATCGATGATATAGTTGACGCGAAGTATCTCACCGAAGACAGTCTGCGCCACCGAATAAATATCCGCGTCGTCGAAATTAAGGCTTATCATGCCGCTTGCGCGGGGAGTAGCATTTCGAAAAGGTGCCGCAGGCTGAGATGCCGGAGAAGGAACAACGGTGGAACCGGTTGGGCTTGTCGCCTGTGAAGGAGCACCTTGCTGTGGGGTAGGGGGCGGTGTTGGAGCCGGTGCCGCCTGGGCGAGCAGAGTTCCCGCACTGGAAGGACCCGGAAGGCCCGGTTCCGGGGTCAGCGACAAACCGTAGCATGCCGTGCCCGAACCGATGAAAAACATCAACCAGAGACAGGACACTGAGAAAACACTTTTACAATGCATACGCCCCTTTTGAAATCAAACAGGAATTATACAACGTAACCGGTTGAAAAACAATAATTAATTCCATTCTTCTTTATATTTTATCGTCTAAGTACATAATTTACATAAATAAATCACCATCAACAAAGACTCCGGCGAGCCCCGTGATTGTTTACTTATGTGTCCCTACATGTTAGTAATATTATGTACTTGGTTGTTTTTACGCACTCGGAAGACCATCCAATACCAGTACGGAGGCATACGTATGAATTTCGATCTTTGCAACCGGATTGCAGAAAATATTTCAAGAGTTATTGTAGGAAAAACCAACACAATAGAGCTCCTTTTGACAGGCCTTTTGGCGGAAGGGCATGTTTTATTGGAGGATATTCCGGGATTGGGCAAGACATTGATGGCAAAATCACTGGCAAAAAGTATCGGAGCCTCATTCAAAAGGGTCCAGTTTACGCCCGACCTGCTGCCTGCAGATATTACGGGGTTCAACGTTTATAATCAGCATTCCGGTGAATTTGTCTTTCAATCCGGTCCGGTGATGACAAACGTACTTCTTGCAGACGAAATAAACAGGACTATACCGAGAACGCAATCGAGCCTTCTCGAGAGTATGGAGGAGCGTCAGGTGACAGTGGACGGAACTACCTATCCGTTGCCGGATCCATTCTTCGTGATGGCCACACAGAATCCTATTGAACTGGAAGGGACGTTTCCTTTGCCGGAGGCGCAGCTTGATAGATTTCTCCTGAGGGTTAGTCTCGGTTATCCCGAAGGTTCGGAAGAAATCAATATACTGGAACGTTTCCAGCAGGATGACCCGTTGCAGGAGCTTGCTCCGGTTGCCCGGCCCGAAGAAATTTCGTACCTGCAACGTCAGCGAAAGAAGGTGCTTGTATCACGTCCTGTGAAAGAATATATCGTGCAGATTGTACACGCGACCAGGGAAAATCCCGCTCTGCGGCTTGGTGCCAGTCCAAGGGGTTCTCTCGGGCTAATGCGTGCAGGGCAGGCCCTGGCTGCGTTAAGAGGTCGGGAATATGTCCTGCCTGATGATATCAAATATTTAGCCATTCCCGTTCTATCGCATCGTCTGATACTGAAAGAAGAAGAACGCCTCCGCGGTTCGAACCGAAAGCGACTCATGGAAGAGATCCTTTCCCTGGTGCCTGTTCCGATTCTGGAATAGCGGGGGGTCAAGATGGTCCCAAACCGGTTTCGTAGAGTACCCAGTCTGTTCGCCACGTCACTCATCCTCTTTATCGTAGGGATCCTTCTCTTTGTAGCATTGCTCACAGGCAATCGTGAACTGATAATCCTTTCAATAATGGTGTTCTCTGTCGTGGGTGGGCTGAAGATCTGGGCCAGATACAGTTCACGAATGGTAAAGTCCATTCTGAATCTTGATAAAGAGAGGATTTTTGCCGGCGATATCCTTTTTCTAAGAGCGACGGTAGAAAACGGCAAGGCTCTGCCGATATGGGCAGAAGTGTTTGTCACGTTCGATGATGTATTCAAGGTTATCCATGAAGACATCTCATTAACCGGACAGGAGAGCCTCCTGTGGTATCAAAAGACGACATTTGAGTGGCAGATCGCAACCGCAAAAAGAGGTGTCTGTATCTTAGGTCCGTTAGTCCTGTCATCAGGCGATCTCTTCGGGTTTTTTCAGATGGAAAGTGAAAGTGGAAGGAAGGTTGAAGCAGTGGTCTACCCGAAGCTTGTTCCACTTGGCCAGCTTTCTTTACCAAGACGCGATTTTTTCGGAAATCCAGGTGGAGAGAGTCCCGTGGATGATCCTGTGTACATTCTCGGAACCAGTGATTATCAAAACGGCCGGCCGGCAAAGTATATTCACTGGAAGGCAAGCGCACGTCATCACAGATTACAGGAGAAGGTATTCGAATCTACTGAGCAGGAGAAGATCCTTATTGTTATAGATGTGGAGCAGTTTGTTATCGAAGGAAGAGAATCCGATTTCGAAAGTATGCTTGAGGTCGTAGCATCAATTGCTGTCAGGCTTGATATTCAGGGGTGCGCTGTAGGCTTTTTTACAAACGGCACCACGTACAACTGCCCCCCTGTTGTCTCGATTTCAAGGAGCACTGAACAGGTGATGGCCATCCTTGAAGCACTCGCCAGACTGCAGTGCGGATTGCGCGGAAATCTCATCGACCTCTTGAACAACTTTGATATACCGTGGGGTACAAGCTGTGTCTATTTTACCTTTGAAGACGATGTTTCCACACGTGGCGTCAAGTCTTTATTCAGACAGCGCAAGGTACCTTTATTGCATTTTACAGCTGAGACTGCAGCCGCTCTGAGAAGAGACAAACCGGCATCCGGTGCAGCGAATGATGTGGATGCAGCCGCCGGGGAGGCAGTCACGGGATGAAGTCGTCAAAAGGGTTTACTTTCATAGTGCTGAACGGTGCGGCCGAAGTCTGCTGGCTGTATGCGATTGCGGCTTTTGCGATGGCTGCAATAAACCATGGCGCGTTTCCTTTTACTGCGGCAGTAACCGTGTGTACATTTTCTGCGATTCTCACAGGCATATCTCACGGCAGAGGCTGGCGCGTAATCTGGGCATACGGTCTTCAGTTTGTGGGCATCATGAGCGCTTTCTTCTGGGGAACATATCTTACGCACTACAGTTCATTTCCACTGGCGGATACCGGATGGCTGCACACACTTTTTAATGAAGACCGGACCCCGATACAGTGGACCGTACTTGTCCTCACAAACGTTTGGATCGCTCTCTTCTGGGTGACCGGAAGGGCGTTGGTGCTGCGAAAGAGGGAATACTACACAGTTTGCTCGCGCTTTGATATAGGGCTTGCGGCATTTTTTTGTTTGTTGATTTGCAAGCTGGTGCTTCTGCACAAAGCGGGGCTGAACGTTCAGGATCCTTACTCCTTTTCTCTCGTTTTCCCTTTCTTCCTTATCAGCCTTTTGTTGATAGGCATGTCCCGCATTGAGCATCACTCTCCGAAGAGTTTCCTGCCGGGGTACCGGTCTGTCGGCATCATCGCGGCATTCATTACCGTCGTGCTTCTTTATTCAGGTGCGATGTTCCTGTTTTTTCTTCCTTTTCTGCATGCCGCTGCCGACACGGGTTATCGTGTACTGAAAGGCGGTGCGGGCTTCCTGCTGCCTGTTGTGGAAACCATTCTCCGGTTTGTGTTCATGGGCAGAAGAATGCGGGAGGAGCCCGCACAGCAATCACCATCCCACGACGATTCTATCTCGTCCATGTCGCAGGGGCCTGTATCAGAGTTCTTCGAAAGGATTATGAAATGGGGTATTGAAGGCCTTATCGGAATACTCATTCTGCTCGGCTGTTGCATCGCAATCTACTTCTTTGTGAAATGGCTTCTTTCGCGGACAGAACATATTACAGGAGAAAAACGAGGAAGAAGAACCGGTCCTTTCTGGGTTATTCGCTTGTGGAACGCACTCGTTCTGTGGATCAGAGGAATGCTGGCGCGTATGAGAGGCTATAACACGGCTTCTGAATTTTACGCCGTGTTGGGCGAGTGGGGGAGTCACAGCGGCTGTACCCGGTCCCGGTTTGAGACTCCGCTCGAATTTCGCGGGAAGCTGAACGTTTGTTTCCCATCCCTGTCAACGCATTTCAACGTGATTGTCGGTATGTTCCAGAAAGAGTTCTATGCCGAACAAATCCTTTCAGCTGCGGAAATACGGGAGATTCGTACTGCGTGGAGAAGGCTCCGCAGCCCCCGTTACTGGTTTGCACGCGCAAAGGTCAGACTATTTCGGAAAGAATACGATTGACCGTACTCCTTCTTTAGTGCAGCTCCAGAATGAAGAGGGATGTGGGAAATTTGAGATTCGAAATTCGGAAACGTAAGCCCGGCGAAACGATTTGTCTGTTCTAAGAATCAGGACTGAAACGTTCTCTTACTTGAGTAGCCTCTTGAGCGTTTCCATGTCTTCCCACGCTTCGTTAATCCTGGTCTGGTTCCTCAGCAGGTAAGATGGATGATAGGTGGGGAGAAGTTTTCTGCCTTCGTACGAGATGAGCTTGCCGCGAATTCTTGTAATTTTCTCATCGACGCCCAGCAGCGTATTATAGGCATGTCGACCGAGCGTACAGATTACCTTTGGTTTTATCAGGCGTATCTGTTCCATGAGGTACCGTCTGCACGCGGCAACTTCCTCCGGTTCCGGGTCTCTGTTGTTCGGAGGTCTGCATTTCAGCACATTACAGATATAAACATCACTTCTTTTCAATCCTGTGCGTTCAATAAGCTGATCCAGAAGTTTCCCCGCCCTTCCCACAAATGGTCTTCCCTGAAGGTCTTCATCCTCTCCCGGGGCCTCGCCGATGAAGACAAGTCTTGCCTTCTTGTTCCCTTCGCCGGGCACGACATTCTTCCTCGTTCTTGCCAGGCCGCATTTCTCGCATCTCGTGATCTCCTGCACGAGCCCTTCCAGACCAGGGGCGCCTTTCTTATCAAACACGTACGAGTCTACCCCCATATTCTTGAGCGACCTCAAAAACAGTTTCGCATTTTTTTCTGAGATATCCATTAAAAGATCAAATCCTAAATTCT
>CAYYLU010000052.1:0-17847 GCA_964472475.1 uncultured Syntrophus sp. | reverse complement strand
ATAGCGGTATGTTTAAAACAGGTTCCTGATACCGAAGCGGAAATCAAATGGGACATCCCGAAAGGGGCACTGAACAGAGAATCGATGGATTCTATTACAAATCCTTTTGATGAATTCGCTCTCGAGGAAGCACTTCTTACGAAAGAGAATTATGATGGGGAAATTGTGGCAATTACGATGGGTCCTGACAAATCAGCAGACGTTCTAAGAAACGCTCTGGCTTTGACAGTCGATTCAGTATACCAGTGCACTGATCCCGCTTTCGCCGGTTCAGACACATTCGCGACAGCGTCTGTGCTGGCCGCCGCAGTTAAGAAGGCAGGAGACGTGGATGTGGTTTTCTTTGGAAAGCAGTCTACGGACGGTAATACCGGTGTTGTTGGCGCTGAAGTGGCGGCTTTACTGGGTTTTAGTCAGCTAACCTCGGTGTCAAAAGTCCGCAGCATCGATGCAGCAGCGAAGAAGATAGTCGTCGAAAGAGCAGTGGACGGGGGAATTGAGGTTGTTGAGGCAAAACTCCCTGCAGTTGTGGCAGTTATAAAGGGAATCAACGAACCGCGACTTCCGAATCTCATGGGTATTCGAAAAGCGGGCAAGGTTCAGATACCTCAGTGGACAGCCGCTGATCTCGGCATAGACACCGGAAAAGTTGGTGCCGCTGGTTCCTCTTCAAAAGTGGTCGAAATCGCTGTACCTCCTCCAAGGGGAGCAGGTGAGATATTGAAGGGCGAAGTGGACGAAATCGTCAATACACTTACCGAAAAACTTATCGATCTGAAAGTTATTAAATAGGGAGGAGAATACAATGGCTAATGATGTCTGGGTATACATAGAACATAAACACGGCGCAATATCGCCGATGTCTTTTGAGCTCTTGGGAATAGGGAAGGAACTTGCAGGCGGCTTCGGATCGAATGTGTGTGCGTTTGTAGTTGGTGAAAAGGTTGACGATCTTGCAAAGGAGGCGTTCGCCTATGGCGCGTCAAAGGTATATGCCGTTGAGGGAGAAACCTTCAAGGATTTCAGAGGAGAGGCCTACGCCAGGGCTGCAAGTTTCCTGCTGGATAAGTACAAACCTGAAGCTGCACTCTTCCGTGGAACAGGGATGGGCCTTGATGTTTCTGCAGCGGCTGCAGCGAATCTCGGCGTCGGTATATGCACTGACAGTATAGGTATGGCCATAGACGGCGGAAAATTGAAGATGACACGTGCGGCTTTCGGCGGCAATTACTCCGTTACTGTTGTCAATGAAAAGGCTGTTCCGCAGATTGCGACGGTGAGGCCAAAAGCATTTGCAATGCCGGAGAAGGATGCATCCAGAAGCGGAGAAGTCGTAAAGGAGTCATTTTCAGTTGGCGACAGCGATCTCAATACAAAGGTGCTGGAGTTCATTGAATCAGCTACGACGGTCAATCTCATAGAAGCCGATATCATCGTGTCAGGCGGTCGTGGGGTGGGTGGAGAGGAAGGGTTCAGCGTCCTTAAAGATTTTGCGGATGTACTGGGCGGAGCTCTCGGAGCATCACGTGCTGCGGTTGACTCAGGGTGGATACCATACGAGCACCAGGTGGGGCAAACCGGAAAAACTGTGAAACCAAAGATCTATGTAGCTTGTGGAATCTCCGGTGCGATCCAGCATCTTGCCGGTATGAGAACATCTGACTGTATCGTAGCCATCAACAAGGATGCGGATGCACCGATTTTTAAAGCAGCGACTTTCGGGATTGTGGGTGACTATAAACAGGTTGTGCCCAAATTGATAGACAAGTTCAAATCGAAATTGAACAAATAGAAAACGTGGCTCCTCAAAAGGGCTCCTCATGGAGCCCTTTTTACTTATTGAAGCAATCTATAAATGAGATCGCAGTAATGCCAAATTTTCATTTGCTCCAGCAGGGGTATTTTCTTAGAATAGACAAATGGAATATATACTCATTAGTATGAGAATGCTGATTTGCTGTTGAACGGAGCATGAATGATATATCTGGATAATGCTGCTACTTCCTTCCCAAAGCCCGTACAAACGGTACAACGGCTCAACGAATTTGTACTCAACTGTGGCGGCAATCCGGGTAGAAGCGGGCACACCCTCTCGGTCGATGCTGCCCGCGTTATCTTTGAAACGAGGGAGAAGCTGACGTCTCTTATTGGAGGTTCCGATTCGGAGAGGCTTATCTTCACGCAGAACGGTACCGAGTCTCTCAATCTCGCCATTTTCGGTCTGGTGCGGGAGGGCGGTCATGTGATAACGACATCGCTGGAGCACAACTCTGTTATGAGGCCGCTCACATACCTGCAGCGAACCAGAGCTGTCCGGCTTTCAATGGCAAGGTGTTCCAGCGATGGTATCATTGATCTGGAACACCTGGAGAAGCTTGTCCGTGAGCACCCGTCTTCAGTCGTTATCATCAATCATGGTTCAAATGTAATAGGTACAATTCAGCCAGTGCATGCAATAAGACAAATTATTGGGGATAATGTTCTTATTGTGGACGCATGTCAGACTGTTGGCGCGACAGCGATACGCGTCGATCAGGACGGAATAGATGCGCTCTGTTTTTCATGTCATAAATCGCTTTACGGCATACAAGGTTCGGGAGCCATTTACATGCGTGACGGGGTTGACCCGGCCCCGCTGCGCTTCGGAGGCACAGGGAGTAAGTCTGAGTCTATTGAGCAGCCTGCTGTTTTACCGGACAAGTACGAAAGCGGTACCCCGAATACGCCGGGCATAGCATCCTTGCTTGGTGGATTGTCTTTCATCGAAAAGACGGGACTCGAACACATTGCACGAAAGGAACAGCAGTTGAGGATGAGAATCGTGAAAGGGCTGAGAGCTATACACGGTGTGAAAATATACGGTACTATGGACCCGGCTGAAAATACAATCCCTGTGGTATCGTTTAACATTAAAGATAAGATGCCGTCAGAGGTAGGTTACATTTTGAACAGAGAACAGATTTACACCAGGGTCGGCCTGCATTGCTCACCAGTCGCGCACAAGACGATCGGTACGTTCCCAGGGGGAACGGTAAGGGTGGCTCCGGGTTTTTTCACCAGTGAAACAGAAATAGAGGTTTTCTTGAAGGCGGTTACAGACATTGCCAATACATGATATTCATTTTCTGCTGTTTAATACAATTCACGATGTTTTAAAAGCGGAGAAAATCCTTAAGAAGGAAAAGATTAATTTCGAGCTTGTGCCGGTCCCGAGAAACCTGAGCTCGGATTGCGGAATGTGTATTAAACTTCTCGATGATCTCGCGAAGACGCGGGAAATGATCGGCGGCATTACCATTGAAAGGTGTTTTTCGTTTGACGGCTCTTCGTATATCCAGGAGTAGCTGAAGCCGCGAAGCTGTTCCGATTCATTGGCGCAACTAACTGCTGCAGACAAAAGTTCTTTTATACATCCGTTTAAAGCACGCTATTTAACGAATATTGCCTTGTGAGGACAGAGTTCCTGACAGCAGTAGCAACGGATACACTTCACATAATCAAAAACGGGTGTGCCGGTGTCGATTGATAGCGCTTCGGCCGGACACACCTGAATGCATGTGGAACATGACGTACAGATGGATGGATCTACCCTGGGCTTTTTCACGAGTATGTTCCGAAACATTTTTCGAACGAAATCCGGCATTGACCAGTCAGTCCTCATGCTATTGGGCAGTATTAAATCATTTATAGTTTCTATGGAGGGACTTATCAGTTCATAATTCGAAATGAATCCATGCTCTGAAGCGACCTGAGTTATCGGAGTGAGGCCGGGGAACCGTACGAGCTTTTCGATATAGCTGTCGAGACAGAACGCATTTTTGGACGCGGCAACAATGTTGAATCCTCTGACGCGTCCGCTCGAGGGACCGTCGCCGTCCATCCCGATAATGCCATCTAGAACAGTCAGGGCTGGATTGGCAATTCGGTGGATGTCGATAATTGCGGAAGCAAAGATACGCCTGTCTCGGCCTGCCTTGAAGTGCCATTTAGCTTTTTCAAACGCATGGATAAACCCGAACGTGTTTTTTACGCCCAGAGTCAAACCCATCATACCGTGTGTTTTCAGTTTCGGGACATTGATTACTATATCGTATTCTTCCGGATCTTCCCCGAATAGAAAATACCTGTAAGGCGATATGCCCTCTATATGCTTCGTTATCTTCTCGCTGAATGGAGATATAGTCAGACCGAGTTTCCGGATGACGTCCATGATGCCTGATGTTTTCAGTACCCGCTCGGTAGATCCGAAACCCGGGCTGTCTCCGATGTATACTTTGCAGGAACAGTCGATAAACAATTGACCGATGGCTTCAATCACGGAAGGATGTGTTGTCACCGCCTGTTCAGGTGTGCGTGCAGCAAGTAAATTCGGTTTTATGAGGACCTTTGCGTTACGCTGCGGAATGAAGGAAATTCCGTTGAGCATTGAACTGAGTAACGGCTTGATAATAGCGGCGTCGTAGGTACTGCATCGCTCAATCGCGATCTTCTCCAATAGATGTTCCTTATTGGAAGCTTGCTTCCAGGAAGCGGATGCACATCGTTCCTTCCGAGCTAAGCCAGCATATCCTGTTCTGTCCGTCACTAAGAGAATAGACCACCCGGTACACGTCTCGCTGAATGAACAGGTTTCCCTGACCATCACTCTGCACGCTGCCTTTCATTGCAAGGTCTTCCGTAAAGTCCGTAACGGTCATGTTAAACTGTCTTTCAAATTGTGTTTCATCCCTATATATATCCGAACCTGTTCTCAGGAGAAAAGATCCGTCTGTTTTTTGAACGGACAGGATTGTATCGCCGAAAGGGCCGTAAACTTCGAGAAAAAGGGAATCCGGATAGTTGAGCCTCAGAGACATGTCTCCGGAATAGCGCATTGTATTCCACTCAATACTCACATGAGCGACAGCCTCCATGTAACGGATGTCTGCCGGCCATTCTATCGGAGTGTTTTCTCTGCCGGCGAATGTTGAGCATCCGTATTGCAACAGGAAAACACAGGTGATGAGAAGAACAACGGGCCTGTTTTTCACTTCTTTACGGCCTTCAGTTTTTCCTCAATCAGTTTTCTCTTGTTTGCATCCTTTTCAAGCTGCATAGATTTTTCATAATAAGTCAGCGCTTTTGCGTGTTCATTCAATGACACGTATGTGTCTGCAATATGTTCGGCGATTGTCGGATCATCCGGTGCCAGGCGATCTGCCTTCAGCAGCTCTGAAAGGGCCATCTCATATTTACCCTGTTTGAAATACACCCAACCAAGGCTGTCAATTATAGCACCGTCGTCCGGTCTTTTTTCCAGAGCCTTCTTGAGCATTGCTTCAGCCTCATCGAGCTTTATGCCTCTTTCCGCCCATGCGTACCCGATAAAGTTGAGCGCATTCGGATACTCAGGCTCAATCCTGAGGATCTCTTCCATAATTGAGAAGGCGTCATCAGACTGGCCCTTCTTCTCATGAAGCATGCCTATGTGAAACAGGAGATCGACGTTCGTAGGTTGAACCTTCTGAATTTCCTGTAAGACCTCCATTGCTCTGATGAGGTCTGAATTTTCTTCATAGAGTCTTGCCAAAATTGCATAAATCTCCCACCTGTCTTTAGCCGCGGATAGATGTTCCCGCATCTTTTCTATGCCTTTTCCGATTGATCCTGATTTGATATACAGCTCAGCAGCCTGTCGCAGGGCCGTGGTGTACTCTGCCGCCTTCGGATCGATCTTGAGCAGTTCTCCAATGGCTTTCTCATTATCGCCTTTCTCTTCCCACGCGAGTGCTAGAAAGAGTCTGGCGCGGTTTTCGCGTGGTCTTGCGGCGAGTATGAGCGAGAATTCGCGTATAGCGTCATCGAACCGCTGTTGCTCGAGGTACAAACGACCTATATCGAATCTGACCGAAACATCCTGCCGATCCGATTCCGAAAGCTGTTCAAACACATTGATTGCCTTGTTGTACTGTTTTTCCTTAACGAAGATATTTGCTATTCTCGCGGTTGCTTTTTTGTTTGTGGGATCTGTCGCCAGTATTGATTGATATAGTTCAAGTGCCTGCCCGCTGTTACCCTGTAATTCATGCACCATTCCCATGTCCAGTGCTGCTGTTTCAGAATCCGGTTTCAACAGCAGGATGCGCGCGAAACACTGTTTTGCGTTTTCGTATTCCTTCAACTCCATATACAACTTCCCGGAATAATAAAGCGCCAGCAGGTTATCATCATCATATGCAAGGATCTTGTCGTACACTGAGATAGCATCTGCGTATCTTCTGTCCTGCGCGTAAACGGCTGCCAGAAATGTGTACGCTTCGGTGTCTTTGTTATCCAATTCAATACATTTCGCATACAATGCGGCAGCCTTGTCTCCGGCACCTTTGCTCGTGTAAATGCTGCCAAGTAGCATTAGCGCTTTTCTATTAGCTGGATCCAGTTGAACTGTCGCCTGAAGTATGTCCTCCGCCTTACTCTGATTGCCTTTCTTGATGTACACAATTGCGAGGCTATTGCGCGTTTCTGCAGATTGGGGATCATGCTTCAGGAGAGAATTGTAGGAATCGATTGCTGTATCATATTCACCGGATTTTTCGCTGCCGTATCCTTTAAGGTACAGAAACAAAGCATCTGAATAGTCACTGCCGAAAAGGTAAGGGGATGGATAAAGAAAAACAATGACCAGAACAACATATATTTTTCTCATGTAGTAAAATATCACAGATTTGGGTTTAAATCTATTATCCGGCTCCGTAACGATGTCTGACAGTTTCTTCGGAGTCCCCTACTAACGGATCAGTCTACCAATTCTTGACCATCGCACGAATTCAAAAGGATCGCTTGTCCCTGTGTTCAGAGAGAAGTAGATAATAAGGGCCCTGCCTACAAGGTGTTCTTTTCGGACGGGACCCCAGAATCGGCTATCTGCACTGTTGTCTCTATTATCTCCCATTGCAAAAACAGCATCTTTGGGCACCACATAAGGACCGAAATTGTCTTTCGAATGTGGGCCGAACAGCTCTTTTACGTAAGGATTTCTTGGTTCAGAAGGTCTGTTGTCATAACGGCCCCATTCATCGGGCATGCTGACGCCATTGATGTATATGATTTTATTTCTGATCTCGATTGTCTGCCCCTCGGTTGCAACAACTCTCTTAATGAAATCAATTTTTGTGTTCTCCGGATAGCGAAAAACGATTACATCGCCCCGTTTCGGTTTGCCTAAGGTCGCTACTATCTTGTCAAAATACGGTATCTTTACTACATAGCTCAGCCGGTTGACAAGCAGGTGATCACCCACGAGTAAGGTGGGTTCCATCGATCCTGACGGAATCTTGTATGCCTGGACAAAAACGCTCCTTACAAAAAGGGCTACGATGACAGCAATAATAAGCGATTCCGTGTACTCCCTTACTTTACTTTTCTGCCGCATCGTGCCTGCTCCTTTTTTTGTAGTGTATTTAAAGAGGGTTGTGGTATCATCACATCCTCTCCGGCGCTGAAACACCAAGAAGATCCAGACAGGTTCCTATGACTCTCTTCAGTAAATCAAGAAGCCACAATCTTGCCAATGTCAGATTCCGGTCATCACTGAGTACCCGTGCCCTATTGTAATAACTGTGAAAACGTCCAACGAGGTCAAGGAGGTAAAATGTTATTCTGTGAGGTTCCAGATTCCTGGCGCTCCCCTCCAGCATTTGATAAAGACCAAGTATCCCCTTCATGAGACTGATTTCTTCCTGCATGGTCAGAAGATCTGCATTGGCTCTTGTTATGGTGTTTATGTGTATACCTGCTTCTGCCGCGTTTCTGAAGATACTGCAAATCCGCGCATGGGCGTATTGGACATAATAAACCGGATTTTCATTCGACGTTTTCTTGGCCAGATCAAGGTCGAATTCGAGGTGAGAATCACTCTTGCGCGTGAGAAAAAAGAACCTGGCAGCGTCGCGCCCTACTTCATGAACAACTTCGTGAAGTGTCGTAAACTCACCCGACCTGGTTGACATGCCTACAGGTTTCCCGTCCTTCAGTAGTGTGACAAACTGAATAAGAATCGGTTTGAAACTCTCTTTATCCTTTCCAAGTGCTTGGATAGAGGCCCTCAGCCGTGGGATATAACCATGATGGTCGGAACCCCAGATATCAATCAGCAAGTCAAAAGACCGGATGAACTTATCCATATGGTACGCTATATCCGATGTAAAGTAGGTCTTTTCACCGCCGGATTTGATCAGTACCCTGTCTTCGTCCTTTTCGAATTTGCTGGTCGTGAACCAGAGTGCCCCGTCTTTTTCGTACGCGTAGCCTTCGTTCTTGAGCAGGTCAAGCATTTCTTGAACTACTCCTTTTTTGAAGAGCGTTGATTCGTTAAAATAATTGTCAAAGACTACTCCGAACTCCTCAAGATCCCTTTGAATACCCTTGAGAATCTCATCTCCGGAATAGTGTGACATTAGTAAAATTGCTTCGTCTCTGTTCTCCGGTATTACAGTGCCGCTGTCGATTAACTGCTGAGCAAGTTCCGTAACATAATCACCTTGATAACAGTCTTTGGGAAACTCGATATTTTCTCCGTGTATCTGTTTCCAGCGCAGGTATGTGGATTCGCCGAGTGTCCTGATCTGACGGCCGGCATCATTGATGTAGTATTCTCTGGTTGTCTGGTAACCAGTCAGTTGGAGTAAATTCGCGAGAACGTCACCGACAGCAGCGCCGCGCCCGTGCCCAATATGCAAAGGGCCTGTCGGGTTAGCGCTTACAAATTCAATTAGCACTCTTCTGCCATTACCGACATCAGGATAAAGTTGTTCAATTCCCTTGAGTGAGATGTCTCGCAGAAGTGTCCGCCATACATCATCTCTGAGGTGAAAATTGATAAAACCCTTACCGGCTATTTCTACTTTATGACACAGGGTGTCAGTCTTAAGGTGCCGGATGAGAAGGTTCGCTATTTCAAGAGGGTTCTTTTTGGCCGTACGCGCGAGTGCAAAGGCAACATTAGTCGCGTAATCACCGTGGCCTTCTTCTCTTGGTACCTCTATTGACGGGTTGACGCATGATCCAACGGGCAGAGTTGAGTCTGCCTCGCATTCGAGACATGCTTCACGAATTATCTCCGCCAGTCTGTTTCGTATCATCCTCTTTTACTCCATTCTTTATAGACATGTCCCTTGAATAATCGGTGCAACGAAGGGAAGACCCAGCTTTGAGGAACTTCTTCTGGCAGTCCTTTCTCCATGCGCACACAACGCACAAGTTCTTTTCAGTTTCCACTATTCTCCTTTAGTAAATCGCCGTAGAATTGAGGCTGCCGTTCCTTGACTATCGGCCACTCTCTTCTGATTTGCCGCAACTGCTCCGGGTCGACATCCGTCAGCAGGACGCTGTCGCCTTGTCCGGTTGGTCCTCCTGCCAGTTCACCCTCCGGATTCACACAGAAGCTCATGCCGTAGAAATCCTGTGCTTCTTCACTTCCTACGCGGTTGACCCGCATGATGAAGACTCCGTTGGAAATCGCGTTTCCCGAAATAACTGTCTGCCAGATGTGCTGTGACTTGAATGCGCATGAAGTTGGAGCGAATATGACATCGGCACCGTTCATTCGCAGAATTCGCGTAATTTCGAAATAAAAGTTATCCCAGGACATCTGAATTCCTATCTTGCCGTGTACTGTATCGAAAACAGGAAATCCATTGTTACCCCTGCTAAAATAGTGCTTTTCCTCCCATAACGGGATGTCGGTCACATGGACTTTTCTGTATGATCCAAGGATATGTTCCCCTTGAAGGACTATACAGCTGTTAAAGTACTTGTCTTCCGATACTTCGATTAGAGGCAGAATAACGACAGTATCTGTACCTTTCATTTTATTCTGAAATATCTTCACCGTTTCACCGTCTACCGGTTCCGCAAGCCTGGCTATATCTGTGTTTCTATCTTTCGGAAACCAGCGTAGATTGAACAGTTCCTGAAAGCAGATGATCTTAGCATTTTCACTAAATGCGACACTGAGCATTTTCAATGCCTTTTCTATATTTTTTTCTTTGTCGTCTGTGCAGGCAAACTGAATACCGGCAATTTTCATAATATAATCTCGCTTTTCCCCCAGAAATCTAAGCAACATCTTCGTGTTTCAGGTGACGAAGATACCTAACAGATGAGGTTAAACCATGTCAAGCAAAACCAAACCAAAGTATGCGAATTTCAATCAATAATTTTCAGAAAGTAATTCGTAATATGCAAGAGGATGGGCGCATGCCGGGCATTCGACGGGTGCTTCAGGTCCTTCGTGAACGTAACCGCAATTCCTGCACCGCCATTTGACAGACATGTTCTTCTTAAATACTGTACCTGCCTCAATGTTGGCGAGCAATGCTCTGAACCTCTTCTCGTGTTGCGCTTCTACCTGTGCTATTGCGCGGTACACGCGCGCAATTTCGTCGAATCCCTCTTTTTCTGCCATAATAGCTGCTTCAGGATACAATACGCTGGTTTCAAGATTCTCACCCGAAATTGCAGCTTTGAGGTTGTCTGTTGTATCTGAAATGGTGCCGGCCGGATAAGTTGCGGTTATAACAACATCTCCTCCTTCAAGAAAACGGAAGAATCGTTTCGCGTGTTCCTTCTCGTTTTCAGCAGTGTCAGTGAAGATCCATGATATTTGTTCGTAGCCGGCTTTTTTTGCCTCGGAGGCAAAATACGTATAACGATTCCTGGCCTGAGATTCTCCCGCGAAATTTGCGAGAAGGTTTTTTTCCGTCTCTGTTCCTTTGATGCTTTTCATACACGTCCCTCCGTTGTCATGTCTTCCAAGGCAATCCCGCAACCTCTTGTTTGCACGCAGGACAGGGCTACTTCCGCGTAATTACTCCGTATCAGCGGGTCTAGTGTAATATATGAGGCTCTTCAAGTCAACATAACCTCATCGGCTTGAGCATCGGCTTGTGAACCCATGGGCTCATGTTGATAGTCGGGCAATTTGTCTTTTACTATTTCGGCATTTATGATAGTGTATCCACATGTTTGGCATTGGTTTCCCGGAACTTGTTGTAATCATTATTGTAGCACTGATTGTACTTGGCCCTGCAAAGCTGCCCGAGCTGGCACGATCACTGGG
This sequence comes from uncultured Syntrophus sp., assembly GCA_964472475.1. Lineage (GTDB taxonomy): Bacteria > Desulfobacterota > Syntrophorhabdia > Syntrophorhabdales > Syntrophorhabdaceae > PNOF01. The sequence continues at coordinate 6,749 of CAYYLU010000052.1, read as the reverse complement.
AAAAGTAGTGAGAGATTTCAGGCATATGGCCGACGATATGAAGCAGGTCATCGAAAATGATGAGCCTGAACAACAGGACTCTCAAAAAAACGTAAAGGAGGACGGTGAACAGTCCTCGACGAAACCGGAAAAGAGCTGATCCGGCATGCCCCAAAGAACTGTTAGAAACGAAAAACAATCATTCCTATCACACCTGCAGGAACTGAGAAACAGAATTATCTTCAGTTTGATTGCGATGTGCATGGCCTTCGTTATTTCCTACAGCTTTAAAGACCGCATATTCATGTTACTTATGGAGCCATTCTCAAGAGTAATGCCTGCAGGCAGTTCATTTGTCTTCACAGGTGTGACCGAGGCATTTACAACGTATATCAAAATCTCAATAGTCAGTTCACTGGTCCTTGCGTCACCGGTCATTCTTTATCAATTCTGGATTTTCGTGTCTCCAGGTTTGTACGAACACGAAAAGAGATATGCCTGTCCGTTCATCATATGGACCAGCCTGTGTTTCCTGTGCGGGGCGCTCTTCTGTTATTTCCTGGTAATGCCTGTGGTATATGCGTTTTTTGCCGGCTACGCGTCGGAATTAATAGTGCCGATGCCTGATCTCCGCAATTACGTGAATCTCTCTCTGAAGATGCTCGTAGGTTTTGGCTTGATCTTCGAAATTCCCCCCATAGTCTACTTTCTTTCCAGATCCGGTATACTTCGATTCGAGGTCTTGTCAGTCAATAGAAAGGTAGCGGTGCTTGCGCTGTTTATAGTAAGTGCTGTATTTTCGAATGGCAGTATAGCCGGCATGATCTTGCTTGCATTCGGTTTCTGGTTATTGTATGAAGTGTGCGTTGTAACGGCAAGGCTGGTTCAAAGAAAGGAGAAGGCGAATGGAAGGCTTTAATATCGTCATTCTTGCGGCAGGCAAGGGTGAAAGAATGATTTCAGAAAAACCTAAGGTCATGCATGAAATTATGGGTAAACCCCTGATCGACTATGTTGTTAATGCGGCGCTTGAGTTAAAGCCGGACCGTGTAGTTGCAGTAACCGGTCACCGGAGAGAGGTAATAGAACAACACCTCAAAAGCTTCCCTGAGGTTGTCTGTGCTGCCCAATTGGAGCAAAAAGGTACGGCGCACGCTCTCCTGTCGGCCGGACCATTCCTTGGCAGCGGAGACACGCTGGTACTGTACGGGGATGTTCCTCTCATAAGCGTTGATACTTTAAGAGCTTTCCTTACTTTTTTTGAACAGAGGAGGAGCATTGTATTTATGACAACTGATGTTGAGAATCCGACCGGATACGGAAGGGTAATCGGCAAAGGTGAGCTGATCCTTGAAATAAAAGAGCAGGTAGAAGCCTCCGACGAGGAAAGACTTATAAAAGAGATAAACACGGGTATTTGTATCATTCCGCATGAATGCTGGTCATACCTCGGAGAAATAGGGAATAACAACAGGAAAGCGGAGTATTATCTGACCGACATTTGCGCGGTAGCGAAGTCAAAAAGAGCAGCTGTAAGGAAATACAAGCACCACGATGCCGTTGAGGTGCTGGGCGTGAACTCCCGAATGGAACTGTTGGAGGCGAACATAAGTATGAGACATCGTATAGTCGAGAAACATCTCAAAAATGGTGTCTCTTTTGTTGACAATAATGTGTATATAGACAGCGATGTGCAAATTGGATGTGATTCAATTCTATACCCCAACTGTCATATCGGCATTGGAACTGTCATCGGTGCATGCGTGACAATAGGACCCAACAGTTTGATCAGAAACTCAAAAATCGGGGACCGGGTGTCAATCAAGGGATTCTGCGTACTTGAAGAAGCGGAAGTGGATAAAGATATGGAAATAGGTGCTTTTTCTCATCTGAAACCGGGTACTATCATAAGCAAGAATGCGGATGGAAACCGTTGTTGAAACGCGAGTTCTATCCAGCTATCTATTGGGCGTACGCTGACAAACCATGTGATTATGGTGATGCCGATATGATGAATAAAGGAATGTCTTCAATAATGCCTGCCGGTGAGCAGGCCTTGATAACAGCGGTTTAGAGAATCACGGGAGGAAGAATAATGTGTGGAATAGTAGGATACTCGGGAGATGAACAGGCGTGCGATATACTCATTGAAAGTCTCAAACGTCTCGAGTACAGGGGGTATGATTCTGCGGGAATTGCCGTCTGGGGCGAGGAAGATATACATGTGGAAAGAAGAAAAGGAAAGGTTGATGAGCTCCGGAAAGCGATATGCTCGGGTTCGTTTGAAGGGACACTTGGGCTTGCCCATACCCGATGGGCCACCCATGGCATGCCCTCGGAAAAAAATGCTCACCCTCATCAGGCGGGTGACGTTGTTGTTGTCCATAACGGAATAATAGAAAACTATATCGACCTGAAGCAATATTTGAGAGACGAAGGACATGAATTCCTTTCAGAGACTGATACTGAAGTCATACCGCATCTTATAACGCACTACATCCAAAAAGGGAATGATTTCATACATGCTGTTCGCCTGGCTCTCGGTGAGTTGAAGGGTTCATATGCGTTAGGCATAATCAAGAAGAATGAACGTGTTCTTGTTGCGGCGAAAAAGGAAAGTCCGCTCATCATAGGTGTCGGCGATGGTTCTTACTTTCTCGCAAGCGATGCCCCGGCGATCATAAAAAGGACAAACAGGTTCATATTCCTCGAGGACGGCGACATCGCCATAATCAGGGACAAAGAACTGGACCTTTCAGACTTAGAGGGGAACAGGGTAGAGCGAAAGATACATCATGTCCAATGGTCCGACGCAATGGCGGAGAAGGGTGGATACAAGCATTTTATGTTGAAGGAAATTTTCGAACAGCCGAGGGCAATTTCAGACACGCTGCTCGGAAGGGCCGACGAAGAGCATGGCGAAATTCAATTTCAGGAAGTCAGTTTGCCCGATATCAGGAAAGTGGGGAAAATATGGATGGTGGCATGCGGTACATCGTACCATGCGTGTCTCATAGGGAAACACATTTTTGAAGCAAACCTCAGAATACCGGTTGAGACGGATATTGCATCCGAATTCCGCTACAGAGATCCAATCATCTCGCAGGATGATCTGCTCATTGTTATCTCTCAGTCCGGTGAAACTGCAGACACAATAGCCGCCATGAAAGAAGCAAAAAAGAAGGGGGCGTATGTCCTTTCTGTCTGCAACGTCCTCGGCAGTACTCTGGCGCGCGAAGCCGATGGAGTAATCTTTACTCATGCAGGTCCGGAAATAGGAGTCGCATCAACAAAGGCATTCACGACGCAAATTTCGGTGATTTTCATGCTGATGCTGCACTTCGGAGGGAGAATGGGGCTGCTGGACGCAAGTGATGTGAGAGACCATATACTGGAGTTGAAGAAAATCCCTCATAAGATGCAGATAGTATTGGATGCCGCAGCACAAATTGAGAATACCGCACGAACATACATGCAGTGTAAGGATTTCCTGTACCTGGGTAGAGGTATACATTATCCGACCGTACTCGAAGGCGCGTTAAAGCTCAAAGAGATCTCCTACATTCATGCGGAGGCGTACGCAGCGGGAGAAATGAAACACGGGCCCATAGCCCTCATTGATGATCAGCTACCCGTAGTATTTGTCTCTCCGGTTGACCAGACATATAGAAAAACATGCGGAAACATTGAAGAAGTTATTTCGCGGAGAGGTAAAATAATCCTTTTCACGGACAAGAAAGATACGGAAATTCTCGGGAGAGTCGATACATCTTTCATCGTCCCTGAGACTATTTACGAATTGCAACCAATGCTGAATATTGTACCACTCCAATTACTGGCCTACTATATTGCCAACCTGCTTGGAACGGACGTGGACCAGCCTCGCAACCTGGCAAAGAGCGTAACGGTGGAGTAGGGTACGTCAGTATTGTTACAAATACCGGGATTATCGGATCAACTTGGCTTAACAATACTCGCAAGAACTTCCACGACTTTCGGATCGTAGTTGCCGCGTTCTGTGGCCCTGCGCAATTCGGGAATTGCTAGTTTAACATCCCAGGGTCCTCTATAGGGTCGCCACGAAGTCATCGCGCTATATGCTTCAGCGACTGCTGTAATACGCGCCCCTATAGGAATTTCTTCCCCTTTTAGCCCATCCGGATAACCGCGGCCGTTCCAGAACTCATGGTGATGCTTTACAATATCGAGCAGTTGTTCGTTTACATAGCCAAGACGTTTGAGAGAAGCAACGCTCTCGATGACATACCTCTCGATGTATTTGATCTCCTGTTCTGTAAGGCTTGCGGGTCGGTTCAGGATATGATGCGGGATAGTCTCTTTGCCGATGTCCTGAAGGTATCCGGCCTGCAGAATCGTTGATTTCAAGTCTTCGTCCAATTGCATGTGGTCCGCTATGACATATGAAAGCATTGCCACAAGAAGACCTCTGCCGATTGAGCCGTCGAGGGATTCTACTGACAGCACAAGATCAAATGGGACCTGTATGTTCGATTCTATGTGCTCATATGCCTGTACAATAGAAGGGGGTATAATGGTCACGTCATGCCATCTGTTTTTTATCTTTTTCGCCTCAAACACGGCTATTTTGTGGATTTTCCCTTTTAGCTGAAATTTCTCGAATTCATCTTTCTTGAGATTTGCGTCCGCGTAGGCGAGTCGAATATCTGTCGATTCCGGTTCGAGAGCCAGAGCGCGTTCGAAACAGGATATCGCTGCCGTGGCATCATGTAGACTGAAATGGATTTTTCCCATCCTGTACAACACTTCAGCGCTATTGCCATGTTCGGTCAATTCCGCTTCAGCTTCTTTCATCTCGTCGAGAAGTCTTTTGTCGGATTGACGGCTATAGCCCATGTTCTTCAATCGAACGACATGAACGAATGGCTCAACAAGCTTGTGCGTGAACTCATCTACGTAGATACTGTCCGGTTCACAAATCTCCTCGAGACGCTTTGCAACATTCACCCTGTCTCCAATCGCGCTATAAGCCTGTCTATGGACACCCATCATACCTACAATAGTGTACCCTGTGGCTATTCCGATGCGCATTTTCCAGGGAAGTCCGACTTCTTTCATCTTTTCCTGCATTTTCAATCCCGCAATGACCGCCATCAATGCATGCTGTGCATAGTCTATTGGAGCGCCGAATTCCACCATTACTCCGTCACCCATGTATTTGTCAATGTGTCCATGGAATAGTTCGATCACCGGTTCAATATGGCCGATAAAGCGGTTCAATTCATCAAGCACTATATCAGGCGGGTTCTGGTCTGAATACGTAGTAAATTGTGTCAGATCACAAAACATGATGCTGATTTCACGTTTCTCGATCCTCAGTTTTCCTTCAGTTGCGAGTTTGGCTACCACCGGATCCATTGTAGCATACAGTGTCTTCTCCACTTTTTCTTTCATTTCTTCGGTTACACGGCTTCTCTTCAGTTCTTCATACAGACGCCGTGTTTCTTTGAACCCTCTTGAAAGCCTTTCCTGTAGCGACCCTATGCCGGCGCTCGTTAAGACAAGAAATCCGCCCCAGATGACAATCATTATAAAGACACTGTAGAAAGTCCCTGAAACCTGGAACCACTCGGGTCTCATGACAAAAGTGACGATGACCATCAGAAAGATGTTAAGGCACGCATAAAAAGCTGTTTTCTTCCCCAGGATATAGGCCGCAAGAAGAACAGGCAGATAGAACAAGTTAAGAAAGGCGTACTTATAAGGGAAAATAAAGAAAACAGCGCAAACGAGAATTGCTATAATAAAGACGAAAGCAAGTTCAAGGTGCCGGATAACAAAATTACGAATTTTCATAGCTGTCTTGGCGCCATAGGCTTCTATGATTCTGGGATCCGGTCCGTCGAAATCCTCGCCGGCAATTAAATAAGTCTTCTTTTCGTCATCCCGTAGCGACATTTTCAACAGCAGGCCTCGCAATGTGAGCAGATTCTTGCCTCATGTGGACTGAGCTCTTTTATCATGTGCTTGTTTCTTTATCAAGTGTAGTATTCTGAAATATTTATATCTATTATCGGTCATTTTGGTTTGCAATTAAGTTTAACATATGTGATATTTAAAGAGGTTATTTATGGGCCTAATCAGGTTACTGTTCAGCGATCCACTGGTCTTCTTTTTGCTGGCGATTCCACTGCTGTATTCCATCATCATACACGAACTTGCACACGGATGGGTTGCATACAAAATGGGAGATTCAACGGCCAAGTGGCTGGGCAGGTTGAGTCTGGATCCCCGGCGGCACCTCGATCCGATCGGCACGCTCGCGCTTCTTATTGTTGGCTTCGGGTGGGCCAAACCCGTACCGGTGAATTTTTCAAACCTGCACGACTCCAGGAAAGGATTGATTTTCGTGTCGGCTGCGGGGATAACGGCGAACCTGATCGTTGCCTTCCTGTCATTCCTTCTTCAACGGTTTACCACTAACGCCATGTTGTATATGGTGCTCGGATTTCTTGGACACATCAATATCATACTGGCATCCTTCAATCTCATTCCAATTCCGCCGCTGGATGGTTCAAAGATTCTCATGGGGTTTTCAACGCGTCGTTTCCAGTATACTCTTCAGCAACTGGAACCCTATGGTATGTTTATTCTCATAGCGCTGCTAATGTTGGGTGCCCTGGATAGACCAATCCAAATCATCCAACAGGCAATGATGGCCGTGATTTCCTTACTCATCCCGTGAAGCTTTTCAGATCGAGATAAGTTTCAAACTTAATTAAATTCCTAGT
>CAYYLU010000051.1:14194-17975 GCA_964472475.1 uncultured Syntrophus sp. | reverse complement strand
GCGAAACGGGGACATGCCAAACACCAGATGCTAAACACTAAACACGCCATTGGATGTGGACCTGACGGCCCATAATGTTATGACTAAACACCAGACCCCAGACACCAGACACCAGACACCGGGCACGCCTCTCAACCCGGACGTAGCTGTTGAAGTGCACGATCTCAGGCGCAATTTCGGAACATTCACAGCTGTCGATGGGATCAGTCTCACGGTCCGGAAGGGAGAGATCTTCGGCTTTCTCGGCCCGAATGGCGCCGGAAAATCTACAACAATACGCATGTTATGCGGACTGCTCATGCCGACAGGAGGCGGAGGTGTTGTCGGTGGCTTTGATATAGTGCGACAGCCGGAATCCATCAAGAAGACAATAGGGTATATGTCGCAGAGATTTTCACTATACGATGCTCTTACCGTCGAGGAGAACATTACATTCTTCGGGGGTGTCTATAACGTCGCTAAAGAAAAACGTGACGAAAGAAAGGAATGGGTGCTTCGCATGTCCGGTATCACCGATCGCAGGGGTTCTCTCACGAAGACACTTGCCGGCGGCTTCAAACAGAGACTTGCCCTCGGATGCGCAATCCTGCATGAGCCTGTGATTATCTTCCTGGATGAGCCGACCTCCGGTGTAGACCCGATCGCCAGACGTAACTTCTGGGCGCTGATCAGGGAGATGGCGGATTCGGGCACGACTGTTTTTGTCACGACCCATTACATGGATGAAGCGGACTACTGTGACAGGCTTGCGCTAATCTATAGAGGCAAAATTATTGCTGAAGGGACGCCTACGGACCTGCGCAGCAAGTTTATGAAACGGGAAGTCCTGGAGATGGAAACGGAGAAGCTTGTAGAGACAATGGATGTTCTATCGCGGAACAATATAGAGGCGGCGATATTCGGAAGCACCCTCCACGTTACGGTAGACGATGTCGAAACGGATGTCATGAAGATTCAATCACTCCTTCATGAATCGGGGATTGACTTGAAACGATGGGAAAAGATCGTGCCGTCGCTCGAAGATGTGTTTGTCACCCTGATTGAGGTATCCTGATTGAAATTGGGACGTGTAAAGGCGATTGCGCGAAAAGAGTTCATCCAGATACGGCGTGATCCGATAAGCCTGGCAATGGCTTTTGTGACACCCCTGCTGCTTCTTTTTATTTATGGTTACGCAGTTACCTTTGATGTAGATAATATCAGTACGATTGTCTGCGATATGGACAGGAGCAGCCTGAGCAGGGAGCTTATCAACGAGTTTGTCCAGTCACGCTATTTCACGCAGGTAGCAACTGTAGATCGGTATGAAGATATTGACCTGTACATGGACAGGAATCAGGCAAAAGTTGCAATCATAATACCGAATGATTTCTCCAGGCAGGTCAGAAAGCGGGGACCGACTCAAGTGGCGATCATTCTTGATGGAGCAAACTCAAATACCGCAAATATAGCCCAGGGATACATATCTGTAATTGCGCAGCGATTCACACAAAGGACAGGGGGCGCAACAATTGTACCGTCAATCGATGTACGGAACAGGGTCTGGTACAACAACGAACTGAAATCACGGAACTTCATCATTCCCGGACTTATTGCAGTCATAATGGCCGTTATGATAGCGCTCCTGACCTCACTGACAGTCGCGAAAGAGTGGGACAGGGGTACGATGGAACAACTCGTGTCGACGCCGGTCAAGCCTGTTGAGCTGGTTGTAGGCAAGCTGATACCCTATTTTGTTATAGGCATTGCGGATACAGTTCTGGTCATCCTGATGAGCACGGAATTCTTCCACGTGCCGCTGAGGGGCAATGTTGCGCTGCTTGTCAGTCTGTCAGCGGTGTTTCTCTTTGGTGGTTTAGGCCTGGGTATCCTTATTTCAATTGTTGGCAGGGACCAGATCGTGGCAACACAGATGTCCATGCTCAGTTCCTTCCTCCCGGCGTTTCTCCTGTCCGGTTTTATTTTCAGCATATCAAATATGCCTGCCGCCCTTCAGCTGATTACGTATGTTATACCTGCCAGATACTTTGTAACGATTCTGAAAGGAATATTCCTGAAAGGGCTCACGTTACAGTATCTCATATGGGAAGCATTGTTGCTGTCAGCCTATGGTGTACTCGTATTCATGATTGCCGTGCGGAAGTTCAGGAAAAGGATCGACTAGATGTGGGAACGTACTAAACAAATCATCGTGAAAGAATTCCTGCAGATGTTCCGGGACAGGAGAACGGTATTTTTTCTCTTTGTTGTTCCGGTCGTACAACTATTCATTCTCGGCTATGTGGCAACGTTCGATGTCAGTCATGTCCCAACGGCTTATTACGATTTAGATAAATCAGCCGAGAGCAGGGAATTGGAACGACAGCTCGTATCATCAGGATATTTTTCAATCAACTATAGGCCTGAGTCTGCCGGCGAGATCACGGATCTCATAGACCGTGGAAAAGCGATCTGTGCCATACAGATAAATGAAGGGTTCTCGCGCGACATCAAGAAGGGCATTCCGGTACAGCTCCAGGTTATTGTTGATGGTACAGATTCGAATACGGCCATGATCGCGATGGGTTACATAAACAGCATCATTGCGCGGTTCGCGCGTGAAAACGGTCCGGCACCTATAGTACCGACCATTTCGACAATCGATTTCAGGACCAGGGTCTGGTACAACCCCGATCTTAGAAGCCGGAATTACATGGTTCCCGGTGTTATTGCCCTGATAGTGATGCTTACCTGCCTGCTCACCACTTCCATGTCTGTCGTGCGTGAGAGGGAATCAGGCACGATGGAACAGCTTATGGTAACGCCGATCAGGCCTATCGAATTGATGCTGGGCAAAACCATTCCTTCCGGCATTATCGGGTTTTTTGATATGTGTTTCATCACGGTGGCGGGGGCGTTATGGTTCTCCGTTCCCGTTAAAGGGGAATTCTGGTTTCTTGTGCTCTGTACAGCCGTTTACCTGATTCCTGTGCTTAGTATAGGATTATTTATATCGACAATATCGAAGACACCGCAGCAGGCTCTCATGGCGTCATTCTTTTTCTTCCAACCGGCCATATTACTATCGGGGTTTGTTACTCCAATCGAGAATATGCCGGACGTATTTCAGTTGATTACCTATCTTAATCCTCTCAGGTATTTTCTTGTTATCTTACGCGGAATTTTCCTGAAGGGTGTTGGCTTTGGAGTACTGTGGCCGGAGGTAACAGCACTGTTTCTTCTCGGAGCAGCCGTACTAATTCTCAGTTCTTTGCGCTTTACAAAAAGGCTTGGGTGATGAGTACAGAATTGCTTTGGTAGTTCAGGTATCGACTATCGGGATGCATTTTGTACCGAATACAGACTTCTGCAAGTATCAGGTTAAATTCAGACCGGGCATTACGTGTGATATGGCACCGTGATGATACACTGCACAGCGACAGAGACACGGATGTGCTTCTGATCGGAATCGGTTACAGGTTCTAATAATCCCGGTAAGTCTCTAAGACTCCAAAAGCTGACTTAGTTGGGTGGCACCGTTCTTCGAGAGCCAGTTTGTGCTTCTCATCTGCGCAAAATCGATCTTACGTACCAGCTCCATGATTTCTTCCTGCGATGCCGGAGGTAAATTCTTTGTAGAAAGCTCGACTCTTTCCTCCACCGTGTTCTTTACCGTCCTTTTCTCAGCGATCTTGTTCTCACCCGTACGTTTGTTCTGGTTAACAAATACACCATTGAGCGAAACACTGCCTGTTTTCACACGTACCTCCTTAGATTAGCACCTCTGCACACAATTTTCCAA
>CAYYLU010000051.1:0-14094 GCA_964472475.1 uncultured Syntrophus sp. | reverse complement strand
CGGATAGAGCTGTTATGATTGCAGCTGCTAAAAGCCAATAAGACTGCGCATAATCTTGTGCTATATTGATGTGACTACTTTATTTCAGGAGATAGAAAAGTGAAAACAGTTGCGCTTCTAACGGTATCAAATCTTTTTATGACTGTTGCCTGGTATGGGCACCTTAAATTCAAGGGATCGGCCCTATGGAAGGTAATTCTGATCAGCTGGCTGATTGCATTCGTTGAGTATTGTTTCCAGGTTCCTGCCAACCGGATCGGACACTATCAATTTTCGGCGGCACAGCTCAAGATCATTCAGGAAGTAATAACTCTCGTGGTATTCGCCGTCTTCTCTGTCATTTATCTGAAGGAAGGACTCAAATGGAATTACATGGTATCCTTCGCCCTTATTGTGGCCGCCGTCTTTTTTATGTTTAAAAAGTGGTAGGAAAGCCGCTATTCATATTCCTTGGGAACGGCACAGATAATAATGAGATCCCCCCGGTCCGATGTATTCCGGTAACGGTGTTTTTCATTTGGCAGCACAAGAGCGAAGTCTCCTTCCTTGACGGGAAGCTCATCGCCGTTTTCCGTAACGACGGCGCCATTACCCCGGATCACATAATTGGCATGCTCGAAAGCGTGGCTGTGATATGGTGTGTGGCCTCCCGGCTCGATTGTAAAGACACGAAAAGAGAACGTAGGACTGCCGTCGGTCTTTGAAATCGGGACCTGTTTCCATGTATCCTTTGCACCTTCCATTACCATCTGCACTCTGTCTACTCTGCTCAAATCGGTGATCTTCATCAGCGTACTCTCCCGTTCTTGTTTTCGATATTCTACCACAACACAATTGTTCTGGCGATGTAAGTCATGTCCCGGTATTTCGGCATGAGAACAATGTAAATTCGACATCCAGGAAGTCGGACGTGTATCGGAGCACCATCACAAATCGAAGTAAATGACGTCACGGGTATCCACAGATGCGAATGGTCTTCTAAAGATGTGCGCGTCTAATGATAATTCCCTTTGCGTTTATGACAGCGACCTCGGTCGGAATTGAAACACGCGCCATTTCAATGGCGTTTCTCACAATCGCCGGCATTTTCGAGCAGCACGGTACTTCCATTATTGCTATCGTTACACTCCTTATATGGGCCGTCTTGAAGATCTGAGCGAACTTGTCCGTGTACTCATTTGTATCATCAAACTTGGGACAGCCCATCATGACGACCTTGCCGTGTATAAAGTCCCTATGAAGATTCGGGTATGCCACAGGTACACAATCGGACACGATGAGCAGATCAGCATTCTTGAGAAATGGTGCAGTCGGAGGAATCAGTTTGATCTGTACCGGCCAGTGGGTAAGTTCCGACTTATATGAAGCCGTACCTTGCTGTTCGGGCGCCGCACCGTCGACTGCGAACGTCTCCACCTGCGCGGACGGACACGCGCGCGCCGATGTCGGCTCCTGGTCAAATGTGAAATGTGAAGTCTGCAATTCGAACCTTGCCTGAATTTCACTGCTTTGTTTAGAATTTAGGATTTGGGATTTAGGATTTGCCTTTAAGTTTTCCTCAACCGCTTCGGGATCAAACTGATCGGCTTCGCGTTCTATTATAGTGATTGCCCCCTGAGGACATTCGCCCAGGCAGGCAGCAAGCCCGTCACAATACTTTTCAGCAGAAAGCTGCGCCGTGCCGTCTACGAGTTCAATAGCGCCTTCAGCGCAAGCCTCTATGCATTCACCGCACCCGTTGCACTTCTCTTTATCGATGTCTACTATTTTGCGCTTAATCTTCATATGCCATCTCCGTCTATGTAGAATGTTCGTTACATCTCCGGGAACCATCAAAGCCCTGTGGAGACTTAAAGATCCTATGACTCCACGCAGACCCTGCGACCCTTTCGCTCTATCCAGAGCGTTGTGTCCAGGTACTTATCCGGCGTCGTGATCGGTCTTATATCATAATTCCTCCCCAGGACGTCGAATATGCTGGGAGTGATAAACGCCGGCAGCGATGGGCCTGAACGCGTGTTACTTATACCTGGGTGTGCCAATGTGAGCAGCATAACCATAGGAGCAATATACGACAGACGGGTTTGGCAGACCTTGACCTAAGTCAAGAGGAGAAAAAAAGGCATGGAAACTGAACGTTTCCATGCCTGTGATCTCGATTGAACAGGTGTTATGGTGCAAAAGTCGAGAGCTGGTAAGGCAGATCTTTGTCTTCTAATGCCTCTTTCTTTTCAAAGTAGATAAGCTTGTCTGCAATCTCCCTGAGAGCCGTCACTATCTCCCGATTGGAGGATTTAACGAGCGGTTTTGACCCTTTCACAATCTGTTTCGCCCTTTTAGACGCAAGGTGCACCAGTTCGAAACGATTTTCGACCATGTCCATGCAATCTTCAACAGTTATTCTCGCCATGTGTGTTTCTCCTTATCTCATCGATTGTTTCTTTGAACTTGGTATATGCATTTTCAAACTCGTCATTCACAATAGTATACCCGAAGACCGCCTTTCTTGCAATTTCTTCGTCCACCCGTTTCATTCGAAGTTCAATTTCCTTCTCGCCGCGTAAGGTAAGACGTCTGATCAGTTCCTCTCTTGATGGCGGTTCGACAAAGATGAGGCGCGCGTTTCCACATTTTTCCCGTATGCTGACTGCACCTTTCACATCCACATCGAGAATTATGTCTTTTCCCGCGTTCAGCAATCTGAAAACTTCTTTCTTCGGCGTGCCGTACCTGTTCGAATGTACTTTTTCCCACTCAAGAAAACTATCCTGCCGCACCATATCTTCGAAGACGTTTTCACTCACAAAATAGTAATCTCTTCCGTTGATTTCATGCTCTCTTTTTTGTCTCGTCGTGTAAGATATGGAAAAGCCGCTTCTGTCGTCTTCACTCAGGAAACGGTCTATAAGCGTCGATTTTCCTGTGCCGGATGGTCCCGATACAACGATCAAAATACCTTTTCTGTTATCGACTGTCTTCTGCTCCAATGTTCACCCGTACCTGGATAGTGATACTGTGCTATTCGATGTTCTGTACCTGTTCCCGCATCTTTTCAATTTCCACTTTGATAAGAATAACCCTTTCATTGATGTACAGATCATTCGACTTGCTTCCGAGGGTGTTTGTTTCCCGGACCATCTCCTGAATGATAAAATCGAGTTTTCTGCCAATGGAGTCATCAGACGTAAGGGTATTTCCAAAGTTGTCAATGTGTCCTTTGAGGCGGGTGATCTCTTCAGAAATATCAAGCCGTTCCATATAGAGTGCCAATTCCTGCAGTATCCTCGTCTCGTCTATGGTTACTGACCGGGTCACTTCCATTACCTTTTCTTTCAAATCTTGTTCATGCGTCTTCATCATGTCAGGCCATCTGAGCTCTATTTCATTGACGGTAGCAAGAATCGTGGCGATCCTCCCGGAAAGATCCTCCTGTATCATCTGACCTTCTCTTGATCGTTCCCTATTTAGTTCAGACAGAAGGGAATCGAAACAATCCTTCAGTTTCTCCTCATTTATCGTATTGTTTTCCTCATATACGAAGATGTCCCTCAAGTTAAATATGTTGTCGACTGTAAGATGACCTTTGATGCGAAAGCTCTTTTTTAAGGCCCTGATCGTCTCATCATATTGTCTTACAGTGCTCTCGTTTATTTTCGGAATAGTTATCTGGTCGTTTGCCTTTTCCCACTTTACCGAAATGTCTATTTTACCTCTCTTGACCTGTTTCTTTACCACTTCGCGCATTTTCTGCTCATAGAAGTAGTCTATCTTTGGGAGTTTGATACTGATTTCAAGATAACGGCTGTTGAGTGATCTAGTCTCACCGGTGAGTTTTCCTTCCGGATACTGCTTCTCAAAACGGGCGAACCCCGTCATGCTTTTCGGCATTTCATCACCTTTTTGTAGTGTCCCCTCCAATCATTGAAGAGGAGAATCGTTCGTGCTTCCGAGTAGTCAGGGTACGTCCATTGAAGGGCCCTGTACGTGCCGTTATTAAAAACCAGCGTAAGATCGGCGTAGATACCGTCTCTCAGATATATCCTGTGAGCATATCCCTTTGTTGTGGCGAGTATAACATGTTCAAGAGCTATATATCCAGGATCAAGGTTTACGACTCTTTTGGAATCGATCGCCAGGGTTTGCTCTATGGCATTTGTGATAATCTTGATATCAGCCAAAGACTCCCGGTTTTTCAAAGATCGGAACAAGACAAATGTTCTCAGCAGGTCACTACCCATTTCTTTCTCGTAGTAATCAGTATATGTGAAATGCTCTACAGAGGCTTGTATTTCAACCGAATCAATGTCCGTTGCGAGCGCATCAAGCGCTCTGCGAAGATTGTCTTCTCCGCGCGAGAGGATACCCGCAAAAAACACTACCGGAAGTGGAGTTCCTACAATTCCCATACAATGAAAAATTCCCTGTTTTTTCTTTCCTTTTCTCGAGGTGACTCAATAGTATAGATTATTTTGAGGTTCAACGATTCTCCAAAATGCCTTATATCTTTCAGGACCTCTTCTATTCTCATTGCGTCCTTCACTATTCCGCCTTTACCAACCTGAAACCTGCCCACCTCGAACTGCGGTTTTACAAGCGAGATCATATAACCGGTCCGGGAAAGAAACTGGATTGCTGAAGGCAGTATCTTCTTGAGCGAAATAAAGGAGACATCTATAGTGATAATGTCAAATGTCCTTCCGATATCTTCATACTTGAGGTATCTGGCATTGCAATTTTCCCGAAGAGTAACACGCGGATCATTTCTCAGCTTTTCATGAAGTTGATGAGTGCCCGTATCAATAGCGTGTACACTGCGCACACCTGTCTGAAGAAGACAATCGATAAAGCCGCCCGTGGATGATCCGATGTCCAGTGAGTCTTTGCCTGTCAGGGGCAGTTGTATCGTGTCAAGAACTTTCCTTAGCTTGACGCCGCCGTAGCTGACATATGGAATTGCGTTTCCGCGAACTTCGATAGGTTCCGTTTCTTCGATTTTCTTGTCGGATTTTAATACCTGTTCATTGCGGACGTAAACATTTCCCGCCATTATAAGAGCCTGAGCCTTTTCCCGTGAAGGGGCGAGACCTTTTTGTGTCAGGAGTACGTCTACTCTCTCTTTGACCACTCTTTCACTGCCCTTACGATTCCGGCCGTGTCTATCCCAACATCGTTTCTTAACCGGGCTTGACTTCCATGTGTGATAAACCTGTCCGGCAGCCCCAGTGATTTCACCGGAATGCATATTTCTTCTCTCGACAGGGTCTCCATTATGGCGCTGCCGAAACCGCCGTTTACGGCATTTTCCTCCACAGTCATGATTCTTCTTGTATGAGATGCCGTCTCAAGCAGTATCTTGTGGTCAACCGGCTTGATGAACCTGCCGTTGACAACACCTGCCTTAATGCCGATACGCTCAAGTTCGTCTGCAGCGGCAATTGCAGGATAGACTGTACTCCCGCAGGCGATTATTGCTATGTCGTCTCCCTCTTTCAGCACTTCCCACGTGCCGACAGGTATTTCTCTGAAGTCTTTCTCTATCGTTACACCTTGCGCCTTGCCACGAGGATACCGGACAGCGGCAGGACAATTGTACATGTAAGCCGAATAAAGCATGTGCCTAAGCTCATTTTCATCCTTCGGCGCCATAATGATCAGATTCGGTATGTTCCTCAGGTATGAAAGATCAAACGCGCCGTGATGCGTAGGACCATCCTGTCCGACGAGTCCGCTTCTGTCAATCGCGAAGACAACCGGTAATCTCTGGAGACATACATCGATAACAATCTGATCGAACGCCCTTTGAAGGAATGTTGAATAGATTGCAACGAATGGTTTAAGACCGCCGAGCGCAAGAGCAGCAGCAAAGGTTACCCCGTGCTGTTCAGCAATCCCTATATCATAGAACCTGTCAGGGAAGCGGTTCGAAAAAACATCCAGTCCGGTGCCCAGACCCATTGCGGCGGTAATGGCAACAATTCTGTCATCTTGCTCGGCCAGTTCGATCATTGTTTCGCCGAAAACATCCGTGTATGTTTTGGCATCCGGGCCGATGGATTCGCCTGTGGACAATTCAAATGTCGATATCCCGTGAAATCTTTCAGGATCTGTCTCGGCATGGGAATAACCGCGGCCTTTTTTCGTCATTACGTGCACGATAATAGGTCCTTTGAGGCGCCTTGTATTTTTCAGCATCTCTATCAGGTTGGCCATATCATGTCCCTCTACGGGACCGAAATATTGGAAACCAAGCTCCTCAAAAAGCATACCTGGCGTGAAAAAGCCTTTTATAGCCTCCTCAAGATATCGTGCTGTCTTGTAAACCGTCGGCATATTCTTTGTCTTGCTCTTTACTTTTTCACGAACACTGCTCATGAATTCGCCGGTCATAATACGGTTTAGATAGGATGACATTGCCCCTATGTTTTTGGATATGGACATTTCATTATCATTCAGAATCACAATGATATTGCTCTTGAGATGCCCCGCGTGGTTAAGAGCCTCAAATGCCATGCCGCCTGTCAGAGACCCGTCACCTATGACAGCTATGACTCTGTCCTCATTTCCGGCAGCCCTCTTGCTTTCGGCAAGCCCTACGGCGATTGAAATGGAATTACTCGCATGACCTGTATCGAAGACATCGAACGGGCTTTCGTGTCTGGATGGAAAGCCGCAAAGACCGTCA
This sequence comes from uncultured Syntrophus sp., assembly GCA_964472475.1. GTDB lineage: Bacteria > Desulfobacterota > Syntrophorhabdia > Syntrophorhabdales > Syntrophorhabdaceae > PNOF01. The sequence continues at coordinate 7,412 of CAYYLU010000051.1, read as the reverse complement.
TCCTGCCGTATAGTATGAAAGAGGTCACGTCTGCCCGTTAGGATCTTATGGGTGTAGCATTGGTGACCGACATCCCAGATAATCTTGTCTTTCGGCGTGTTGAAGACGTAGTGGAGGGCTATCGTAAGTTCGACGACTCCGAGGTTGGAAGAGAGGTGTCCGCCGGTTTTTGAGATAATGTCTGTAATGAACGAGCGAATTTCCCGGGCAAGCAAGACTAATTCTGCCTGAGACAGCGTCTTCAGGTCTTCCGGGGAGTTGATCTTCTCTATAAACATCAGGATACCCGGTTGCCAATAAATTGCGCGATATCTCTCAGTGTCTCCCCTTGATCTCCCAAAAATGCAATTGATTTCACTGCTTCATCGATAAGCTGTTCAAGCTTGTATTTGGTCGCAAGGATACCATAGTGTTTGATGTACGTTTGTTTATTGGAGTCCTTTTTTAGTCTCTTGCCCACGATCTCTTCATCGCCTTCGGCATCAAGTATGTCATCCATGATTTGAAAAGCCAGTCCGATGCATTCGCCATACTTGCTGAAGTTCTTCAATTCTCTCGCTCGTGCCCCTGCTGCTATCCCGCCCACACGAACGGCACAGCGCATGAGTGCTCCGGTTTTATGCATATGAATGTAGTTCAGGATATTCTTCGATCCTTCTTTCCCGTCATACAGGATATCCATGACCTGGCCGCCAACCATGCCTTCGGCTCCTGCGGCATGTGCAATCTCAAAAATGATCTGCCTGTTTACTTTGGGTTTTATCCGTTCAGTATAACGCACATCCGATAAAACACGAAAGGCCTCAGTGAGAAGCGAATCCCCGGCCATAAGGGCAATTGCGTCCCCAAATACCTTGTGGCATGTTGGTTTCCCGCGGCGCAAATCGTCATTGTCTATACTGGGTAGATCATCATGTATCAGTGAATACGTGTGGATCATTTCGAGTGTGCAGAAACAAGGCAGAAGGTCGTCTGCATTCTTGCCTTTGGCTTCGCACGCAGCTATGGCGAGTATGGGTCTGATTTTCTTGCCGTTTGAGAGCAGCGTGTATTCCATCGCGTCTCTGAGGAGGCCCGGAGTCGAGACGAATGATGTGCAGATTTCCTTCAAACTGTTCTCGACCATGATTCTCTTGTCGTGCAGGTATGCTGAAAGATCCATCAGGTATCTTCTCCCATAAATGGTGCCTTTTCCATGGAACCGTCCTCTTTTTTTATGAGGATTTCTACCTTTTTCTCCGTCTCTTCAAGCCGTCTGGAAAGTTCTTTTGTAAGTTCCAACCCCTGCTTGAATAAGGTAAGCGCTTGATCCAGCGGTATTTTGCCTTCATCGAGAGTTTTTACAATGTCTTCTAGCTTCTTTAAGCCTTCCTCAAATTTCATGCAGGTTTCTATTATAGAACTTAATTTCAGCCTTTTTCAAGCATTCATTTGCGCGTGCGCCACAGTGCCGGATGGTGCCGTGTTTCCGGTATTAAAGCAGTATCTTACAGTGTTCCTACACAATTCCATTTCGACTCACCAGTCTTTGTTTGAAGCCTCACAACCCGAACATTGACGAGAATATTGAACAATAATGCGGTACAATAAGACCATGATGAATATCACCTATGATATAGACGAGACTCCCGGTCATCGCGGCCGTATGGAAGATGCTCATTCAATTTACAATGATGATGAACATCAGTTTTTTGCCGCTGAGGTGTATGATGGCCATGGAGGCAGTGAGGCAGCGGCACGTGCTTCCCGGATCCTTACGCCCTCATTTATGACAGACTGGATCCGTGAGTTCCAAAGGCCCGCATCTGAAAGGGTGTCAGCAACGGATATCCTGAGAAATGCATATCGGGTGACTGATGCTTATCTGATAAGGGAGAACGTGCCGGGAGGGACTACGGCCGCAAACTGCTACATCATTGATGAGGGTTTCATAGCTGCGAATGCAGGGGATACAAGAATAGTAATAGGCACTCGCAGGAATGCGTTTGTTCTCACAACAGATCATCGACCCGGTCTTGATAGCGAGCGGGAACGCATTGAAGCACTTGGCGGTGAGGTTGTCTCTTATGGGGTTCCGAGGGTACAGGGTATACTCGCTGTCAGCAGGGCTCTTGGCGACGCGGGTATGAAGCCATACGTATCAGCTGAACCAAGCATTACAACGGGCCTTCTTGGAAAAGAAAATGATTTTATAGTTGTAGCGTGCGACGGCGTCTGGGACGTGTTGTCTCCCATCGAGGTTATCAAGCTTGCCCGCGAAAATGCGGGAAACGGCAGACCCTCGGACGCAATAGTGAGGAGAGCCCTGGCATCGGGAAGTAGGGATAATATTACAGTCGTGGTTCTTGATCTGAGGGAATATGTTAAAAATGCGCACAACCGGCGCATGAAGATCCTCGAAGTCTTAGGTTAAAACCGGATTTATCAGTTCATCAATAATTATGTTTTCTCCTTTCCTGCCGATAACTTAACATGATTACTGCCTGTCCGGGAATGGGGAAACAGATGATGGTGTGCTTGCGGGGTACAGATGCAGCCATTGAGTGTCCCGGGTCGAATGGTAGTGCATGACGCAGCACACGGGCTAAAGGGACTGATGGAAGCCGATAAAGCCACCACACAGGAACAACAGACACATCCTTCCGTAAATATCGAACACCGCGAAGAAGAAAAGAAGATATACGTGTCCGTGTCAAAATCCGGCCCATATCCGGCTGCTGAGGATGTGATAGGTGCTCTTAGATTCACCGGAACACCATACTGGATTGACGAGAGTACGATAACAAGCGAAATAGAGCGATGTACCCTGGAAAAGCAATTTGTCGCAGCCTATGCGCGCGATGCGGAGGTGCAGATACAGATAGAGAAGAATGACAGATCGGCGAACCTCATCGTGAAGCCTGCTTACGGCGGTGATAACATTACCCCCGATCAAATCCTGTCTGAAATAGAAAAATCCGGAATAGTATTTGGTGTTGATTTTGACTCCATCCGTAACACCCTTGAAGCGGAGATTTACGATAAGCCGGTCATGTTTGCGCAGGCCAGAGAACCGGTTCACGGGGTCGACGCACGCATCTGCTATGAATTTCAGCTTGAATATAAGATGACTCCCAAGGAGTTGGAACACGAGAAGGTTGATTATAAAGAGTTGCAAATGGTCTTCGCGGTGAACAAAGACGAAACCGTTGCGAGGAAGATACCGGCGACGACCGGTGAGGAAGGCTGTACAATAAAGGGGAAACCCATGCCGGCAAAGCCGGGAAAAGACGTGTCTCTCGTCGCCGGAAGAAATGCTGTAGTTGCACCTGACGGTCTTTCGATTTGCGCGAAAATAGATGGACAGCCGATGTTGAAAGGCAAAAACGTTTTTGTCGAACCGGTGCTCACAGTTGAGGGCGACGTTGATTACTCCGTAGGGAACATCAATTTTAAGGGAAGTGTGAGAATACTCGGTAGTGTTATATCGGGGTTCACCGTGAAAGCTACAGAAGATATTCAAATCGACGGAGTTGTGGAAGATGCTTTCATTGAGGCGGGCCGGGATTTGTCTATAAAGGGTGGTGTTCTTGGTGCCGAAAAAGGGTCTATCAGCGCCGGCCGCGACATTCATATGTCCTTTGTCGAGAACTGTGTTGTCGAAGCCGGAAGAAACATATTTGTAGGCGACATGCTTAATTCCAATATTTCAGCCGGCGATACTATCGATGCGATACTCGGCAAAGGCAGAGTCTTCGGAGGCAAGCTCAATGCAAGGAATCTTGTTACCACGAATATACTTGGCTCCGGGGCAGCCGAAAAAACACAGGTTTCCGTAGGATATGAACCGAAGACTGTAGCCCGGCTGAAGAACCTTGATGAAGTACTTGCGAAAGTCAGATACACCCATGAGGAGATAACAAAACACATCAGCACCCTGGAAAATCTCAGGCGCTCTGACGCTCTCTCTGAAGAAAAACGTGTGCTCTACCAGCGTCTTATCGCTACGGAGGAAGAACTCAGACATAATATTGAGGAACTGAATGGTGAAATTGACATGCTGAAAAGCACAATGACAAAGGCAGTCCAACCCATTGTAAAGGTCAGAAAAACGTGTTACCCGAATGTGCGGATAAAGATCGGCAGACTTGTCCTCGACTGCTTTGAAGAATATAATTCAGCTGTCTTCTTTGAGGAAGATGAGAAGATAAAAGTTAATGTGTATGAAAACTTTGTATAACCGGACCTTTACTCGATGAGCGTAACCCTTCGGTGAACGGCCATCGTTTCACGCGGATATTTTGCCGGCAAGCCTGCTGCTCAGCCTGTCTGGAGCTACACGAGGTATGCATCCCACATTTTGACGGTCTTCCTGATGTAATCGGCAGGCACGGGCTTTAGAATTTGATTGTGGCCCGGCAGCAGAACATCAATATCTAATGAACTCAGCTTTGCGAGAGAATTTTTGAGACTGCGGGCGTCTGCTCCGTACAGATCGAAACGACCGATGGCATAATCAGCGTATAAGACATCGCCGGGAATAAGCACCTTCTGGACCGGCTCGTAAAGCGCAATACCCCCCATTGAATGCCCGGGCACGTGCTGCACCTCCCATACCATACCGCCGATTTCGAGTACATCTTTGTCATTGAGTTTCCGGTCAATTGTAAATCTGAAGGCATCAGGGCCTATATTGTATTGCATCTCACACATACTCTTGAAAGCATCCATTCCATATATTGCCCTATAATCATTGGATTCTATCAGCTCGGCTTCACTGGCATGCATCCAGAGTTCTGCGTGTGGTATGAACTTCTTTATTTCGGATACGCAGCCTATGTGGTCGAGATGTGTATGGGTCATGATGATGCGCTTTATTGAGGAAGCATCGAAGCCTTGCCGTTGAAGTGATTCAATCTTATAGTCTCCCTTTCCGATCAATCCGGCATCCACAAGACTGAGATCGCCGGATGAGGGATCTCCTATAACATACACATGTGAATCAGGTATGAAATCATCCTGTCCCGGAATAAAAAAGATGTTGTTGTGGGCTTTTGGCATGACGGTTCCTTCCCATATACCGAGTGTTTGAGTGGTAGAGCAACAGTTATTGTATGTTTTACTATCAGCCAGGTCAAGTGAATATTTTGTGCCATATTTTGTGCGGCATTTTTGTCTGTAGGATCGTTACGGGGAGATGCGCAATAGAAGCGTTCAAAAGGTTTCGTCCCGGATTATGATGCAACGCCGGTTCAAATCAGACAGCTTGTGAAAAGGATTTTCTTGTAGACACGGATAAATATGTCAAAGTGTTTGAAAGCATGCTCTCAAAGATGTTATCTAGTATAATCATAAAGAATTTGCCAAACTACGGTGAAGGCTGTAAGGACCGGCCATTATATGTAAGCCGGACGTGAGCGAGGGAATTGCGGTCGGGTCGGACACGTGCCGATCCGATATGAATCGAAAGCCGGAGGACAGTATGAAGACTGACATTGAAACGAACAAGCGGAATGTGATCGAGTTTTACGATTTGATCATCAACAAAAAAGATTTTGAAGCAGCGCGGAAATTCATGGGTAACAGGTACAAACAACATAATCCGCTCGTAGCTGACGGACCGGAAGGGCTTAGAGATTTTATTGACTATTTGAAGACCAATTTTCCTGATGCGCATAGCGACATCAAGAAGGTAATTGCAGAAGGAGATTATGTTGTACTTCATGTCCATTCGCGAAGGGACGCTACATTACAGAGGGCCATAATAGAGATTTTCAGATTGGAAGATGGAAAAATAGACGAGCATTGGGATGTGATCCAGCAGATACCTGATACTTCAAAAAACGAAAACGGGATGTTCTGAACCGGGGGTATTCTACCCCGGTGATTCTCAGGGGCCTCTGAAAGGATGCTTACGGGAATCTGCGGAAAATGCGTTTGTAAGAACCGGTGTCAAATGACTTCTGCAGCGGAACAGAGTGTGGAGGATGCTCAGAAGGGTATCGACGATTTGAAAGCATTGCTTACGGCGAACGCCAAGAATAAGAAATTCGCTAACATGCGCGATGAGATCCAGTCTTTTATCACAAAGACAGAGACCGATTTTGCGGTATCAAAAGAAAAGCTGCAAAACGGAAAGATAAAAGAAGCGAACGATGAACTGAGATCCATGAAGGAAACAACCGCGAAAAAAATCGAAGATACCAATGCGGCTGCAGCTGCTCCGATGACGGTGCCGGCTGCTTCTGCCCCGGCACCCAGCAAATAAGAATGCGTGAACTCTATGAAGGGCGGGATGATTTACCTGCCCTTCGGTTTACTGCTCAGCTTTAATACCTTTTATGATAAATGTCACGTAACTGGAAAAATTTACTTGCTTTTTCAATCCAACGCGTTAGAATACTATGACTACTTAAGGCGGGGTTATAGATACAATGCGCGTCTATTTTTGGGGCACTCGTGGGTCATTGCCGGCTTCTATAACAGCGGAGACGATACGTGACAAGGTCGTTAAAGCTCTGCAGTATGTCAGAGAACGCCAATTCAAAAGTGATGAGGAAATAGAAGAGTTTGTCGACAAAGATCTGCCGTTTTCAATTCGCGGCAGCTATGGAAACAATACCCCCTGCATTGAAATAGAAAATGGAGACGAGTATATCATCTGTGACGCCGGAACCGGCTTGAGAGACTTCGGAAACAATCACGTGAAAATGGTCGAACAGGGGAAGCGCAGCGGCAATGCCATTTTCAACATTCTCATTTCTCATCTTCACTGGGACCATGTTCAGGGATTTCCATTCTTTACCCCTGCATACATACCTGGTAATGAGGTACGTATTTACGGATTCCATGAAGATATTGAAAAAGTCTTCGTGAATCAGCAGGAGCATCCAAATTTTCCTGTTCCTTTGAAGAACCTGAGAAGCAAGATCCAGTTTAATGTGCTCTCGGAAGGTGAGGAATACGAAATCGGTGGATTCCGTGTAAAAGGTATACGCCAGAATCACCCTGGAGTATCGTATGGGTATAGACTTGAGAGAGAAGGCAAAGCGATCGTTTACTCGTCCGATGCCGAGCACAAGACGAGCTGGGACCAGACTGCTCGAGACGATAATTATCCTTTTCTCGAATTTTTCAGAGATGCTGATCTGCTGATATTCGACGCGCAATACGAATGGACTGATGCAGTGCAGTCGAAAGACGATTGGGGGCATTCAAGTTTTATTGCAGCTGTTGAGCTCGGCGTAAAGGCCAACGTAAAACACCTCTGCCTGTTTCACAATGAACCTACGTATGCGGATGACAGGCTCGAGGTCCTTCTGGAGGACACCAGAAGCTATCTGAAGATCTACAACGATCATCGGTTTCACCCATTGAAAATTGATCTTGCCTATGACGGCCTTGTGCTGGATGTCTGATAGAAAACAAAACCT
>CAYYLU010000050.1:5519-18225 GCA_964472475.1 uncultured Syntrophus sp. | reverse complement strand
AAGATCGACGTTATTCATATGAAAAGTCATCATTAAAACTGGTGCAGCCTCCTGAGATTTCAGTTCAACGGTACTCTTGATCGTACTTGCAATTGCCGGCTGTCCGATTGTAAGATGATTCAGATCAATTAGTAAAAGAGGCTCTGATAACATAGTGGATCTTGAAACATTCATCACGTCAGCGGTGATTCTCCTTCTTGTAGCTTCGGTGATGGTCGTACTTTTCAAACATTTCGGGCTTGGTTCCATAGCCGGTTTTCTGGTGGCCGGTATCATTGTAGGCCCGCACACGGCGGGACCAAAGATAACAGCACATGTTGAAGGCATCCGCAGCTTCACTGAGCTTGGAATAATACTGCTCCTTTTTGTCATCGGTCTTGAAATGAGGCCTTCCCGCCTGTGGGCGATGCGAAAACAGGTTTTTGGTTTGGGCACTCTTCAGATCATTTTGACTGCCGCAATCGTAGCGCTGTTTATGATGCTCGGGAATCTTTCATGGAGGGCATCACTCATCATCGGCCTTGCTATATCACTTTCATCGACAGCACTTGTCGTTCAGTTGCTGCAGGAAAAAGGCGAAATCGCCAGTGCTCACGGGAACACCGCGTTCAGCGTACTTTTGATGCAGGATATCGCAATAATACCAATGCTGGCGCTCGTCTCCGTTCTGGCAGGAGCCGAGATAGTAACATTCAAATCGGCCGTTTTGAAGTTGATCACTATTGCCGGCGTATTCTTGTTGATATGGGTCTTTGGTAAATATGTAGTGCCTTATGCCCTTGAACGGGTAGCACGTCAGAAGAACCGGGAAGGTTTTCTCCTTGTGGTCATTCTGGCCGTGTTTTTTGCTACGTGGGCAATGCATCAGACAGGTCTTTCGTTCGCGCTTGGGGCGTTTATTATGGGTGTCTTGCTATCGAGTTCCCGCTACAGCGTTCAAATCCAGGCGTATATTGAACCGTATAAAGGCATTCTGATCAGTCTGTTCTTTGTTGCCGTAGGAATGTCCATTGACCTTCAATCCATTGCGGCCGCACCATTTAAGTTTTCCTATTATGCTACAGTGATCATTCTTGTCAAGATCAGCGTGATGTTCGCCGCGTGTATTTTCTTTAGAATGAGCCCGCGTGTAGCTACCCGTGTTTCTTTCCTGCTTGCACAGGGCGGCGAGTTTGGTTTTGTCCTCCTTTCTTCTTCCAGGCTTCTGCGTATTATAGACACAACAACCTTTGTCACAGGCATTGGTGTCATATCGGTGAGTATGCTCTTGACTCCGTTGATTACAAAGATCGGTTATTACCTTGCTGAACGATATTTTCCCGCAAAGCGGGGAAAAGAGTATGTTCCTTTTCAGGAAAAGGGGGGGAGATATACGAGGAAGGGTGATCATAGGAGGCTACGGAAGAGTCGGGCATGTAATAGCAGTCATTCTCAATTCAAGCGGGGTACCTTTTATAGTTTTCGATAATGACCCGGAGCGTGTGACAAAAGGTAAGAAAGACGGTTTTCCTGTTTTCTACGGTGATATCGCCAACCCCGATCTTCTTGCGGCAGTGCACGCTGAACAGGCAGCACTCGTCGTCCTTACAGTGGACAATGAGAAAACTGCCTTAGAGGCAGTGTCGCATGTAAAGAATTATTACCCCGGCATCCCGATCATTGCCCGCGCGCGGGACCTTGAGGCGAGTGGCAGGTTGGTTCAGGCCGGAGCAACGCGCGCGCTTCCTGAGGCTGTAGAGGCAAGTCTACGATTGGCGACGGATACGTTGAGTATGATCGGGGTCCCGGTTGATAACATAGACCTGCTTCTGGCTGGTGTGCGAAGCAAGAATTACGAACTTGTTAAGGCTTGTGAATAAGGATCCAGGCGCAGAAAAAGGCTTGATCTATTGGTTCATCAAGCAGATTGCGCATGGAATTCTCGATCCGTCTCCAGATGCCATCTTTGTGACGTAACCTATTGACATCTGAGTTAAATTCTACACCCATTCCAAAGAATAAGTCCAAGGCGAAGATTTCTCACCGCGGAATCCTTATTCAGGAAAGCTTAAAACCACTCACAGCCTGGTCGAGTACAACCGACAACCGTGCCAGTTCGCCCGCCGCCTGCGCCGTCTGGCCGGAACTCGCCGAAGTTTCCCTGGAAACACCCGCAATCTGCTCGATGTCCTTGTTTATCTCCTCAGAAGTCGCACTCATCTGCTCTGTTGCCGAGGCTATCTGCTGTACCATGAGCTGCAGTTCGTTTACGGAATCAACAATATTGTTTAGCGAATTACCGCCCTGGGTAGAGAGTTCGACACCTGCCTCGACTTTTTTTGTGGCAACTTCCATTGCGTTGATGGCGCTATTCACGCCCTCCTGGATTGAATGGATCATCGATCCGATTTCGGATGTTGCGTTTGCAGTTCTTTCGGCGAGCTTGCGGACTTCATCGGCCACAACCGCAAAGCCTCTTCCCGCTTCTCCTGCGCGTGCCGCTTCGATTGCAGCGTTAAGGGCCAACAGGTTTGTCTGATCAGCGATCTCATTAATGACGTTCACTATTTCGCCTATCTGACTCGACTGATTCCCAAGCGTCTGAACGAACGCGGAGGTCTCATCCACCGTCTCGGCTATCTTTTTTACTTCTTTCACTGAGCTGATAACAATATCCTGGCCTGCTTTCGCTACCTGCACTGTCTTAGCAGCAGACTCCGCTATTTTGCCTGTGTTTCTAGCCACATCAAGTATTGTCTGAGACATCTCTTCAGATGAGGCGGCAACCTGTGAGGCCTTTTCCATCTGCGCGTTGAATCCTGAAGACATAAGTTTTGCGCTTGAACTCAGCTGATTTCCTGCTGAAGATATATCGAGAGCAACGGTTTTTACATTTCCGATAAGCTTTCGCCATTGTTCTATGAGTGTTCTAATCTCAACCATGTCTTTTCCCAATTCATCTTTCCTGTTGACATGAATGTCTATCGTCAAGTCGCCGCTTGAGAGCAAGTGATGCACGGTATTGAGCCGTTTGATCGGTGCCGTCAGACTTCTGCTCAGGATGGTCGAAATTACCAGGCCCACACCAATCCAGACGACCACAGAAAGGGCGATGAGAAACCAATTCATACTGCCTGTTGATGCCGATTCTTTTCCTGCACCTCCCGAAGTAGACACGACGACAAAGGAGATGATGGCGGTAATTATCATAAATGTTATGAATCCGCCGGTAAGTCTCGTTCCAATAGTGATGTTTTTCAACCGCATTAGAGTTCCCCCTATATAGTGTTGTTCATCATATATATCGTTCTATTTAGTTGTTTTCTTAAGTTTTTTGGCCGGAAATATACTTCTCTTTCGTATACAGGCATTGCACCTGTGCACGCGCAGACCTTGACATGGAGTGCTCTATTCAGCATACTCTTAGCTCCGTGAAAAGATACATGATTCATAGAGATGCAGCTTCCGTCTCTCCTGCTGTAGACTACAAAAAAGAACTCAACGACGAGCAGCTTAAAGTTGTCCTTGCGGATCATGGGCCTGTCCTCGTGATTGCCGGTGCGGGTAGCGGCAAAACCCGGGTGGTTACATACCGCGTTGCGAGACTCCTTGAACAGGGTGTTCCGGCAAATGCAATTCTGCTTCTTACCTTCACAAACAAAGCGGCACGCGAGATGCTCCACCGGGTCGAACACTTGATGAAGATAGATACCCGCTATATCTGGGGAGGCACTTTTCACCATATAGCAAACATGATTCTGAGACAACAGAGTGAAAGGATCGGTTACCAGCGGAATTTCAGCATACTTGACAATGAAGATTCAAAGGACATGATCGACGCCGTCATAAAAGCCTCGGGGATAGACACAAAGTCTAAGCTGTTTCCTAAGGGCAACGTACTGAAGGGCATTTTCAGTTATGCTGTTAATACAATGAATACCATCGATCAAACAATACAGGAGAAAAATCCTTTCTTCCTCGACATCGTGGACGAGATAGATGCCTTATTTAGTCTCTACTCTGCAAAGAAGAAAGCGGCAAACGCAATGGATTTCGATGACCTGCTTTTCTATTGGCACAGGGTCTTGAGTGAACATGAAGATGTGAGAAAATTATACGCGACCACCTTTTCGCAGATCCTCGTCGATGAGTATCAGGACACAAACAGAATTCAAGCCGGGATCATAGATTTCATGGGGTATATTAACAGAAACATCATGGTTGTTGGTGACGACGCGCAGAGCATATATTCCTTTAGAGGAGCAAATTTCGAGAATATTCTGGAGTTCCCCAAAAAGTACGAGGAAGCCAGAATATTTAAGCTGGAGACAAATTATCGCAGTACTCCTGAAATATTGAACCTGGCAAATAATTCTATATCACACAACAGAAAGCAGTTCGAAAAAACATTGATGAGTATCAGACCCTCCGGGGTGATCCCCGTTTTGGCCCCATCCAGGGATGTGATACAGCAGGCGGAATTTGTCGCACAGAGAATTATGGATCTTGATGAAGAAGGTATCCCCTACCGGCAGATCGCAGTCCTGTACCGGGCACATTACCATTCCATGGAAGTCCAGATGGAACTTACGCGCCGGGGAATTCCGTTTGAAATAAGGAGCGGGCTACGGTTCTTTGAACAGGCACATATAAAAGACGTCGTATCATTTTTAAGGATTATCGACAATCCAAAAGACGAAGTCTCATGGAAGCGAATGCTCAAGATATTTCCGCGCATAGGAAACAAGACAGCGGATCGCATTTTTGAATACATCAGGGCATCTGAAGACCCGTTCGAAGTACTCGTCTCAAAAAAAATCGGAGAGTCTTTCAAGAGCGTTCTGAAAGAAAATGTTGAAACCTGGTCCAGGCTCTTTTCCGAACTCCGGGAACTGTATGCGCGGGAAGCACCGTCCGACATGATCTCCGCAGTCCTGAGACAGGGATATATGGATTACCTTAAATTTGCATATCCGAATTATGAGACACGTCTTGAAGACCTGAATCAATTGATGAATTTTTCAACAAAGTACCAATCACTCGAGACTTTCCTCAGCGAGTTGTCTCTCATGAGCGGCCTTTCCGGTGAGGAGCTTTCGTCAGCAGGCATGGACAATGACGACAGGGTAATCCTGAGCACCATTCACCAGGCGAAAGGGCTCGAATGGAAGGCCGTATTTCTGATCTGGTGCGCAGAAGGGAGATTCCCCAACCCCAGATCAGTTGAAGACGGGGACATAGAGGAGGAACGAAGGCTCTTTTACGTAGCATCCACGCGGGCAATGGATGAGTTGTATCTGTCTTATCCCCTGCTCGTCTTTGACAGACAGGCGGGGCATGTCATCCTGCGGCCATCGCGTTTCGTCTCGGAACTCAATGGCCGAATGTACGAAGAATGGGCAATAGAGACAAATTCTAATTTCTAATTCTCTAAATTCTAAACCTTAATATTTCTGCATTACGACGTCTTCGTTTAGGGTTTCAATATTAGAATTTAGAAATTGTTTTTTAGAAAAATCCTTTTTCTCTCCATCCCTTACCTTCGAGACAACGACCTGTCTCTTTGCCGATCTCAGCCGGTCAGGTAACCCCCTGCCGGGCAAGTCTCTGTCTGGCAGCGCTTTCGCAGGCGACCCGGTCCTGTTCGAAACTGGCGCCGCTCTTTGACGCATGTGTGTATGTCTTTACACAACCGGCACAAAGCAGCAAAATAGACAACATACAAATTGTCTTCTTCATTCTTGGTACACCCCGAATACTCTGTTCTTGTACAGGTTAGGTCAACTCCGCTTCAGTGAGGCTGTCGATCAAGTTGAATTCACAGCGCGGTGAGACGCGATGTTGGTGTCAATTGATAAAAACCTTTTTGTATTTCTGCATATCCTCGACGGCACGACCGCAGCCCATAGTTACCGAGTTTAAAGGTTCATCGGCGACAGTCACCATGATGCCTGTTTCATTTTCAATGCGCTGATCGAGGCCCCTCAATAAGGCCCCTCCGCCAGTAAGCACGATTCCCGTTTCATTGAGGTCGGCGACGAACTCCGGAGGTAATTTTTCGAGTGCTCTTCTTATACTGTCGATAATCGCTGAAACGGGTTCCTCGACAGCTTCCCTCACTTCTTCCTTCGATATTTTCAAGCTCTTGGGGATGCTCGTCAGCACATCTTTACCGACCACGTTTATGGTATCACTCAGTGAATCGATGGGAAATGCAGATGCGCCTTCTATCTTGATCTTCTCCGCTGCTATCAATCCTATCGACAGTTGATGACGTTTCTGGAGGTATCTTACGATTGATTCATCCAGTTCATCACCTGCGACCCGAAGCGACTCACTGTACGCGACAGCAGAAAGGCTCATTATGGCAACTTCTGTTGTTCCTCCGCCGATATCTATTACCATGTTTCCTCTGGGAAGTTCGATCGGCATTCCTGCACCAAGTGCTGCTGCCATAGGTTCTTCAATAAGATATACATCCCTGATTCCCACCTGAAAACATGCATCGATGACTGCTTTCTTTTCGACCTGCGTTATGCCTGATGGAACTCCTACCACCATTTTCGGCTTAGATATCTTGTGCTCCGAACTGGCCACTCGCAGGAAATATTTTATCATTGCCTTCGCGACGTCGAAATCCGCGATCACTCCATCCTTAAGCGGCCTGATGGCGCTGATGTTCGGCGGCGTCCTTCCGATGTATTCTTTTGCTTCCTTTCCCACCGCAATTACTCTACCCGAATTATTATCTATAGCAACCACAGACGGCTGGTTAAGAATAATACCCTCACCCTTCATGTAGATGAGGGTATTGGCAGTCCCGAGATCCATAGCCAGATGCGTTGAAAACATTCCGAATAGCCGCTTGAATAGACCCATTTCCCCCTTCCTCCTCAATCAGTCATATTTGCAATTCTTTTTTTCTTCGTTTTTCAAGGTAGCCCCAGAAATCCCCTGAATCAGCAGGAAAATTGATTATATCTGATTCTAACATATCCACACCGCCGGATGAAAGCCTCTCTTCGGAAAGACTCTTGTTGATCGCGTGGTGAAGGAGTCTAAGAGTGTTTCTTGCTTCAGTTTTGTCAGCGCCTCTCAAGAGAACATAAAAATGGCCGCCGCCTTTTCTCGAGATCAGCGTCTGATTACCGGCACAGTACTTTATAACCTGGAACATTCTTTTTATGATTCCGTTTGTCGCTTCGACCCCGATATCCCTGTTGAAATTTGAAAGTTTGAGGAGCTTGACGGAAATAAGAGAGAAGTCATCCTGTTTCCGTACAAGTTTTTCAACGTGCGAAAGGAAGACCGGGAATTGGACGGAACCTGTAACCGGATCGAAGTCTTTAAGTCTCTCTGCGTTCTCTTTCATCCATAACGAAGTGTAGTAGAGAGCCAGCAGCGATGAAAGGTTCCTCAGTATTCCTATGGCGGTATCCTTCAAATGTGACTCATATAAGGCAACAAAACCAATCACCCCGAAAGGCACGTCATCGGCAATAAGAGGGAAACCGAAGAACTGTCTCGGTTTTATTGATTCACCATGGAAAAACAGGGGTTTCTCTCGCAAATAACCGCTACCATGCGGAAGAAGCATTTCTCTTCCCGCCTCCAGCACCAGAGATGCAATACTTTCTCCCTTATTGCATTCTTTCTTTAAGTCTTCATATTGTCCGGGACCAACAATATCCTGGATAATGAGTCTGTCTTTCTTTTCCATTCCTATGAAGCACAAATCTCCACCGGAATAATGAAGCATTTCGTTCAGTATCTCAAGCAAAGAGACCTTTGAAAGGTTGAGTTCATTAAATAGCCCGAAGATCCGTTTTTCGGCATACAGATTTTCCAGTATTTCTTCACGCTCAAGTGACCGTTTCTCTCTATCCAGTTGTCCGCTTATCATGGCCGCGAAAGAACTCAGGTGCTTCTTTTCTTTATCAGTAAAGATATATTTTCTTTTGCTGTCAACGATGATCACGCCGTCATGTCCGAGGGGATATCCCATAAAAGATTTAATTCCTTCCTCACCGCCATAATATCCCAGCGCGTTCTCGTCTCTATCAAAATTGGGAATTATCAACGCTTCATTATGTTTGAAAACCCACCCGGGCAGAGTTCCTTCTATAGAGATATGCCTTTCTTTGCGGAAGCTCTTCGCGAACGTAAACGCTGAGATACAACCCAGCGTATCCTTTTCCTTCAGATAAAAGGCAACCGTGAAAGCCTCATAGATGTTGAACATCAGTTGTGATATTCCATCAATCATGTGCATACCGGATTATGTCATCATCTTTTCAACGGGGCTGTCAAAGGAATATGTGTATTCATCGAATTTTACATCCGTATGAATCCCGTGATTGTGCAGAGTCCAGCAAAAGCTGCACTTCTCCGTGTACGTCGGATACCCGCAATCCACACAATATTGAGTGACTCTTGATTCATTCACAGCTTGTTCGGCAGTCGGGATTTCTTTCAATGTTTTCAGATAACCCTTGATGAATGCCAGTTTGGTTCCGGGTGATGTCTGTTCCAGCGTATTGAGCATGTGTTTGTACGTGATGGACTTCGCCCTTGTTGAAAACGGACATTCCTCATACACGTAGTCTATGTTCTTTATAATCGCATAGGCCGCCGATTCACGCTCCGAACACAGGAAGAGCGGTTTCACTTTTCTTGAAAGATGACCTTCTTTTTCTTCAAGCAATATGTCTTTTTTCCACAGGTATTCTTTTTTCCAGTAGAGCATATTCCCGAAGAGCGCTGAAGCTTCATCGTCGAGATTGTGTCCTGTAAGAAGTACGTTATATCCTTTCTCAACACATATCCTGTTCATAATATAACGCTTTACCATGCCGCAAGCAGAACATGGCACTCTTTTCAAAGCCTTTGCGAGTCCGTCAATACCACAGTCGAGCACGCTTGCAATGCGAAAAACGTACAATTTTCCGGTAAGCGCTTGAGCAGCTTTGATGATTTTATCGAGAGACTTGTCCGAGTATCCTTCAATGCCAAGATCAATGTAAATACCGTCACACGCAATACCCAGAGCGTTCATGATGTGCCACAAAGCAAGCGAGTCCTTGCCGCCTGAAACAGCTATGACCGGCTTATCCTGAGCTGTTATCAGACCGTATTTCCGTATTGTGGTTTGGACCCTTTTTTGGAAGAAAGTCACAAAATCAGCATCGCAGAGTGCAAGCTTATATGATCGGAGATTGATACTGGCGGGCTGGCCGCAAACCTTGCACTTCATCCGCCTGATATTACCCGAAGTATTTTGACATCATCGTCCGCTTCCAACCTATGATCTTCCGTGACGAGCCGGTTATTTACGACGACCAAATGTGCTTCTTTGCTCAAAGATAATTCCTCCAGAAGTCTGTAAACCACGATCGGCTTTTCAAACTTGTAGACTTTACCTTCGCACTCCACTTTCATGGCTATTCTATTAGCATAATGGACACCTGATGTAAAGGATACAACTGCATGGACTTGTTTTAAAGCCTTTCATATCAAGCCTTTGTGTTGTAAAAGATCGTTTGCCGGCATCAAGGTCGTGTGTCATGACAATTTCACCGATACGTATGCTTCCGCCTGGATGGATTCACAGTTGCCTCTTTGCATGAAGAGGTTCAAAAAGGATGGCCTTTACATTGATAAGGCCATCCTTTTTTTCAAGAATGCCTTTTACCAACAGCAATGGCTCTAATCGTATCAATGTTTTATATAAACGATATTCTTCCGGTCCAACTACAATATTGATAAGACCATCTTCATCTTCAAGCGTTATGAAGGCAAAACCTCGTGCCGTAGGCGGCATTTGAATACATACAGTAAATCCTCCGATCAGGACGCGGGACCCTGCTCTGCAATGCGCCAGGGCAGAGCTCTTAACTGCTTTAAAAAGGTTCAGTCTCTTGCGGTAAAGTTCCATTATGTGATGTGACGCGGAAAACCCCTGGAAGGTATAGTCTGTTATAGTCTCTTCCGCACAACTCATTTCCGGAATCGGCAATCCTTTTCCACTGTCGGCGTTCATTATTACACTCAAGGTGCCGTTATTATGTAATGTTCCCGCCTCCCAGAGCAATTGCCGCCGCGAATGCCGCAGCGTTTCAAAAGCGCCGACCACTATAAGGTTCTGCAGCGCCTCATTATCAATTTTCGTGCGATTGACAAAATCCTGCAGAGAAATAAAAGACCCAGATTCACGCGCCTTCAATATGCGCTCACATCTCTCTTCACCGATCTTCTTCACGTACATAAAGCCTGTCCTGAGCAGCCCGTCTTCAAGAGAGCATTTCCACGCACTCCTGTTAATGTCGACCGGAAGCATACCTATACCATGCCGTTTGGCATCACCCGTGATTACCTCCGGATCGTAGAAGCCCATTGGCTGGTTATTAAGCAGGGCACAATAGAATTCCGCCGGATAGTACCTTTTCAAATATGCAGAGCGGTAACAGAGGATTGCAAAACTTGCCGCGTGGCTTTTGCAGAAACCAAATTCCGCAAAACCGCAGATGTGATCGAATATCTTTATTGCAAGTTCTTTTTGAATTCCCTGTTTCTCGGCACCCCGGACAAATCGTTCATGCCACTTCAGCATCTCCTCACGGGCATTTTTACGCCCCATAGCCTTTCGCAGTTTGTTTGCCTCTCCCGCCGAAAACCCCGCGATCTCAATTGCCACTTGAAGGATTTGTTCCTGAAAAAGTATAACGCCGAGGGTTTCATCCAGGATGGGTATAAGTTTCGGATGGAAGTGGACAACGGGTTCCTTGCCCTGTCTTCTGCGAATATATGGATTGACCATATTGCCCTGGAGCGGACCGGGCCGCACGATTGCGACCTCTATTGCAATATCTTCAATAGAATGCGGCTTCACCTTCGGCACGGTCTGCATCTGTGCGCGGCTCTCGACCTGAAAAACCCCCACTGTATCTGCATCGCAGATGAGTTTATAGACCTTCTGATCGTCCGTGCCGATTGCGTCAAAATCTATTTCCGTTCCTTTTTGTTTTATAAGCTCCAGCGCGTCATCAATAAGCGAAAGCATTCTGAGACCCAGGAGATCGAACTTGATCAGTCCCGCGTCATCAACGGAATCCTTATCCCATTGACAGACAATCCTCCCTTCTGCCCTCGCGTGCTCCTGCGGGACGATTTCGGCAATAGGACGCGGCGCAATAATCATGCCCCCCACATGGATTGAAAGGTGCCTGGGAAAATCGGCTATTTGTGCGCAAAGTGTACCAAAATGGTTCCACGCGGCAGAGTCAATATATGATCTGAATTCAGGCACCTCTCTGAGAGACTCAATAGTCTGTGACCCGCCGTAATAGGAGACCGTCTTTGCCATTCTGTCCAGTATATGCGGCGGAAACCCCAATACCTTGCCTACCTCACGGATGGCGTTTCTCCCCTGGAAAGTGACATACGTGCAGACCATCGCTGCATTGTCTCTCCCGTAAGTATCGTAGGCGTACTGGATAACCTCTTCCCTCCTGTTCGTTGCGATATCGATATCAATGTCAGGTGTGCTCAACTCATTGAGGAAACGGCCGACAAAGAGGCGGTGTCTGATCGGATCAACAGGGGTAATCCCGAGCGCATACGCCACAACAGAGCTTGCCGCCGATCCCCTCCCCTGTGCCGAAATACCCATTCTTCGGGCATACTCGATAATATCCCACACCACAAGAAAATATCCTGAAAGCCCTTTCTGATCTATAAGCTCAATTTCATGATCTATTCTTTTTAAGACTTCATCTGAAAGTCTGCCGTATCGTGTTCGTGCCCGTTCCGTGGCAAGCCTTTGCAGAAATCCCGTTGCCGTCTCACCTTCAGGTAGAGGAAATTCCGGGTACGACAGAGAGGAGAAGTCGAGTTCAAACGTGCAACGCTCAGCAATCTCATGGGTTGTCGATATTGACTCATGAGAAAGCCATGGCAGCCGGGCCATTTCATCATATCCCTTCATGTAATACTCGGAATTACATCTGCGAAACTGTGCTGATTGCTCCAGCGATACCCTGTTCTTGATGCACCTGAGTACGTCGTGCAGCATATGTCTCTCACGTGTGGCGTAATGCACGTTATTGGTTGCTATAGTCTTCAATCCAAGTTTATGCGCCAGTTCATAGAGCTGTAGCGAGAGGCGTTTATCTTCCGGAGTAAGATGATTTTGAATTTCTATGTAGAAATTCTCAGCCCCGAAAAGAGTTTTATATTGGTCTGCTGTTTGGACTGCCTTTTCCCGTTCACCTTTCAAAAGAAGTTCGGGTATTTCCCCTTTCCTACAGCCGGAAAGGCAGACGAGTCCTTCCGTGTAACCGTTCAAAGCGGTCTTTGCAAGGACAGGTTCCCCTTTTGAACCGGCAAGGTGCGCTTTTGTAATAAGACGCGAGAGGTTCGAATATCCCTTCCGGCCCTCAACAAGAAGTACCAGATGGCGGCCATTCTCCAGCGTAAGCTCAGCACCAATGATCGGTTTTATACCGGCATTTTTTGCCATCCTGAAAAACGCGCTTGCGTTATACAGACCATCGTGATCGGTCATGGCAAGCGCCGGCATATGAAGTGCAGCCGCACGTTCAACCAGCTCCTCCGTTGAGGAAGCCCCGTCAAGAAATGAAAAGTTAGAATGTGTGTGGAGTTCGATGTACATTGACTTGTATCCCTAAACCAGTCCGCACAGCGGACGAGAGGGGGTGGCTCCAACAGC
>CAYYLU010000050.1:0-5419 GCA_964472475.1 uncultured Syntrophus sp. | reverse complement strand
ACCTTTTACCTTTAACCCGGTTTCTAGGTTGCCCATGCCTGCTTATACCATCTGTCTTGCAAGAGGTCGTGAAATACGGTAATTCTGCTACCGCTTTCAAGTTCAAGGACATAATAGATCCGTGAAATCGGCATGGACCACCATCCATCATCGACCCGCCAGAGGTTACTGATTTCGCGGACAACCCTTAAACCTTTTTTAAAATACACCCGTGAAGGCATACCACCTGACGTGGTGATTTTAATAGGTTCCGGTTTGAAGGGTGAAGTGTTCATGGATCTACAAAGATATATCTATCATCAGGCAGAAGGGTATTCGTATTATTCTCAACAACACGTCCAAGAGGTATTGAATTATATTTGGTCTTCAAAATGCCGCGCATATCAGCCATTTTATCTGATAGGCCGTTTCGTAACCGGAAAAGCTTTTCCTGTTGGCCGTTATAGCTTACAAGCGACGAGGCTCGAACACTTATGAGCCGAACCGGGCCTGGAAGTGTAATCTGCTCAAGATTTGTCATAATCCTTCGCAGCATGCCTTCTTTGTGGGCCGTAGGAGGCGAGAGAAAAAACTGCTTTTCAATAAAACCTTTATTCCGAAGATCGAATACCAGTCTGATCATCCGGCATGCCTTCCCAAGTTCTTGAAGTTCAAGACAGAGATTATCAAGAAGCTCAAGGATGGCAATCTTCATCTGGTCTATCGAATAAACAGGGGCATCACACACCAGTGATTTATCCACATCAGTAACGGGGAAAACACATGGGATCCTGTCCTGATCTCCAACGCCGTTTGCGACTTCCCAGAGAGCCCTTCCTGTAGCACCAAATTGAGACGTGAGTGCAGAAAGTGTAAATAAAGCTATCTGTCCCAGACGGTTGAGTCCGAATAAGCGAAGCTTCTCAAGTACATCCCCGGAAACAGGTAAATGCGCTATACTTATCGTTGAAAGAAATTCTTTCTCTGTGCCGGCCCTTACAATATTAATGTCTTCTGCTGCCGCCGAAGCCGCCTCATAGGCTAGAAATCGTGAATTTCCCACACCCACGGCAGTTTTCAGAAAAAAGTGTTCGCTTATGAGCTGAACCAGGGCTGAGGCGAGCTGCTCTTCGCTCCTATACAAACACGGAAGCCGTGTGATATCGAGAAATACCACCCCCGGGTTTTGCGGCTCCATACGCAGCGTAATACCCGCAATTGCTGAAAGGATATCATCCCAGGTTTGCACATAGTTCCTTCTCTGAACAAAAATAGGTATTGCGTCAAAACAGAGGCGAGAGGCCTCTCTTAGAGACATTTGAGGAGAAACACCACGCTTAATAAGTGCCTCTGAGCAATCGAGTACAAAACCTTTTTCTTCCGGCATAGCGGCAAGTACGACAGGTCTTTCTTTCAGCGCCGGATTGCGGAGTTCTTCAATCTGGAGGTAAAAATGAGGGATATAGACGCAGACAATTCTCATGTCAGTATATTAGTACATACGTTCTATTATGGCAAGAGATATTTTCTGCGAAAGAAAATATTTTAAGCTATCATACCGGAATAATGGTATGCCGGATTTCTTCCCATTATTCCTTTCATTAACTCAACTAAAACCGCCCCTGCACTCTGGTTACGGAAACAGGCACAAACGCCGATAATAACTTTCCGCTTGATTTCCTTAGAAAACATTAGTACAATTGTTCTATATACGTATGCCCAGGACTACCCGGACAAGAGAAGCCATACTGGAGTTCATACGATCGTTCCGGCAACGTAACGGTTACTCTCCGTCTGTTCGTGAGGTTGCCGAACAGTGTGGAATCAGAAGTCCGTCTGCCGTACAATATCATCTGAATCTTCTGGAGCAAAGCGGCCTTATCAGAAAGAGCAAGGACACATCACGCAGCATCGACATAGTCGGTGAATCAAGAGAAGCTGCCATGGTCCCTCTTCTCGGCATCATCGCGGCGGGCCAGCCAATCTGGGTCCCTTCAGTGGAAAAATGGAATCTAGAAGCAGAGAAGATGGTCGAAGTACCGGGTGACATTACCCGTGGCAAGAAAGGCCTTTACGCCCTGCAGGTCCGGGGGAACTCCATGGTAGATGCAATGATCGCCGACAGAGACATTGTAATCATGGAAGAAGTCAAAGATGTAAAAAACGGTGACGTTGTCGCCTGCTGGCTTAAGCAGGAGCAGGAAGTGACCCTCAAAAAGATATATTTTGAAAAGGAAAAGGTAAGGCTGCAGCCATGTAATCCCTACATGGTACCGATGTATCATAAGAGAACTAATGTAGAGGTACAGGGCAGAGTCGTGGCAGTACTCCGAATGAATTTTTAGCAGCTCAGGCAGATTATTTGAAACAGGAAATCAGGGAACAACTAAACGATAGGCAATATGAAGCAGTCACCACGATTGATGGTCCTGTGCTTGTAATCGCGGGAGCAGGGAGCGGCAAGACAAGGATCATTGAATTCCGCGTGTGGAACCTTGTTCAGAAAGGCGTCGATCCGGCTACCATACTCCTGCTCACATTCACGCGGCGCAGCGCACAGGAGATGATCTCAAGAGCGGCAGCCCGTGATCCGAGGTGCCAGAGGGTGGAAGGCGGCACCTTTCATTCCTTCGCGAATAAGATGCTGCGAAGATACAGCAGTTTCTTCGGTCTGCCCGACAGCTTCACAATCTATGACGAAGCTGATGCTGAGGAGGCAATACATCAATGCGCGGTTAAACTCGGTTTTTACGAAAAACAGAAGAGGCGGCCCAGAAAAGACATGTTGAGAAAAATCCTCAGTATGTCAATCAACAAAGAAGTCTCTGTGGATCGGGTACTTGAAAAATATTATCCGCCGTTTGTTCCGTTCGCAGATGAAATCAGGGAGCTGCGAAAAAAATATACAGAGTACAAGATAGAATCGATGTGCCTTGATTATGATGATCTGTTGCTCTATTTCAAACTGTTACTCGAAAACGAACAGGTACGGGCGCAGATCGCGGAGCGTTATCGCTATGTCATGATAGATGAGTTTCAGGACACAAATAACATGCAGGGTGATATTGCATATTATCTTTCAGTAAACCACAGGAACGTCCTTGTGGTCGGAGACGACGCACAGGCGATCTATTCCTTCAGGGGAAGTTCACGTGAAAATATCATGTGTTTTCCGGAACGGTTCCCCGGTTGCAGGATCGTTAAGCTTGAAGACAACTACAGAAGCACGCAGGCGATCCTTGATACCGGTAATGCGGTACTGGACAACATGGCCGAAAAGTATGAAAAATGCCTGAAGGCGGTGAGGAAAGGTGAAGGGAGCAAGCCGCGTCTCATCTACTCCCGGGACGCCCAGGAAGAGGCGGCATGGGTGGTTGACCGCATAAAGGAATTCTACGATCAGGGAATGGACCTGTCGCATCAATGCGTGCTCTTTCGTTCGGCGTATATCACAATACCATTGCAGACAGAGCTTAGTAAAAGGAATATCCCGTTCGCGGTACATGGCGGACTGAAATTCTACGAAACCGCTCATGTGAAAGATTTTGTTGCCCATTTGAAACTCTTTGTGAACCTCAAAGACGAACTCGCATGGAGTCGGGTTCTTCTGCTTGTAGGCGGAGTTGGTCCAAGGACCGCGCAGACGATAATCCAGGAGATGAAGCCGCTCACCGGCCCTGAAGATATCCTCGCCATACTCGGAAAAAATGCCAGAGGAAAGTTAACTGATGGTCTGATGCGCTTGAGAGAACTGCTGCTGCAGCGCGAAAAAGATCCATCAAAGGTGTGCAGGGCAGTCATCGACTATTACGATCCAATCATGAAAGAGAAATTCGATCTGGACTGGCAGCTCAGAAAGAACGATCTTGATGCCCTCGAGCAGATATCAGGACGATATGCGGCCGTCCGGGACTTTCTCGTAGACGTTGCAATCGAGCCGCCCGAGAGAGGGGTAAAGGATTTCTACGACGAAGTCTGGGAAAGGCCCCTCATCATATCAACTATTCACTCAGCAAAAGGGCTCGAGTGGCGGAATGTATTTCTCATCGGGGCAGTTGACGGTGTCCTTCCTTCAAGCTACACAACACGTGATGAAGAACAGCTTGAGGAAGAGCGCAGACTCCTCTATGTCGCGGTCACAAGGGCAAAGGAACAGCTCTACATCCTCGCCCATCACGAAGGCCGCAACAACGGTATCCACACCTTTAACAGGCTCTGCCGTTTCCTGGAGCCGGGAAACGTCCGCGCAACTTTGGACGAAGGCGAACCGGGCACGTTAACATCCGGAGAAGAAGGCAGCATTCTGATACCTGAAGGACTGAGCCGCTCTGAACTTGCTGCGAAGCTTCTTGACTCAATGAAATAGAATGCAGCTCACGAAGGAGTCAGATATTTCTGATTACCAGAGAACGGTTACTATGTCTACGCTTCAAGACATGACAGTATTCATTATTCCTTCATGGCTGGAAGCTCTTTTCTGGTGATGAAGATAAGGGTATTTCCGCCGAGTATTACCTCATTCTGCAGCGTCAGATCATAAGCATTCTTGCGTCTTGACCCGGCGGATGAGAAACGGGCAATCAGTTTCAGAAGAAACACGATCGGGTATAATACATATTGTTTTGTCTTTTCCTTATCTTTCAGTATCTGTCTTATCTTCAATCCATTAATCTCGAACATCAGGTTTATGAGTGTAATCGTCAACGGTGAATTATGAAAATTGAAAAGATTAGATCCTGCACGCCGGTAGTCTGCAAGTGTCTTTGGTTTTGTCAGGTATCCTCTCAGAAAGTATTTTAACCGTTTTTCAATATTCGAATAATTCGGCACGCTGAACACTCCTATACCTCCGGGTTTCAGCACCCGGGCAAATTCTTCAACGGCCCTGTATGGATTCGTCATGTGCTCCAAGCCGTCAACGCAGCAGATATAATCAAATGAATCGTCCGGTGCACTTATCTTATCATTCAGATCCGTATAGACACATTCAATACCGCCATCTCCGAAGATCTCCGGTTCAATTTCTCCGCACACTATATCGTAGCCCATGCGGTGCAAATGTTTTGACAGATGGCCGTAGCCAGCCGGCGCATCCAGAATTTTTCCCGGAACCTGTTTTGAAAAGTATTCGATAAGGACGGTATGAATCTCCCGGCGTGCCTTGGGAACTATAGCAGTATCTCGCTGTACACTCTCTATTGGGCGGTTATACACTGTAGATTTCCATTGAAAGTTGTCAAAGCAAACAGACTTAATGTAGACCGCTTTAATTGTGATTTCAACAGAAAAGAATATGCCCGATTGTCTGCACGATTCGAAAGAACCCTTCCTGACGCACCGGATGCCCTCGGTTCAGTCTCATACTGCTCATCTCCGTTGATCCAACTTCTGAGTAACTTACCTTTTAAGCCCATAAAAACCGATTCACTGTTTTGTCACG
>CAYYLU010000049.1:0-18508 GCA_964472475.1 uncultured Syntrophus sp. | reverse complement strand
AATTCATTATTATCTTTCTTCCGAACCTTTGACCTTTGACCTTTAACCTTTTGCCTTTATTCTTTACCCTTCCACCTCCGGTTCCAGTTTTCTTGCGAATACGAGATAACCGGTGTGTGCTATCATTCGATCCTGCGGCCTTACTCTTTCTGCCACTGTCTTGTATTTACGGTGCATAATTTCCATGACTTCAATCTGCCCGAAGCCGCTTTCGAGAGCCTTCAGCAACTCTGAAATTTGATTCGCGGTTGGTACAATCATGCCGACAGAAGCACTTGGCTTCATGCGGACCCGCACGTTCTGAAGCGACTGCCATGGTTCTCTTGTGTCGATAAAAGCCGCGTCAAAATCGGTCTCAGAACATTCCGAGATTTCTCCATTATGTAGTTCGACATTATTCCATTCACCGAACCTTTCGATATTCTTCTTCGCGTTCTTAAAATGACGTTCCTCAACTTCAAATGTCACTACCCTGCCCTGCGGACCTACTGTGTGAGCAAGAACATACGTAAGGGCTCCACTCCCCGTTCCCACTTCAAGTATCTTTGAGCCGCTTTTTGCGTTGATTTTAGAGGCAATATAAAAGCTGTCCTTTGGATAGATGACCTGAGTCTCCCTTTTCAAAGCGTACATGATGACGTCTTCCATTGTGGGCTCATAGATCTCATACTCGCCATACGAGTTGCCGTACTTTTTGCCGATCAGATCCGAATAATTGAGTGCCCCGCCCTTTCCATGAAAACTCTGTCCTTCGGAAATTCTCTTGAGATACTTCCTGTCCTTGTAAATAACGAGAATAAGACTATTGTCCTGCATTACGTTCATAGATGATTCCTTATCAGAATTTGACTAATGTGACTATTGCAGCCTGTATTCAACAGGCAAATGAACACGCCGTGCATACGGTATTCTTTGGTTAAAGGTTGTTTTTTCCACAACTTCCTTCGCGTTATCATCAAGAATGCGGGATCCCGAGCTGCTGATAATACTAACATTGCGAATCACCCCATCCGATGACAAGTCAAAAGAAAGGAGCACTCTTCCCTCCCGGCCCAGTCTTCGAGCCCTGTCGGGGTATTTATCTTTGATCCTTTTCACGATCGTATCGCGGATAAAAAGAAAATCTCTTTCGTCAGCACCATCGCTTTCATAATTCAGTATCTTTCCGCTTCCGGAAGATACGGCTGTAGTTCGAGAAGCCTTTCCGGAACTGACGCCCTCCGTCACAGCATCACTTTTCATCCCCGTACGACCGGCACTCCCATCAACAGCCACCTGGCCTGCTGTATCTGAGGCAACCGGTCTTGGTCCGCTCTGGCTGACTGTCGGTGCATCTGAAGCCAGACTATTCGGCGTATTCTGTGTCTGTTCGACAATGCTATCCCGATGATCAGTCACCCGCCCTTTCCGCTGCCCGTCATGTGTGTCCGTTGTCAACGGGCTGTTCATCATCCCCGACTTACGATTCAGGATCTCCGCATCACCCGTCGTTTGGCCCTTCTCAACGGAAAAATCAAGCAAAATAAGCTTCGGTTTTAAGTACTGATCAAAGGGAACGCGCAAGAAAAACGCAATAAGAATGATATGAAAGACCAGGGAAACGGATACCGCAATTGAGCCCTCCTTCATTTCCTCTGCTCCTCAGTCTGCAGGCTCACACGCCGGAACCCCATTGTTTTCACTAAATCGAGGACCTCAACAAAATTCTGCAAGGGAATGCTTTGATCAGCCCGTATGAGAAGAGGCGTATCTTTCTGTATGCCGGAAAGCTTGCTTTTTAGTCCCGTAAGATCAAAACGTACACCCTGGTAATAGATAGAGCCCGTCCTGTCCATCTCGACAATTCTTGTTCGCATGGCATTTTCGTATTTGCCGGCCACTTTCGGGAGCTCAACAGGTATCAATCCGCTTGCCACAAATGTACTTGTCATGAGAACGATCGTGAGGAGGACCAGCATGACGTCAATGAATGGAACGACGTTTATGTAATTAAATTCTTTCTCGTCCATTCCGGGAATCCCACAAAAGAAGTGCCACTTTCACTTTCCTGACGAGATAATTATAAAAAACGATGGAAGGGATCGCGACGACCAGCCCTATTGCAGTGGCCTTCAGGGCAAGAGCAAGGCCTGTCATAATCCGTGAAGCATCAACGTAACCTTCCCGACCTATTGTAAAGAACGTGAGCATGATACCAAGTACCGTCCCAAGAAGTCCTATGTAGGGGGCATTGCTGCCGATGGTCGCGATTATGGCCATTCTCTTCGTGATTTCCGCTTCAAAACTGCTACGGTCGGCGACAAATGCCTCCTCTTTCAGTCTTCTGAAGAACAAGCAGCGTTCTATGAAAATGGCCAGAGAGATTATCGAAAGTAAAACAAGACATCCGATCACGCCGTAGTCAATAAGGTATGCAAGCCAGTTCACGTCAGTTAATCTATTATAATCACTTGCAATTTGTCAAAGAATCATCGGAGGGAAACCGGCTCTTCCGCCCAGCGATCAGCAAGAGATGAATGCACTCAAAAAAAATGTTAAATTATGCAAATGATCGAGGGCAGTGCTATACGTCCATCCGGCACTATCTTTAATAGGCTGCCGTGTGTCGGTGTTGAACTTCCGGAATATGTCGAAATTGGAAAACAAATCTTCCTGATTTCCCAACTCCCCTGCTGCGCGAATCTCGCCCTGCCTTACTGGGCAAAGATTACGGGTGACATTATCAACAGAGGTAGTGACGAAAAACTGCTGAGCGTCGAGGCCGTCATCCTGGATCAGGATAACAACGCAATCTGCAGTTTTGAGGATTTCATAGCGCTTGAATCCGGTTCCAAAGGTAAATTCGAGATTCTGATATTTCAATATGATGAACGTGCAAAGGCGTATGCACTGGCAGTTAAAGAGGCGCAGGGGCTCTGAATCGTCATGCAACACAGTGGGCATAAGCCGTTTGTTAATCTGGACCGTTTCATTTCTGAGAATAACATTCACCTGAAAGAGATAGGAGAAATGCGTCATCGCGCTCCTGTTGAAGATGAAAGCTTTCTATTTGCGGACGCTATGAAAGATGTGAAAATCATGTCTAATACCAGACCGAGAATTGAGCACGAACGCTTTCACAAAGTTGACCACAAAAAGCAAGACGATATAACTTTTGCAGAAGTCCTTAAGGGTTACAGTCGTCTGAATACAGTCTCTCTTCCGGAATTCATGGAAGGCTTCGCTGAGGGAATAAACACACTTACGCTCGAAAGGCTGAAGAAAGGTGAATTTTCTGTCCAAAAGACGCTGGATCTCCACGGTTTTGCGGTAGACGACGCAGCTGTGCTCTTTCAGGAGTTCATCGACGATGCAGTACGGCAGGGACTCAACTGCATCAAAGTCATTCACGGGAGAGGATTGAAATCTAAGAACATACCTGTACTGAGAGAGAGCCTGAAGTCCTGGATTATAAGAGCCATGCACCGCAAGTGGGTGACTGCCTTCTCCAATGCAATAATGGCGGAGGGCGGTCCCGGAGCCACCTACATTCTTCTAAAAAGACATCCTAAGAAAAAGAGAATTCATGTACTTGGTTGAGAAGTATCGTAAAGTACTTGCAGTCCGATTCATGAATCATTATACTTTAGCCATGTCAAAGTTTTTTTTATCGTTCGTGATCATTCTTTTCGGATCTTTTGTCTGGGCAGCCGAGAGCATAGACAGCCAGTCCATTACGGCTGAGCAGCTGCTTCCTCTCTTGGGAAAACCAGACTTAATTATCATCGACGTTCGCACAAAATATGATTGGGATACAAGTAAAGTGAAAATCAAAGGGGCCGTACGCGAAGAATCCATGAAATTCGGCTCCTGGATGAAGAAATACCCCAAAAACAAGAAGATTGTCTTGTACTGTGACTGAGTGAACGATTCGACGAGTGTCAGTTTGACACAGGAATATGTGAAGGCGGGCTGGACAAACGTTTATGCGTTGGTAGGCAAAACGAAGAGAGGCGTATGGAAAGACTGGATAAACGCGAATTACCCCACCGACCCTAAATAGGAATTACCAGATCAACCTGAAACGTCTTCGAGTCTCTTGCGATAACCTGTTCCCCAACGAGCAGAAGTGGCGATTGTCATCACCGGAGAACCCAATCGCGAGTCCAATGAGCACGATGGCCGGATCAAGATAAATACTCCATGAGGCCATCGTCGATCCAATTGCTCCGAAGCAACCGCATTCTATATCGGGGCCCCTGGACAACAGTATAATTTTGGTAATCAAGAAAGAGATGCCCATGAGTGCAACTCCGAGGGCAGATAGTCGTGTTAATATACCTAACAGCAGACACATCGCGCAGGCGAATTCAATAAATGGCAGTGCCCATCCAAACGCGATAGCAATCGGTCCGGGCAGAATATCAAAATTGTACACCATAGCGACAGAATATTGCCTGATGTCTACGAACTTCCCAATGGAGGAGACCAGGAAGGTTAACCCCAGTATCAGCCTGAGAGTCAATACAAGATACTTGTTCTGCATTGCCATAAGTCGCCCCTATGCCTCCTTCACTATGAGTATTTCCATTGTTATTCCTCAGTATAAGTATCACAGATGTGGCCGTCAACAAAAAGATTTATTCATCCCTCCCCATTGACAACAATAAACCGAAATGCATAAACTAACTACAGTAAACACATTGTGGAAATAAATGGTATCATAGCTTTCACTTCAGGGTTGCTCTCATTTCTCGCGCCTTGCGTTCTTCCTCTCGTTCCCTCGTACCTTGTTTGCATCAGCGGAATATCCATCGGGAACGTGGAAGAGTTGAAAACGATGAAGACCCGGCGTATTCTGTTCGCTCACTCGATGTTTTTTGTTCTGGGCTTTTCAATCGTCTTTATTTTTCTTGGCATTTCATCGTCCGCTATAGGTAGATTTTTGGTAGACTACCAGGCCTATATCTCACGGGTCGGTGGCGCGCTCCTGATAGTACTGGGACTTTTTACACTCGACTTTATTCGTATTCCTTTCTTGAGCAAAGACAGGATTGTGGATCTCAAGAGAAAGCCGTTGGGATTCTTTGGCTCCTTCGTCATGGGTATTGCTTTTTCTGTTGGCTGGACGCCTTGCATCGGCCCCGCCCTGTCTTCGATTCTTATAATAGCCTCCACAGAGCAAAGCGTTTGGAAGGGAGCATTTCTCTTGAGCATGTATTCACTTGGATTTGCAATCCCTTTCCTGCTCTCCGCCCTACTCTTTCAGCAATTGCTGCGATTCTTAAGACGATTTGGTTATATTGTTAAGTATACGATGAGAATACTGGGAATTCTCCTAATAATCATTGGCATCCTCCTCCTAACTGCAGATTTCTATCGGATAGCGAACTGGCTGGAGCATGTTCTGTAGAATCAGCCAGTCAAGAAGTAAAACGTCAGGAAGGAATGATCGCGTCACCTCTTCTTCAAGTCTTTCCGTTCGGATTACTGCCGTGCCTTAGCTGCGTAATTGATGTAATCATGGGTGCACTCCTGATTCTGATCGGTATCCTGCCCACAACTTCCAGTTTTGACAGGACTGGTCCGTCGTTTGAGGTTTCGTCTCATTTACAATTGTGGCTTATAAGCAAATAGGCAGCACTATTCTTAGAAGGAGGGCAACTTGAAGAAAACACCTTTTTTACCTGTGATACTCATGTGCTTTGTTCTGGTAGGATTTGCAGTTTGTGGGGAGATTCAGTTAAACAGCCCCTCTGATGTACCGCGGCTTTCAATCGAGGAACTCAAAACAAAGCTCGGGCAAGCCGATTTGGCAATCATAGACGTACGGTCGACTCATGATTGGGAGGAAAGTTCAAAGATGATCAAGGGTGCATTCAGAGAAGACTCCCGCCAAGTATATTCCTGGTTGAAGAAATATCCGAAAGACAAGACTATCGTTCTTTACTGCAAGTGACTGAACGAGGCTACAAGTGCCAGTGTGGCACTTCAAATTATAAAACTGGGATATTCTAAAGTATACGCTTTGAAGGGTGGCTGGGAGGCATGGGAGAAGTCACAATACCCCGTGCAGACAAAGACGCAGGACTAACAATGAAGCTGTAAACAAAATAAAGAAGAGGTGGCTGACCACCTCTTCTTTATTCACCGGTGAAAATAGGGGCAGATTTTACTGCTCTACTTTTGTTGCATAATTAATCGAATCAACAGTCTTGTACGTGATCTTTGCTTTTCCGCCAATCTTCAATCCTTTGGCTTTGTTGTACTCCTGGTTGAACTCCGCGTAATCGTCCTGAACAACTACATTCCCAGAGGCACCCTTGATAACGATGCAATGGCATTTTACATCGTGGCTCACTACTGTACCTTCAACGGTTGAGGTTTTTGCAGATACAAATTTCTTGTCCCACTCCCCCTGAGCTGTTCCGTCGGAAGCTGCCAAACAATACGTACCCACGAATCCCAATGACAACACCGCTGCAACAACAAGAATCCATACTTTCTTCATCTGTAGAACCTCCTGATATAGAATATACTTACGTTAGAAGCAATGTAAGACATCTTTAGCATTGTGTCAAGCAGATTTTCTCTCGCAAAATTGTCTTGCTGATCAACAAAGGTGTTGGCGTTATCGGGTTCGATCATTATACCCGCATTCGTTTTCTTTTACTACCCCCATATGCATGATCTGGGTTAATACATCGGCCTATTCAAAACATGCCGCAAGCGGGCAACACATGGACCTTAAGACTACGAAATTAAAGGTTCAGAAAATATGAAGGGCTGGCATGCCGGAGAATTGTCTTGTATCATAGGACAATTATGAAGATCGTTCGCCATCCTAACTGTTGTGAAGAAACTATTTTGGAATAAGTATTGGCTTTCGCCAGGTCAACCCATCCACAAGCCGCAAAACTCTCAAGGGAGATACATCTGTCACTGGCCAGACGCGCAAGACTTCAATATTACTTTTACCTTTCAAACCGTGCCTTTTATCTGTTATAAGAGAAAAGGAGGCTAGAATGGAGACAATCGGAATAGTAGGATTGGGTAACATGGGAGAGTCGATCGCCAAGGCGCTCCTCACAAACGGACTTTCCCGCAACGCACTCACGTTTTTTGAAACCGCGAAAAACAGAACGGCCTATGTTGAGAAATTATATCGTTTGAAAAAAGCAAAGAGCATTTCCGACCTGGTCAATGTATCCAAATACATTATTCTCGCCATAAAGCCGCAGGACTCAGCGGGAATTCTAAGAGAGATTGCTCCGGTCGTTACAAGCCAAAAGATTCTCATTTCGATAATGGCCGGCGTCACTATATCGCAGATTATTGCAATAATAGAAAAGCCTGCCAAAATAGTGAGAATTATGCCAAACATTTGTGTGAAGGTCGGCGCCGGCATGATGGGAGTATCGTCACACCGACTTGTGACAAACGAAGAATTACAGAAGATTCGCCACATGTTGTCTCCCCTCGGCGAATTTATGGCACTGGGGGAAGAAATGATGGATGCTATGACGGCCGTCGGGGGCAGTGGTCCCGCCTTCTTTCTCCTCTTCCTGGAGGCTATGATCGACGCCGGAGTGAAGATAGGATTATCGAGAGACAAGTCAAAACTGGCCACACTTCAGGTAGCAAAAGGTACACTGAAAATGCTTGAGGAAGAGAATATACACCCTACTATTATGAGAGATATGATTACTTCTCCCGGAGGAACAACTATAGCAGGTATTGCATCTCTCGAAGAGGGTGCCTTCAAAGGAAACGTAATCAGAGCAGTTGAGAAAGCTTGCAGGAGGGCCAAAGAACTCTCATCATGACCATAATGAATGAATATAGCAGTAAGAGACAATTCATGGTTGATGCCCAGATTGTCGCAAGAGGGGTACACAACCCCGGCGTCATAGAGGTCATGCGGAAAATCCCACGTCATCTTTTCCTTGATGAGGCATTATGGCCTCAGGCATACGAAGACCATCCACTGCCTATAGGCGAAAAGCAGACTATCTCACAACCATACATAGTGGCACTCATGACAGAGGCACTTGAGCTAACGGGAAGGGAAAAGGTGCTCGAAATCGGCTGCGGCTCAGGTTACCAAACGGCCATACTCGCGGAGCTGGCCGAGCAGGTCTTTACAATAGAACGGATACCGTCAATCGCTAAAATGGCCAGGAAGGTGTTCGATCGAATGCAGTACAGAAATATTGTCCTGACTATTCGGGACGGATCCTTCGGGTGGAAAGAATACAGCCCTTATGACCGCATCATCGTCACGGCTGCCTCTCCGGGTGTCCCTGAGCCATTGCTGGACCAGCTCAGCCTTCGGGGACGTCTTGTCATACCCGTAGGAACTGAATTCGATCAAGAACTGAAAGTATACGAAAAGGGGGACGACGGAGAGCTGAAGGAATATAACTACGGTGAATGCAGATTTGTGAAGCTCGTTGGAGAGCACGGATGGAAAAAATGAAGGAAAGGTCTCCTGAGCACGACCCGGGAACAGATAACGAGCTTGTGGCCGAAAGGATTTATATGAGGGAACTCCGTAAGCTGCCCCTGTTGACCATCGAACAGGAGAAGAAATGCGCAGCCGGTGTAACGGACAAAAACCCGCTGGCGAGAAGAACCATGATTGAAGCAAACCTCAGACTCGTGGTTAAGATAGCACGTAAATACGTGAACCAGGGGATGCCGCTGCTCGATCTTGTCGAAGAAGGTAATCTCGGACTGATCAGAGCGGTAGAAAAATTTGACCTGAGTCGAGAATGTCGCTTCTCCACATACGCAACGTGGTGGATCAAACAATCCATAGAACGGGCAATCGCCAACCATTCAAGAACCATCCGTCTTCCAGTCCATATATCGTCAAGGGTGAACAAAATCTCGAAGGTGATTGAAAACTTCGTTGAACGTGAAGGCCGGGAACCCACCGTCGAAGAGATTGCTTATCACACTGGTTTTCGCCAGGATTTTATCAGAAACATGTTTTCCATGGCCATCAAGACGTATTCGCTGGAAAGTATCATCGATGAGGAGAGCAAACTCACTCTGGAGGAGGTCCTTGCAAGTCCTGTTAGTGAGGGTCCTTTGCACGTTCTTGAACATGCAAAGAGAGTTGAGGAAGTTGCATTATGGCTCGACGGTCTTAGCCCTGATGAGAGAAGAGTCATTTCTTTGCGTTTTGGTCTGGATGGTGATGATGCGCAGACTCTCGAGAGTATCGGGAGGATTTTCGGGGTCACGCGGGAAAGAATACGCCAAATCGAGCAGAAGGCAATCATCAAGCTTCGCAAGACCGTGAAAAGAAAGAATATCGGCACGGAAAGCATATAGGCCGATGCAGAATTATGAGACTATTTTGACAAAGACGAGCACCTGAAGAAAACATGCACGCCTTTATTGTTGGCTTTGGTATATTTCTCAGCCGTATTGCAGGTCTTGTACGGGATCGTGTTTTTGCCCATTACTTCG
This sequence comes from uncultured Syntrophus sp., assembly GCA_964472475.1. Classification (GTDB taxonomy): domain Bacteria; phylum Desulfobacterota; class Syntrophorhabdia; order Syntrophorhabdales; family Syntrophorhabdaceae; genus PNOF01. The sequence continues at coordinate 9,049 of CAYYLU010000049.1, read as the reverse complement.
GCAATTCCGACGCAGCGGATGCCTTTCGCGCAGCCTTTCGTATACCAAATTTTCTTCAGAATCTTTTCGGCGAAGGAGTCCTGTCGGCCTCTTTCATTCCGGTTTATGCCCGTCTCGAAGCGGAAGGCAGACGGGAAGAGGCCGCAGCGGTCTCGGGGGCCATCGCCGGTATTCTCTCGATCGTCGTCTCCATACTTGTGTTAGCCGGTATACTGGCTGCCCCCGTTCTTATAGATGTAATCGCCCCAGGCTTCAGCGGTGACAAGAGGAATCTATGCATCCAGCTCGTCAGAATATTTTTTCCGGGCGCCGGTATGCTCGTATTCTCGGCTCTCTGCCTGGGTATCCTGAACAGTCACGGCAGGTTTTTCCTATCATATACTGCACCGGTCTTGTGGAATCTCATGATAATCTTTGCGCTGATTGCTTTCGGGCACAAAGGCGAATTTCACCTCGCCCAATGGGCAGCCGTGGGAGCCGTTGCCGGCAGTGCGCTTCAGGTATTTGTTCAGCTTCCCACGACCATACGACTTTTGCACGGCTTCAGGATGTCCGTAAACGTGCGTCTTCACGATGTGCGTGCCGTAATACGAAATTTTGTCCCGGTATTTCTGAGCAGAGGGGTCGTACAGATCAGCGCTTACATCGATTCACTGTTGGCGAGTTTCCTTCCTACGGGTGCCGTAGCAGCTCTGGCGTACGCTCAGATACTGTACACTCTGCCGGTCAGTCTCTTCGGAATGTCAGTCTCAGCAGCAGAACTGCCTGCCATGTCGAGAGCCGGAGGCAACCGAGAAGATGTCGAACGGGAATTGCGCATGCGTCTTCAGCTCGGTACGCGTCGCATAGCGTTCTTTGTGGTTCCTTCAGTCATAGGCTTTCTGGCTCTCGGCGATATTATAGCATCAGCAATTTACCAGACCGGCCGCTTTACCTATGAGGACGCGGTGTATGTCTGGACTATACTGGCAGGTTCGACTATCGGTCTCCTTGCGGCAACTTTGGGGCGTCTGTATGCATCTGCATTTTATGCGCTTCGCGACACCCGGACCCCTCTTAAGTTCGCTTTCCTGCGGGTCGTACTTGCCTCCCTGCTCGGCTACTTTGCGGCGCTGCATCTGCCGGCCATCATAGGTGTCAGTGCCCGACTCGGAGTAGTGGGAATTACCGCAGCATCCGGCATGTCGGGATGGCTTGAATACATACTTCTGAAAAGAAGCATCAGCCGGCATATAGGCAATACAAGAATGGGCAGTTCATACATGTTCTCTCTCTGGTTTTCGTCGATCATCGCTGCAGGGGCGGCATGGGCCGTGAAGATAGCCGCGAACATTCATACACCAGTATTTGCCGCCATCATAATTCTCGGTACGTATGGCGTGGTATATTTTGCTGTGGCATTCGCCTTGAAAGTCCCCGAGGTGCGCCATATGAAGAATTTTCTCGCGAAACGACAGCAAAAAACGGAATAGCCGCGTTTGAATGGCATAAAACCTGAAGTGTACTTTTTTGGAGATTATAAAAGAATCATATGCTAGAATGATTTGAGTAAAAATGTTTTCCGCGAAAACGCTCACTCAGGAAACTATTCTCGAGGACATACGAATTATTTGTGAACAGAATTATAGTGACAGCGATGTCTCGCTTGTCGAGCGCGTATTGAACGATGTGGTAGACCTGTTCAATGGCAGAAGGACAGGTTATCAACCCTGCGATACGGAATATCATGATCTGACACATACTTTTCAGACAATTCCTCCTTTTGTCGGTACAATAGATGGTTGGAACAAGGGTGGAGGGATTCCGAGAATATCAAAACAATATTTTGATTACGGCACCATAGCGGTCCTGCTCCATGACACGGGCTACATCAAGGAAGAAGGCGATGATGAAGGCACCGGGGCCAAATACACATTTATCCATATGGAAAGAAGCGTCGATTTCGCTCGTCAATATCTGAAAGGAATAGGCGTCCCCAGCAGCCGTATACCTCCTATCCTCAACATTATCCGCTGTACGGGTGTCACCCTTGATATGAATATACGGTTTCACAGCAGTGAAGAGAGGGTGATAGGCTATGCCCTCGGCACTGCAGATCTTCTGGGGCAAATGAGTACAGTCGATTACATCGATAAACTTTCCATCCTTTACAGAGAATTTGAGGAAGCATATCGATTCAAGGGACTGGACAAACTGAAAGGGCACGGTTCGACAATACCGAAAAACGCTGAAGACCTCATAAAGAGCACTCCAAAATTCTATGAAGATGTGGCGCTCACCCGCTTCAAGCTCATGGGCTCAGTGCACGAATACCTTAAATACCACTTCGGCGGTCATGACAATCCCTATATTGCGGCAATTGAGAAAAATATAGCTTGCATAAAAGAAAGATGGGGCACGTAAAGGCGCATTTGGATGTCGTTTTCCTTTTCTGTTACCCCGTCTTAACAGCATCTCAGTGACGCCCGCTTATGGTTGCCGTGGACCATGGACGTTGTGGGTTTCTCGAACCAATACGTAGTGATGGAATACAGTGAAAAGACCGATTTCATTCCCGCAGAAGGCCTGTACCTGGCCTTGGACTTCGCAAGTTCGCTGCATCTGCTTCCGCGCATGGAGATGGAATGGTATGCCGGATAACACGAAAAGTCAGGCACAGCTCTCGACTTTGTGTTGTCTAATGCAGACAAGAGCGCAGTTTGACTAACTATCAGAGCTGTGTTAGCATGTCCTCATCTCAAAACAACTAACATATGGTCAGTAAAATTCCGGAAAAGAAGAACAAGAGATCTCCAAGAGAATTCCACATTTCGCGGGAATGCCGGGACAAATATCATTTCAGTGAAACACTCTTTTCTTTGCGCGGGAATGTAATTTCTACCAACTTTCTTGCCGCGAGAACATTTGCCCAGAGGATGAATGAAAGAAGAGATCTCATGAACTATCCTGAGAAAGCCGTCAAATCGGGACAGCTCATTGCGATGGGTCTTGTTGACGAAATCCTTCATTATATAGCAGGTCTTTATATAGAAGAAAACAATGCCGGATTAATGCAGAAAGCGCTGTCGTCCATTTCCAAAGAAATCGAGGAATCAGCACTTGAGAAAGTGTTCTATGAGTTTACAGCCATGTTCCCGCCGATACAAGTCTACAAACGCGAAATCAGCGTACAAATGTACCTGGATGGAGAAACCGGCGGCGTACCGAACAAGCACATAATCCTTGAAGAAATATTACTCCTCCGTCTGGCGAACATGAACCCGGCCTTTTCACCTTTTTTTGAACTTTTTGATGATTCACAGTTTAAGAAAGACACTGCATACCTCAAAGTTGTGTCACTTTTCAAATTGTTTCTTGAAGGGCAACCTTTCTTCGGTCCTCGTAATCAGAATCTTGTTGACATGTTAAAAAGTCCGGCAGTTGCGGTTCCTTATTCTCTCGGCGGACAGCTCGAGTATATCATGGAGCACTGGGGATACCTGTTAGGTAAGTATTTTTATCGCATTCTTCGCAGTCTTGATCTCTTCAGAGAAGAGGAGAAGACAACTTTCATGGGTCCGGGGCCCGCTCAAGTATACAAATTTAAAGGTCTTGAAGCAGAAACAGAACACTTCACGCCGGATCAGGACTGGATGCCGAGGCTTGTGCTGGTGGCAAAAAACGCATACGTGTGGCTGGACCAGCTTTCAAAATATTATGGTAGGCAGATATCGAAGCTGAACGAGATACCCGATGATCAATTGGAACTTCTCAGAAGAAGAGGTTTCAGCGGCTTGTGGTTGATCGGCATCTGGCAGCGCAGTCCTGCCTCTCAGAAAATAAAGCAGATGTGCGGCAATCCCGAGGCGGTCCCTTCCGCATACTCACTCTATGACTACAGGATCGCTGATGATCTTGGCGGCAACGAGTCTTTTTTTAACCTGAAACAGCGCGCATGGGAAAGAGGGATAAGACTCGCGAGCGATATGGTGCCAAATCACGTCGGCATAACCTCACGATGGGTCACCGAGCACCCTGATTGGTTTGTGTCATTGGATCAGAACCCCTACCCCTGGTACACCTACAGCGGCCCCGACTTATCCCAAGACGATAGAATCTCGATTCAAATCGAGGATCATTACTACGATTGCACGGATGCAGCCGTAGTTTTTAAAAGAAGAGATAATCTCACGGGCAACGAACAGTATGTTTACCACGGCAACGACGGCACGAGTATGCCGTGGAACGACACGGCGCAATTGAATTATCTCAACCCCGAAGTCAGAGAGGCAATGATCCGGTCTATATTGCATGTTGCAAAACAGTCTCCAGTGATCCGTTTTGACGCCGCGATGACACTCACCAAGAAACATTACCAAAGGTTGTGGTTCCCCGAACCAGGGACAGGTGGAGCAATACCTACGAGAGCCGAACACGGCATCAGCCGTAGCGACTTCGACCGGCTTATGCCAAATGAATTCTGGCGTGAAGTCGTGGATCGCATCTCCAAAGAGGCACCCGATACACTATTACTTGCGGAAGCATTCTGGCTTCTTGAGGGATATTTTGTCAGAACGCTGGGTATGCATCGCGTCTATAACAGCGCCTTTATGAACATGCTGCGGGATGAGGAGAATGGGAAGTACCGGTCAGTCATGAAGAATACTCTGGAGTTTGATCCTGAAATCCTCAAGAGATTTGTCAATTTCATGAGCAACCCGGATGAGCGCACGGCAGTCGATCAGTTTGGAAAAGACAACAAGTATTTCGGTATATGTACGATGATGGCAACTCTGCCGGGGCTTCCAATGTTCGGTCATGGACAGATAGAAGGTTTTGCGGAAAAATACGGTATGGAGTACCGGCGTGCATACTGGGATGAAACCCCGGATAATTATCTTGTCGAGCGCCATGAACGTGAGATTTTTCCCTTGCTCCACAAGAGATACCTCTTCGCAGGTGTTGAACACTTTCTTCTGTACGATTTTTACAAGAGTGATGGGGATGTTGCTGATGATGTATTTGCATTTTCGAACAAATGCAACGACGAGAAAATGTTGTTTATCTTTAATAATGCCAATGCTCTTGTCAGCGGACGGATCAGGACATCAGTCGCATACCTCGCTAAATCACAGCACCACACCGACAAGTGTCCTGCCCGGAAGACGCTTGGCGACGGTCTAATGATTCGCGGCCTTCAGGGCCATTTTACCATATTCAAGGATCACACAACCCACCTCGAATATATACGGGAAAACACGTCCCTTACAGAGCAGGGGCTGTATGTGGAGCTCGGGCCTTATAGTTACCACACATTTCTGAATTTCCGGGAAGTCCGTGATGATGAATCACGGCACTATTCATTGGTCTGCAGTTATCTGGATGGGCGCGGAGTACCGAACATAGATGAATCCATGCAGGAGCTATTTCTGCTGCCGATTCACAACCGTTTTAAAGATATCATTAATGTTTCTATGTTTAATAAGATCGCTGAGACGGGAAAAACTGCTATTAAAAAAGAGACTTTCCTGTTTCCCGATGAGTTAGCAGACGACTTAAAAGCGCGTATTAGATTGCTTGTTCAGGAAACAAATCAATTGTTACAGGGGACAGGCGATGTAGCTGCTGTCGCAGAGGACATTGAGAATAAAATCCATTTCGCCTTCTACAAGAGGTATAATACAGCTGTTCAGACATACCTTCGATCTGTGTTACATGATGAATTGCCTGAGCAGTCAGCCGCTCAATTTTGCTGGATTATAGTACATTCGCTCGGCAGGCTTATTGTCAACAACAATATTGCGGCCGAAGAAAGCAGGAGCCTCATTGATGAGGTGATGCTGTCGTCCGTATTCAAAGGGTTTTTCAGCGAGCTCGGCTTGAATGAAAAGGACATGTGGGAAGGACTCTCTCTCATTCGTATCTTCACGATGCATCAGAACTGGTTTGAGAATATGAACAAGAGAACTGTTTACAATATTCTTGAACCATTCATGGTAGACAGCGAAGTGCAGGATTTTCTGCAGATCAACCGTTACAAGGATATACTCTGGTTTAACCGGGAGACTTCTGAGTTGCTGCTGAACTGGATGTTGTTCTCAGCCACCGTTAACCTTCTCGCTGCAGAGCGATCGCCAGACAAGGATCTCACATCGACTCTTCCAAGGCTTGCCGAGATCATCGACAATATTCGGACTGCATCGGCCGGATCAAACTACCAGGTAGAGTTGTTTATTGAGCTTGTAAAAGAACAGGAGCGGACAGTTCCCGTCGAAATTGGAAACAATCAGGATTAATTGGTTGATTCATTTATTTCTATTACGGTCCGTTCTCATCTTCTTTAGTCCGCACGGCATATTCTTGTGCACAAGAGACTTCTTCCTGGAACAATAGAGCGCCACAAATGTTCGACAACTACCTGCTCCGTCAACCGCGGTTTGCCCGGGGATTGTTGCGTATGTGCACAGCAGGTCACAAAAGTCTCCCGTCACTTTTTTCACACGTATTCATACCACAGATACGCTGTTCCGGCAATAGCTCAACGGTTCTCTTACCACTCGTATGGATGCGTCTTTTTGAGATATTCCGGTAAACGCGCTTCAACGTCGGGAGAGATATCTCCAAATTTCAACGCATATTTCACGTACTGCGCTTCAGGGTTTGTGTTTACGGCCTGAATCCGGATGATAAATCCCTTCATCTTCTCGAAAATGACCTCTTTTTCCGGACAGAAACCAAACGAGAGCTCATCGAGAATTGAGAGCCCGGCATCTCTCCTCAAGAGAAACAACGCTCCACCCAGACTTGGATCAATCAACTGTCCCTCTATATCCTGTCCGGAACAATGAATACGTATGAAACCTTCAGAAGTCCAACGCCGGCAGGATAATCCTTTTAGAGCCGGCAGGTGCGGGGCAATATCCCGAATGAGTTCTGTAACGGTAAACGGCTTGATAATCCCCGCGCTTGCACCCTGCTGCAAAAGACTTTCGATTTGTGCGCTGTCCTTCGTCGGGACAATCATGATAAAAGGTGTTTTCTCGCACGTGGAGTGACTGCGCACCCAGTCCAGAAGTACTGCACCACCCGAAGGCTGTATATCGAAATCACAAATGACGAGATTATATCGCCTTCCTTGCAGCATTTTTTGAGCATCGATAAGGTCGCAAGCTTCTTCAATGATAGCATCCCCGAAGTTCTTCTCGAGGCTTTGTTTGACAAAACGTCTGGCGAGATCGATCCCGTCTACAATAAGTATACGTCTTTCCATAGACAAGACAATGACAACAGCTCTCTCATAATGCTGAGACCTGTGAATATTATCGCTTTAGGTTGGATTTTATTTAGCTCCCTGCGTGGGAATGGACTTTCAAATATGCTATAATAGCACCGGTTAAAGCATCGGCATGCACAGGAAAAAGTCTATTCACAGTCTCAAGCCTGGTGTCCAGGTTGTATTCGCAGCTCTTGTCGTCTTTCTGGTTCTCGCCGGTTTTCTGGCGCTATCGACAGGCAATACTAAAACGGAAGAAACCGGGAATACGGCTCCCGCAGTCTCGGACCATTTCAACGGCTCTGTTTACTTCAATCCTGGACTTTCAGCACCGGCCAATGGGATTGTTAAACACAGAAGTCGCACATGGTGGTGGATTTCACGTCTCCTTTTTGGTTCAGGCTACCCGGAATGGCCGCCACCAAAGCATACTGCCCCGGGCGCAGTTCCGATAGACAGAGCACCGGAAGGATCTTTACACATCACCGCTGTCGGACACGCAACATTTCTCATCCAGATGGATGGCATCAATGTACTCACCGATCCCATCTGGGCTGAGCGCTGCAGCCCTGTTGCGTGGATAGGCCCAAAAAGATACAAGACTCCCGGAATATCTTTAGATGATCTTCCACCCATAGATCTGGTCTTAGTCTCTCATAATCACTATGATCATCTTGATCTTTCCACTCTTGAACATCTCGCACGCAGGAATACACCTCATGCTCTCACAACATTAGGAAATAAAGATCTAATAGCTGAAACAGGCATACAAAATGTACAGGAACTGGATTGGTGGCAATCAAGACCGATTTCGGACAAGGTTACAGTCACGGTGGTACCTGCGAGGCATTTCTCTGCCCGCACACTTTGGGACCGCAATAGAACACTCTGGGGCGGCTTTGTGATTTCCGGTCCCTCAGGTAACGTGTACTTTGCCGGCGACACCGGATACGGTCAGCACTTCAGAGAAATAGCAGCACGATTTCCCAATGTTCGCGTTGCCATCCTTCCGATAGCGCCATTTCAGCCTAAAACCGCGACGGAACCTCCGAGTATAGGTCATCATATGGGACCGGCTGAAGCAGTGGTTGCTCACAAGGATCTGCATCCTGAAGTAAGCATAGCGGGACACTATCAGGTGTTTCAGCTTGGATCGGACGGTTTTGATGATGCCCTCAGGCTACTGGCAGAAACGATAAAGGAACACAGCCTCGACTCGGAAAGTTTTGTCGCACTTGAACCGGGGAGATCTCTGATCTTGCACCGCCACAACACAAGGACCTACGCGTTGTACACAAGTACGGGTTTCCGACCCTGATTGCTGTAGTCAACGGGCTTGATCTGCGCTCGTACTTGAGACCTGCTACTCCACACCTAAACAGCTTGAACTTTGTGAACGATTGAGAACGACTCAAATTCATTGAAATGGCTGCTATGAAGACAACACTATTCAGGACACCCGAAATCGCCACCGCACGACGGCCGGATACCAATTCAGTCGGGATACAGCTCCGAGCGTGCTCTCTCGATAAAGTATGGCACACGCCCGCTGAGCAAGAACAATCCTGACGAATGTAATATCAATGATGTCCAAAGTCTTAATCACTGAGGGAGATAGCATTATGAATCCCGTGTAAACCATGAAACTTTCCGGTTTTAGGGGCAGAACCGGTTATGGATAATTTGGAAAGTTTTACCCCGTGACGAACTGCACGTTTAGTGCTGACTAGGGTCAACCATCAGCCATCCTCAATGGCGGACCCGCGTTTTCATCTGGCGGTGACAAGCATCAACGGA
>CAYYLU010000048.1:0-18639 GCA_964472475.1 uncultured Syntrophus sp. | reverse complement strand
AGGAGGTTTTAATGAAAACCGAAATGGATCACGCTGAAGTCGAAAAATGGTAACTCTCTAGAAGACCTGAAAATTATTTTTTGTACGGTTAGTTTCTTCCTGATGCGGACACAAGAAACCCTTAAGGAGTGACCGAGTATCTTTTGGAGAATCTTTGAATTTCAATCCGTATGGCATTGCAGATAAAACTGTGAAGAATAATCAAGTCAATCACACCGGCGCAATGCTGGTTTTCTACTGCATTTTTTTGGCGGGCCTCATTTTCGTTTCATGGCCTGATCCAGCCCGATCAGAGGATAGCCACATCGAGTTTGCCCCAAAGGTAAATGTGTTAATCAACCTGTCGGACCAGCTCAGGATGTTTTTACTTGCGGACATGACCTAAATCGAAATGGGAGGATGAGAAATGAGAAAAGTAATCACATCGGCGGCAATAATAATGATTCTGGTGACTGCCACAACCTGCATTCACGGTTGTTTCACCCCCTATCCCGCCGCAGGGACCTCTGAAAGGGCTGAGCTGGAAAGGAGGCTGAATGAGGAGATGCGAAGAAGCATTGCCTGGTAAGTACCTGAATTGTACAGCCGAATACTTGACTTGCATGTGACACTGCCAATTTTCAATCGTTTCAAATTCTTGAAACAAACCGGGAATAGATTCTATTTGCTGTTATGCTTAGAATCGGGTTTGGTGGTATACACACGAATGCAATCGGCAATAAACTATGTCGATGTCCGGAATAATCTTCTTGCGCTGTTGCGATTGCTATATAATAATTTGGAACGATATGGTGACGCTTCGCTCCTACGCATCACCCGGGGAATTCATCCATCTGAGGAAGATGAATTGGTGTAGTCGGGTGTAATTGAGTCGGCACGATAGCGTATGCATGGAAGGAGGTTATAATCTGAGGTTTATATGAAGAATAGAAATCGGGTCATTACATGTTGCACGATACTAAGCTTTATCACATGCATGATTTCCTCACTCTATGCGGCCCCTCTATCATTGCGTCCCAATATTGAAAACATACTTGCCAATAAAACACGGTGGGCTGGCGGATTTGACTTTATTGTGACAGGAGACAATCAGGGCAGAGCAAAAGTGTACGGGCAGCTCTTAAATCGCACAAAATCTTTCAAACCGATTTTCATTCTGAACACCGGAGATTTTGTCAGGTCAGACCGGCAATCTGAATACGACGACTATGCACAGCAGATCGCCGCATTGGACATCCCTATCTTGCACGTTGCCGGAAACCATGATGTTTCGAGCGGATCATATGCCTTTCACCAGTATGTGGGAGAACCGAACTGGTATTTTGACGTGGGTGACGTTCGTATCATTGGCCTTGATAATTCTGATGGCAAGTTCAGCCCGGAGGCCGTGGCTTTTGCAAGAAGAACCATAACCAGTCAGAAGAGATGCCTTGTGGCCTTTCACATGCCACCCCCTCTGGGGCGCTGGGCTGTGCATGCCATGACCGGGGACGATAACATAGGACACGGCGGTCAGATAACGCAATTGATCAAAGAAGCTAAAGTACCTGCGGTCTTTCTCGGACATATTCATCTCTATGATAAAATGGACGTTGATGGTACGGAATATATTATCGGCGGAGGAGGAGGGGCGTCGCTCGATAGCAAGTATCATTTCGGAAAGCCTGAACATGGTTTTGTTCTGGTGCAGATAAGGTCCAACAGTATCCGACATCAGTGGATACCTTTGGATTAATAGTTTGCATAGCCATTGCGAGCGGGTTGGAATGGGACTTTTGTATACTGTGTTTGAATGAGTATTCGTTATGGAACCCTTCTGATAAATCTATTTAGTAGCTTCCATACTATTGTTTTTCAGATGATGCCCACTTATACAACGTTACAGCCCGTAATCCTTATGCATACCAAGATGAAAAGGCAGAGCGGATTGACAAAGAGTATCTCACCGGTGCGCCTTCAGGGAAAATAAAAAAACATTAACAAATCTTAATTTTTCTGTTGACAGCCTCTGTCAGTTCCATTACTATTCCCTTATCAGGTGAAGCACTAATATTTGTATCAGATGAAGCACCTATATTCGTGAATGAACTTCTAATAAGGAGGTAGTATGAAAAAAGGCATTTCAGTATCTGTCTGTCTTGCAGTTCTTATACTTCTCTGCGCTGTGCCCACTCAGGCCTGGCAGGGCAGGATAGCCGGCATGGGCGGCGTTTACGGTCTCGTGGAAGATGAATCTGATTTTCTCATCCATCCCGCAGGCATCGCCAACGGCAAAGGTTTCAACTTCTACGGCAACCTTCAGATCGGTATGCAGACAACGAACAAGAATGACTTCAGCATGGGTGGCGGACCTGCCGATGACTGGTGGAGAACTGACTACGAGGCGCATGGCAGGGAATTCCAGTACGGCGGTCTTGCCGGCGCTGCTTTCCCGGTGGGTCCCGGCAGGATGGGCATCTTTCTCCAGTATACCGGTATCGACGGCAAACTCAAAGGCGACAAGATTGAATCCGAGATCGGCTATGACCCTTACTCAACCCCCTTTGACAGCAAGAATCGACTTGACAACCTGGCCCTCCGCCTCCTCTACGGTATACCGCTCAACAAGGACATGAGGCTGGGTGCAGAGTTCCAGATCGGCTACAAAAAAGACAGGTTCGCCAATTACCAGATAATTGACTGGGCCGGTGGATATGAAAACGAGCTCTTCAGCGGGAATCTCTTCGTCTACGGTATCCCCTATGACTCAGAATATTACGAGGCATCAATGAAGGCTTCCCTGGAGACCATGCTGGGCCCCGCAAAAGCATCTTTTACCCTTCGTGGTGGCGTTCCCTTCAATTCCGACAACCATCTCAGATATAGCAACCAGGAACGGTGGAACTACGGCGAAATGAGCGGCAAGGTAGAAGGATATAGCCTGGGAGGAGATGCCTGGGTAAGGCTTCCCCTCAACAGTTCCCTCTCCCTTCCTTTTGTCTTGAGCGTCGACTACAAGAGTTTGAAGCGTGACGGTGACGGCTGGCATGTAAACGATCCCTGGACTTTCACCGCTGATCATAACCTGAAGACGAAGTCTCTCTCCGTAACCGCGGGTGGAGGCATAGACTATGTCCCGGCGCAGGGAACACGCGTTGCCGGTGGCCTCTATTACTCATATCTGAAAAGCAAGACGGACTTCTTCTGGACCCTCCAATACACAGGAGCTCCTCAACCCCCGGAAATATGGGATTGGGATGGGATACCCAAGACAACCGAACATACGGTCTCTTTCAAGGGTTCTGTAGAAAAAGCACTCTCTTCTGACGTGAGCCTCACCGGTGGATTCAGCGCCTTCTACGGACTCGTAAAACAAGAGGGTAACTCTTCATACACCTATTACGGCGAGGATTCCAGTATCTCCTCGGCGAAGGGAAAGCAGTGGGGCGTCGGTGCATCCTTCGGAGCGGCGATCAAGGCGGGAGACACCATGGTTGAGCCGTACATCTCGGGCGGATTCAAGAAGCTGAAACTGAGCGGCGATGCCGCGTACTTTGAAGACGGAGGACTCGAGGAAACAGTTCCCAATCTCAGCCTGAAGAAGGATACCTGGTTCATCGGTGGCGGCCTTGCATTGAGGTTCTAAAGAAACCGGAGATAATGCTAACAGTGACCAAGGGCGGGAAAACTCCCGCCCTTCTCTTTTTTCTTCAAAGAATTAGAACAGCTCAGATACGAGTCACGGATGAAAAGAAAACTGTACTGGCAGGGGCACCAGATATGACCGTATTATTATCCTCAGCGGTCATCACAACATTGGAAATAACACCTCTCGGGATCATACATCGCACACACAAACTTATGAGATTTTGTCCAATTTGGAAAAAACTTGACATCAGACCCAGCAGAATAATGTTATTACGACCTTTTCTTACGCCAGTAATGATTTCGCAATACGTCTTAGGAGCGGTTATTTAACACATCGAGCATCTCTTTATTTGAGACCCTCGCATACCGCGCTGAGTAAGCGACGCTTCTATGCCCGACCTGCCCCAAATCATTGTACCAGCTTCATTTGTCCCCGACATAGACGCTAATGAGACACTATCCTGATAAGTACAGTGTGCGCAAAATTAGCTTAGGGTAACTATAGGGTAGCACTGCGCGCTTGTGAAATATTGATATGATATGTAATTGCTTAATATTAAAAGCGCGCCCAGAGGGAATCGAACCCCCAACCTATGGATTCGAAGTCCAGCACTCTATCCAATTGAGCTATGGGCGCGGTTCTATGTTGATCCATAGTAGCATAGTTGAAGAAAGAAATCATCCTGTTGCATCTTCAGTTGTACGTAGAACGTTACGTTCTACAACTATTCAGGTCTGTTCAAGGCGCGAGACAGCGGAAAGCCGGGGCACGCAGGCGTACACTGAAGCAGGTCGAAGTGACACGGCTTGACAGGTAACGAAGCAATTTAAATAAACCTGAATTGACATTAGAAGGCAAATTTCTTGAGTCTCTTCATTGCCTCTTCGATTCTTTCTTCGCCGATCGTAATGGAAATACGGAAATATCCTTCTCCTGCGTCACCGAAACCGCTTCCGGGCGTGACGACAATTCCCTGTTCCTCAATCAATCTCTCGCAGAAGTCGGCAGATGTGTATCCTTTCGGCACCCGTGCCCAGATATAAAATGTCGCCTTTGGCGCCGGCACCTTTATACCGACGGCCGCAAGGCCTTCAACGACCATATCGCGTCTCTTCTGCAATCGCCTGTTCAATACTTCGACTGAAGTCTGGTCGCCTGTGATCGCCTCAATGCCTGCATACTGGATGGCCTGAAAAGCACCTGAATCGATATTTGTTTTCAGTTTTCCGAGATTAGAGATGGCCTCGGCATTGCCCACTGCGAAGCCTATTCTCCAGCCTGTCATGCAGTACGTTTTCGACAATGAATGAAATTCGATTGAATGCCTCTTCTCAGGGTCAAATGCAAAGATACTCTTTGGTTTATACCCTTCATACGCGATTTCGCTATATGCGGCATCATGGCAGAGCAGAATGTCGTATTTTTTTGCAAACGCGACGGCTTTTTCGTAGAAAGTGTCGTCTGCTACCGCTCCTGTCGGATTGTTCGGATAATTAAGGAAAAGGATTTTTGCCTTTCTGCAGACGTCTTCCGGAATTTTATCGAACTCAGGGAGAAACGAATTCTCTTCCGTGAGGTCCATCATATAAGGAGTGCCACCCGCAAATACCGTGGCGATCTTGTATACGGGATATCCGGGCGAAGGGACGAGGGTATAATCACCGGATTCCACATACGCCCATGGTATGTGTGCAATGCCTTCTTTCGAACCGATGAGCGTAACCACCTCGGTTGCCGGATCAAGCGTTGCACCGAAACGTTTACTGTACCAGCCAGCGACAGTCTCCCTGAACGCCGGCATGCCTTCGTAACTGGGATACTGATGATTCTTGGGATCGCCCACAGCCTTGTTCATTACATCTATTATGTTCTGAGGTGTCGGGATATCGGGATCTCCGATACCGAAGTCTATGAGGTCAATCCCTCTGGCGCGCGCCTCGGTTTTCTTCTTATCGATCCTTGCGAAAAGATACGGTGGGATTTTTTCGACTCTTGTTGCGGGTTTCACCATGATATCACTCCCCTGTGGTGGCTAAGTTGTTAAAAACGCTGTAAAGCAGGCCCTCTCGGGACCACTATTTACAACATGTTCCATATCTGAAAGTAAAGGGTTTTTTCGTGCACCTGCAACAAATCATGAACGCATTGAATTTATTTGAAATGATATGGAGGTATATGTAAAAATAACTTTATGAATAACGTCCTCGAAAAACTGCCGTCTGATTTCCCGACGACCGAAAGACCCTACGAGGATATCGCTGCTTCATTGGGAATGACGGAGGATGACCTGATCTGTGACCTCCGGGACTTGAGAGCGCGAGGTGTTATCCGCAGAGTCGGTGCGGTACTCCAACATCATAAGGCCGGTTACACACATAATGCGATGGTGGTCTGGAAGGTCCCTCAGAAGGACGTGGATCGCACCGGTGCCATTATGGCGTCTTTTGAAGGGGTAAGTCACTGTTATGAACGCGGGACAGGCGATTACTGGAAATACAACATGTATACGATGATTCACGGCAGGCAGAGAGAAGACTGCCTGAAGACTGTCGAAGATATTTCGGCAGCAACAGGCATGAAAGACTATGAAGTATTCTTTACAAAGCGGGAGTTCAAGAAGACTTCCTTCTCAATACGATGAATAATCAAAATTCCAAGAGACTGTACGAAACGGCGCAAAAACTAATGCCGGCGGGAGTAAACAGCCCCGTCCGGGCATTCCGTTCTGTAGGGTGTGAACCATTCTACGTGAAAAAGGCCAAAGGGGCATACCTGTTTGATACTGATGGAAATCACTACATAGACTATGTTGCTTCCTGGGGTGCCTCCATTCTGGGTCATGCAGATGAAGGCTTAAACCAGTGCGTGTGTGATGCAGTTGAGGACGGCACGAGTTTCGGCACCTGCCACGCTTATGAAATAGAGCTCACACAACTCATCCGTGAAGCGTTTCCTTCGATGCAGCGTGTACGACTTGTTAACTCAGGCACAGAAGCGACCATGAGTGCGATCAGACTTGCTCGTGGTTTTACAGGAAGGAATGGTGTCATCAAATTCCGGGGTTGCTACCACGGGCACGTTGACAGTCTTCTTGTTAAAGCGGGGTCAGGCCTTGCGACGTATGGAATACCGGACAGCAAAGGAATACCTGCTGACCTTGCGAAACATACATACGTAGCGGAGTTCAACCACTTCGACTCCATTGAGAAGATCATAAAGAAATTCGACGATATTGCCTGTATCATTCTTGAGCCCATTATGGGGAATATGGGCGTTATTTTACCCGATAAACAGTTTCTGGAACATATCCGGGAACTGTGCACTGCGAAGGGGATACTCCTTATCTTTGACGAGGTAATGACCGGATTTCGTGTCTCATACGGCGGCGCCCAATCCCTATACAATATCAAGCCGGATCTGACCTGTCTCGGTAAAATCATAGGAGGAGGCTTTCCGATAGGGGCATTCGGGGGGAAAAGAGAGATTATGGAGCAGCTCGCGCCTCTGGGCCCGGTATACCAGGCAGGGACACTCTCCGGGAATCCTGTGGCTACCAGAGCAGGCACATACGTGCTCGGGTACTTGAAACAGAACGGTCATGTGTACGATCTTTTTCGCGATAGAGGTGAGAAGCTGAGGAATGGGATGAGTGCTATTGCGAAGAAACACGACATCTTTTATACGATCAACAATGCAACAGCCATGTTTACAGGCTTCTTCAGCCGTCAGCCGGTAACAGATTGTGTCAGTGCTGATTTATCCGATAGGAAAATATACGCGAAGTATTTCAGGGCGATGCTGGGCGAGGGTGTCTTCTTTGCCCCAAGTCAGTTTGAGGCTGCTTTTTTGACATTGGCCCACGATGACGATGTGATTGACCGAACGCTTGAGGCGTTCGAGAATGTCTCGGCCAGACTCAAGAGGTAATGGATAGGTATAATGAGAATAGATAACGAAAGAGCGAAAGCATATATTCACCTCGCGTGGCTTGAAGAAAATTTGCGAAGCATCCAGTCATTCCTCACGAGCGGAGTAAAGACACTCTGTGTGGTGAAGGCGCGGGCTTATGGACACGGCAGCGTCAGAGTCTCCCGCTTATTGCAGAGCCTGGGAATAGACTATCTCGGCGTTGCCCATATCAAGGAAGGAATAGAGCTCAGAAAAAGTGATATTCAGCTGCCAATTCTTGTGATGAGTGGTGTCCTACCCTGGGAAGACCCGGGAAAAGCTGTGGCATACAGTATGAGTCTTGTTGTCTATGATATGCAGCAATTGAAGAGAATTGTACATGCCGGTCCATCCTTCGATCAACATTTGAATGTACACATAAAAGTGGATACCGGGATGGGTAGACTTGGTTTTGATATCGACGAATTACCCGAGGTTGCCAGACTTCTTCTTTCAGCGAAAAACATTGTTTGTGAAGGTCTGATGAGTCACTTTGCGTCGTCTGAGATACGTGACGCATACGGCCAGGAACAAATCAGGCGTTTCCGGCAGGCAAGAGACGTATTGGCATCAGCGGGCATAACTCCGCCGATTTTGCATATGGCGAACAGCGGTGCTGTTGTACAATACCCGGAGGCACATTTCGACATGGTGCGGACCGGAATACACCTGTACGGCTCGTACTCCGATCAGAGCCTTGCTGACCAGCTTCAGTTGAAACAGGTTATGAAATTTGCGAGCAGAGTTGCCCTTATAAGGGAATTTCCCACCGGTACTCCATTAAGCTATGGAAGAACCTATACAACAGAAAAGCCAACGAGGGTGGCTTATGTGCCGGTTGGCTATGCAGACGGATATCCAAGGGCACTTTCAAACAAGGGATTTGTATTGATTAATGACCGTAAATGCTTTATTGTTGGCACTATATGTATGGATTGGTTTCTTGTGGATATCTCCGGACTTGACCACTGCGATGTCGGCGATGAAGTGATCCTTATTGGTCAGGGAGGTTCGCATACGATAAGAGCTGACGATCTCGCCGAATTAGCAGGAACGATTCCATATGAGATCCTCTGCAAGATATCAAAAAGAGTGCCGAGATTGTATGTTTAGATCAATTACAGATAGAATTGGGACGGCAGCGATTCGCGTAGCTTTGCTTGCCGGCGGTATAGGAACGATGCTCGGGCAAAGCATCGCCCTGAGTTTCAAAAAGCCGTACAGGTTCGATCACCTTTTCAAACAAATGGAATTCATTGGTGTTCGTTCATTGTCCGTCGTACTGATTTCGGGTACCTTCACCGGAATGGTGCTGGCGCTTCAATCATCGTATGGGTTCAATAAATTTGGAGCCGATGCTCTGGTCGGTGTCATTGTTACTCTGAGCATGACGAGAGAACTCGGACCCGTTCTGACGAGTCTCATGGTAGCGGGAAGGGCAGGTTCCGCCATGGCGGCGGAGATAGGTACGATGCGGGTAACTGAACAAATTGATGCATTGACTGTCATGGCGGTAAATCCGGTAAAGTATCTTGTCGCGCCGCGCGTTGTGGCATCCGTCCTGATGCTTCCCGTCCTGACGATTATTTCCGACTTTGTCGGTGTAGTTGGAGGATATATCGTCGGCGTGAAAGTCCTTGGTATCAATGAAGGCGCGTTCCTGAACAGGATCGACAAAGGTGTGGATCTCACGGATGTCTATAACGGTCTCGTAAAGGCAGCGGTGTTCGGACTTATCCTCAGCGTAATATCATGTTACAAGGGTTTCAATACGAGAGGCGGCGCGGAAGGAGTAGGAAGGGCAACAACAGAGGCGGTGGTGCTTTCGAGCGTCACCATATTGATTTCGGATTACGTACTCACTTCACTCATGTTCTGATATGGAAGAGATAATTATTCGGATGATTGATGTTCAAAAGAGCTTTGGTACTCAAAAAGTTCTGGATGGAATTAACCTTGAAATAGAAAAAGGAAAAATCACTGTCATCATTGGAAATAGCGGTGGCGGGAAAAGCGTTCTCCTGAAGCATATTATAGGTCTGCTAAAGCCGGACAGCGGTGAGATATGGGTAAACGGAACTGAAATAACTCATTTGAATGAAAGCACTCTGAATGAAGTTAGAAAATCTTTCGGCATGCTGTTTCAAGAAGCGGCACTGTTCGACTCAATGAACGTGTTCGATAATGTTGCTTTCCCGCTGCGGGAACACCGACACATGACTGAAATAGAAATCAGGCGGGCCGTTGATGAAGACCTCAAAGGTGTCGGACTCTTTGATTATGGTAAAAAGATGCCAAGTGAGATCTCAGGTGGTATGAAGAAAAGAGTGGGATTGGCAAGAGCGCTTATTCTTGACCCTGAGATCGTTCTGTTTGATGAACCGACCAGCGCGCTCGATCCGGTAATCTCCCTTTCTATACTCGATCTGATCAAAGAAACGCAAAAAAATATCAGAAAAACGTATGTTGTCATAAGCCATGATATTTTAGGGATGTTCAGAATTGCCGATAGAGTCGCAATGCTTTCAGAAGGCAAGATTGTCGACTATGGAACACCCGCCGAAATAAAGAAGAGCGAACATCAGGTTACGCGCGAATTCTTGAGAGCAACACAGATACCAGGATTCACAGGAGGCAGAGATGGAAAAGAAGAGAATATCGTCTGAGTTGCTGGTGGGCATTCTGGTACTCGTCGGTATCGTAATGCTGTTCTATATGTCCTTCCGGATCGGTAAGTTCGGTGCGTTCAACCACAAGGGATATGAACTGACCGCCGAGATCGATAATGCCAATGGTCTTGACGAGAAATCACCTGTACATATAGCGGGTGTCCAGGTCGGAAGGGTGAAAAGCATACAACTGAACGGGTACAAGGCACTGCTGAAGCTGATGATCGCGGATCATATCAAAATACCTGCCGATAGCACAGCCGCTGTAAAAACCCAGGGCACGCTGGGCGACAAGTACATCGAGGTCATTCCCGGCAAATTACAGACACATCTTGCAAACGGCGATCGAATCAGTAATGTCACCGTAAGCCCCGGACTTGATGATATCCTTGCGCAGGTAAGCACGGCTGCCAAGGGGTTTGGTGACACCATAGACAGTTTTAAAAACATAGTCGGGGTAGAAGGGAAAGCAAACATTCAGAAAAGCCTGAAAAACATTGAAGTGGTCAGTGGCGATTTTAAGGATCTCGTTGCGAACAACAAAGCGAACATAGGAAAAATAGTGACAAACTTCGAAACAATATCACGTGATATTGAGAACGGTAAAGGAACAATAGGAAAACTGGTCAAAGACGAAACTCTGTACACGGACGCAAAGGATGTCGTTGCTTCGTTGAAGTCCGTATCTCAGGACCTGGAGCAGGGAAAAGGAACGTTGGGTAAACTCGCGAAAGATGATGCATTGTACGAACAGGCAAAAACGGCGATCGGAAACATTACAGACATCACGGACGGAATAAAGAAGGGTGAGGGGACGCTCGGCAAACTGGCGAAAGACGACAGCCTTATGGGTGAGGCTGAGAAGACTTTGAAGAAGGTACAGAAAGCAGCCGAGGGTATACAGGAACAAACGCCTGTCACGATCCTGAGTACAATTTTCGGCGCTTTCTTTTGATGTGCAATCCACGTACACATTTCTCACGGATGTGGAAACAAGCGATGCTCTCGTGCACACGCAGTTTTCCAGGTTTTCTATTCTTCCTTCTGCTGCTTCCTTCGACTTTGCTTGCATTCTGGCCCGTGTCATGGGAACTGGAGGGAGAGAAGAGATTCCTGGGTCCGCTTATCTCATACGATAACAAGAATGAAGAGAAGCACCTTACGATCAGACCCTCTTTGTTTTCCTATGACTCAGAGGAAGGGGGAATCTATCATTATCTCTTCCCCCTCGGGAAGGTCACTCATGAAAGGTCTTATCTGGTCCCCGTCTACATGTCGAACAATGACGAAACAGAGAGTGACACGTCATTCCTGCTGTTCTTTGGAGGCAAATCGCCCAAAGGACGCTACGGAGGCTTTTTCCCGTTTTATGGAAAACTGTACGACAGATACGCGAAAGATGAAATGGGGTTCTTTCTGTGGCCGCTTTACAGTTATACCGAAAACGAGGGGGCGACAAAGAAAAATATCCTGTGGCCTTTCTTTTCAGTTTATGGAGGGACAGACAGGGGGTTCAAGGTATGGCCTTTCTATGGAAATCATGAGCGGCCGAACGTACGTCAACAACGGTTTTTCGCGTGGCCGATATTCCATCTGGATGACAAGAACCTCGACACGGATGATCCGACGCGCTCGTTTTTTGCCATACCCTTTTTTCTGCGTTCCACATCAAAAAACACTGAATATGAATCCGTACTGTGGCCCTTCTTCACACACTCGAAAAGCGGCGAGACTGAGACATGGAATATCCCCTGGCCTTTTTTTTCGAGAACCACGGGCAGGGATGTAGACAGGTTTACAATTTTTCCATTTGTTTCAACTGCAAAGGCGCCTCAGGATAAAAGTTCCTATTTTTTATGGCCACTCTATACGCAATCAGAGTCGTACGTGCGAGATCAGCGTTTTTCACAAAAGAGTATCCTGGTTATGAACAGATACGTGGAAGATGACAGGGGAGTGTTCTTTAATGTGTGGCCGTTATTCGAATACGAAAGCAACAAACGGCAAGCCAGTTTCCTGTTTCCTTCAGTGGTGCCGTTGAGAGAAACCGGAATAAACAGGTTCATCAAGCCTGTCCTCACGCTGTATGAACAGAAGAAATCCGAAGATAGTCGTATGCTGAACATACTCTATGGCATGTACACCTATGAACGAAGGGGCACTGACTGGAATACGCGATTCGCGTTTTTGTTTTCATTGAGTAAGAACCACGAAGGAAGTGGCTTTGAGCTGCTTTCGGGACTTTTCGGAATGAACAGTAAGAGTGTGAAGATATTCTTCATTCCATTTAAGAGATCATCTTCCGAGTGACAGGGATTGAGGGCCTGCTGCTTGCAGCACCGGAGCCCTGACACACGACCCGGGACCCCTGCACTTGCCGCAATTTATTCGTTGAGTATGTATTCGAAACGGGACCTGAATTGTTCAGGCTCCATCCTGGCAACGCTTGCAAGTTTGCTCAGATGTTCCCCTTCAAAGTCCTCTTGTTCGAGCCGAATCATATAATTTCTGGCCACCTCATATGTTTCTGAAGTGATATCGAGTTTTCGTATCTTGGTCCTTCCTGTCCTGTAGTCTATCATTTCCACAAAGGAAACAGGTCTGATGCTGTTTTCGTAAACGGTAATGACTGAACCCGTTCCTCCCTTCAGGAGGTATCTCACTGCTCCGTATCCGAGGTTGCGGGTATACTCGACGTCGAATGGTATGGGATTGGCCGCCCGAAGTTCGTATCCCACGTTCTTATCCATTATCCCTATTTCTATGCCCATCGATTCAAGCGTCTTGTTGACGAAGTTCCTCAGCAACCTGCCCAACTGGATTTCGGATAGCCGCAGTTCGCCCGCTTCATTTCTCTCTATCTCTTCGTATTGTCTCAGCTCTTCCAGATCGAATTTCTCTGAAATGCCTTCAGCGAGAATGGCAACGCCATAATCTCTGCCCATCGCAATTCTCTTGAGGATTGATCCCGTTAATGTGTCGGCAACTTTTTTGAATGACAGGTTTTTCTCAGGATATTCTTCCGGAATGAGCGATATCGTCGCTCCGGCCGCTTTTCCCATACCAAGCGCCAGATGCCCTGCATGTCGCCCCATCGTTGTTATGAAATACCAACGCCCCATGGTGCGGGCGTCTTCCATGAGGTTATTTACAATGTAGACGCCGACGTGTCGGGCAGTCTGATAGCCAAAGGTTGAAAACCCGCCGGGCAGGGGTATGTCGTTATCGATAGTTTTCGGCGTATGAACCACACTGATGGAACCTCGTGCTTCGCGTTCGATCCAATTAGCCATAAAGAGGGTACCATCTCCTCCAATAGTAATAAGATACTTGATACCACTGCTTTTCAGTGTCTGCATCAGTGTAGGAAACTTTGCCTTCGCATTGTCAGGAGCATCGCGGGACGTGCGTAGTATTGAACCACCTGTCGCGTGCATTCTCGAGACATCATCGATCGTCAAAGGAACGATCCTGCTTGTTCCTTCAAAAAGGCCTTTGAAGCCTCCTATGATGCCTACTACGCCTATTCCGGAATTTATAGCTTCTATCGTCGCTGAACTGATAACACCATTGATACCGGGGGCTGGTCCTCCTCCAACGATAATGCCGAGCAGTTCTTTTTCCATACATACCATTTTGCATCTTTAAAGTTTTATTTGCAAGCCTTTTTGGCGTGTTTGTCTTACAATTATGACGAGGTAATGTTCATCAATGATTACGCGCAAAGGCGGTACACTTTGAAAATCGGTTTTCATATGTCTGTAGGAAAGGGTTTTGACAGTACCCTTGAGCAGGCTCAAAAGCTGGGGTGTGAGGTTGTCCAGATCTTTCTGAAGAACCCGCGATCGTGGGCGAAGAAGACGTGGAGGGATGAGGACCTTGCCTCTTTTAACAGGTTAAAAAAGAAGGTAGGCGTCTGCGGGCATCTGTCGTATCTGCCCAACATAGCACGGATCGATCAGGATGAAAAGAATCTGAAGGGATTTGTTCACGAAATTGAACTGTGCGAGAGATTGGGCCTAGGCCGTATCGTGATCCATCCCGGTTCCAGAGAAGACCGACAAACCGGTATCCGCATGATTTCTACTGCAATCAATTATGTACTCGAAAGATACGATGTGAAGCTGCTGCTTGAGAATTCAGCGGGACAGGGGTCCGGAATCGGCAAAACGCCGGATGATTTTGCCGCCATTTACGAACAGGTCGAGAGAAAGAAGAATATTGGTCTCTGCATTGATACAGCCCACTTGTTCGAGGCCGGGTATGATATCAGAAACAGAAAGATATGGGATGACTTCATCAGAGACATCAAGAAGAAGCTCGGTAAGGGGAAGATAGGATTTTTTCACCTGAATGATTCCAGAACGCCGGTAGGCAGTCATACAGACCGGCACTGGCATATCGGTAAGGGAGAAATCGGTGTCGATTTCTTCAGGTCTCTTGTAACGGATAAACGATTTGCCCATCTTGAAGGTGTTATGGAAACTCCAAAGATGGGCAATATGGATAAAGAAAATATGAGGACTATGCGCTCTTTACTTTCTCCGCTGATGTCTCGTTCTCTTGCGTAGTTTACGATATTTGTGCTTCCGGATTTTCTTCTTTCTCCACTTCATTACACTGCCCATCAAATCACCTCATTTATCAGAAAAATTCTTTAAATATTGATTTAATTGTATATATGACCCGTAAACGGAACAAAATATAACCTTCCTAGCACATTTTTGCAAGGATAATCACGCAAAATCAGCAACATAAAGCTCGCGGCCACTCCTTTCAGCCAGAATCACACCGTATGGTTTGATGGAATGAGTTCTCTTAAGTAAGTGAATTCAACGGGTTATAGGCAATGTTCAAAAGCTCGGTTCTTGTATCCATCCAGAAATAAGAGTACGAGTCCGTTACAGAAGGAGGAGAAACACGACTGATGTCACAAGAATAAGCAGCTGATGACGCATATAAAAGCTAGAAACAAAACGATGTTGATCGTGGAGCTTCCTCAACAGATATATGGAAAGTATGCCGCTCACTATTGTAAGAACAGGAGGAAGAAATGGAAGAACGGTCTTGATCACGCCAGGCTGCTGCAGGTGAACGATGCGATCAATACCCAGGAGCCTGGCTGATAATGGAAGGATATCATTGGCCTGAAGAATAAACTGGCCGAAGTAGAAATTAAAAAGGCCGATGAATGCCAGTGGCAGGTAGGCGCTGCCGGCAATAACAAAATTTCTGAGCCAATCGGCTAGCTGTTTCATTCGAGATAACAGGAATACAACTGCTGCATAACCCGCTGCCAGACTTACACCGGCTGCAAAATACGTATAATGCGTATGGAAAAGGGATTCGAGGAGATTTAAAGACGCAGTGGCCTCCTCGTGGTGGTTCAGCCATTTAAGTGATTGTGCGCTTATAACGGAGCCGATAAGGAGCATTACAAAAACCGTGCGTGGCAGGTCCCACGAGTTCATGGCCAACACACGTTCGTGAGGCCTCAATAGATCGAGATGCACTGATTTCTGTTTGCACTTTCTCACGCAATTGAGGCAAAGTACACAATCATGTCTTGTGCGTTCAGATGACGGGTGAAGCTCCATCGGGCAGTTGTTTTCTCTGAGACATGGGCGATTTTCGCATTGCCATACGCACACCGTGCCGTTTGCCCTTAATTCCAGGATCGAGAGCGCTGCAAGGCTGCCAAGCATACTTCCGAGCGGACATATGTGGATGCACCAAATCCTCTTTCCGAAGAACAGTGTTGTCAGAACTGCGCCGCCTGATATGGCAACAAATACCATCCCGGTGACACGGGTATTGATGAACGCCTCCGTCACATGCTCAATCCAGAAGACGGAAACATACACCGCGATGCCGATCCATATCCCGTATTTCTTCATGAAGCCGGGTAAGGAGACAAATGTTCTTCTGCCGATTGCGAATATGTCGCTCAGAGCAGATATCGGGCAGTAAGCGCAAAAACTTCTTGCGCTTACGAGCACTGAAAGCAGGAGAAAGGGCCAGAGCAGTGACCAGGCAATTACATTTCCCAAATTGTGTTCTCGGGGACCAAACAGTGTGTAGTATATCAGAAGAAGAAAAAACGGTACCGTGAAGTACTTAAATACGCCGGGAATGAGCCGGTTCCGCAGGAGCGCACTGACCCACCTGTTTCGCAAAAGATTGATTCCGCCCGATGGCTGAAATGATGATCTTATGTCGAAAAATATGTGTTCTTCCTCCATCGTTCGGCCTTGAGAAACAGATATAGCCTGGCTGATTACCCTGCTCAACTCGACGAAATTGAGAGGCCAATTGTGGTGCAGCAAAACGTCCATTGCACCCGCTGAGAATTTGCCAACCTCCTGGTTTCGACGTCTGTAGCGCATGAGAAATTCCTGAGTTAAAGCGGGAATGTCCTCTCTTCTTTGACGCAAAGGCAGAATCGTAACCGTTCTTTCCCTGAGCAGCTGCAGCAATTCCTTATCAAACCTTCCATCCTTGACCATTTCATCCAGATCGCCGGTTGTCGTTGCAATTATGCGGACTTTCCTCGTCAGCTGCTCAACGCCTCCTATCCGGCGGAAACGAGATGAACGAAGATATTCCAGAAGGCGTATCTGTACCTTTGGAACCAGATCTTCAACGTGGTCGAGCACGAGCGTTCCTGCATCTGCTATATCCAGGTATCCTCTTCTTAGTCCTAATGCATAGGCTGTACTTCCTGCTTCATGACCGAACATGGCTGATTCCTGCGAGTCTTCTAAAGCTGACACTGCGTTCTCTCTGTGTACCTTGGGAGGCGTTGAACAGTTCAGGGTAATGAGCGGGCCGTAGTTCAACCTGCTTCTGGAAACGATGAGCCGTGCTACAAAGAATCTTTCCGTTCCTGATTCTCCAGAAATAAGCACGTTAGCATCGGTCGGACCTATCTCCTCAACGGACTGGTTTAAGTTTTTGGTCCACTCCGTCTTTCCGGGGAGGCATTCCTCATAGACCGGGTTACGCACAGGGAGGAGACTGCGCGAGACGCCTTTTACCGACTTGACTCGTTCACCCTGCCATTGCACTCTGGATTTAGCTACACGTTTCCTCATGACCTGCATCAGCCTGGAATCGAACTCCGGGAAGGACCGAGTCAGATCTGCATACGCTTTCTGATCTATTTCAGCTACAACTGTGGGATCAATGACTTTGATGTGAGCAGATCGCGGTTCACCCGCAATCAGAGCCAGTTCGCCAAAAAAACTGCCCCGGCGCAAGGTTGCTATAGTGTATTCATGGCCCTCGTCATTGGTGAGCGTGACGATGACTTTGCCCTTGAGGAGGATAAACATGGAATTCCCCGGCTCGCCCCGGAAAAAGACGTATCCTCCCGGTACAAATGTTCTTACGGGCAAGTGATCGCGGATGTCTATGGCAGCCTTAGCGGATATTCCATGAAAGAGCGGTATGGAATCGAGTTTTTCTCTGGATATCACCGCTTGTTACCTGTGCGCATAAAGCTTCTCTTTTGAATTCCAGGCTCGCAACCCAACCGGCTGCCGGCTTCAATATTACCATGAAATCCTATCGGAAGTCTTTTCGTAAATCACAGGTATGTCACGACAACGCAACACCTGCTACAGCGGGCTCAGGCTTTTGCTTCTGAGAGGCACGACTGAATACCTGTTGTATCAAATCAACCCTGCTATGGGATACCTCTTACGATTTCGTAAATGCGATAAAACTGTGTGAAGATGACACCACCCATTAGTGCGAGCATTAGGTTCACAGTGATGAAAATAATGATGCCCACATAACTAAGGGCATCGAGAGACATTTTTCCACGTTTCTCTGATATTCCGTTGATCATAGAGACCTCCCAGTATTTGGAAATTGAACGAACTACCCCCCCACACCCTGCCGCTCGTGACACAACTGGTCACGGACGTGGGCGAACGACCATAAACACCTGTTAGGAGCTTCTCTTCCCTCCGGTGTCATAAGGCTGTAGCCTTAGCCAATAAAGGGTTCGGCTCAATATGGGTTTGTGGGTGTAGGAACTACTGAAGGGAGAATGCTAAAAACGTGCTATCGGGATAGGATTTGGTTTAGGAGTTTAGGTTTTTGTTGTATGCCCTCTCTTACTGAGGATAGCACCTTTTTGTCCAATGTCAACCTTTCTTCTCCTACGGTTAACAGGCGTTTCGATTATATCGGTAGTTTTATGGTCGTAAATCGCAAAGCATTTCACCGTTGCAAAAGAGGAGAACCGACAGCGGAGAGCTGAAGACCGCAGGAACAGGAAGTTTGTTGTGAGGGTGGACGGGTTTCAAAGTACTCCGATCCGAACCGGGAATAATGTCAGGAGATGGAGAACAGATAGGCCCCTCGAGTGAGGGGCCCTTGTTAACT
>CAYYLU010000047.1:4244-18720 GCA_964472475.1 uncultured Syntrophus sp. | reverse complement strand
GTTTTAATCTGCCCGGCGAAAGCACGAACGGAGACAACTTTCATGTTGACAGTACCCTGTATATTGATTAGAATTGTTCTAAATAATCGGCACCGACTGTTACATATGCTGCAGAATACAATTATGCCGGGGAGGAGAATATGAAATACCGCCAGGGAATAAGTCTTGGATCGGCGGCACTGATCTGCATTTTTTCTACACTGTTTGTTAGTAGTTTCGTGTTTGCCGCAGAGACGAAAGCACCAAAGCTGAAGCCAAAGTATGGTGGAATACTGAAGATCGCGGAAAACCAGGACGGATCTTCCATCGGCTATCCGCCTAAGTTGTTCCCTGTTGTCAGTATGAGACAGGCTGCTCCCGCTCTTGAGCCGCTTTTCCGAAACGATGTATCCGGTAAACCGATGCCATGGCTTGCCACAGGGTACAAAGAAAACATCTCTTCAAAAACCATTACTCTGACGATCAGAAAGGGCGTCAAGTTCCATGATGATACGGATTTTAACGGTGAGGCCGTAAAATGGAATCTGGACCTGAGCAAGAGCGCAAAGGCGGCGGGGACGGAGAAGATACAATCTGTCGATCTGGTTGACCCTTACTCGGTACGTATCAACCTTACTGACTGGGACAATACGGTTATCGGTAACCTCGCACAGTCGCTGGGCTTAATGATTTCCCCAACTGCTTTCAAGAAAAATGGTGAACAATGGGCGGCCAAGAACCCGGTTGGTACTGGACCCTTTCAGTTCGTAAGCTGGGAAAAAGATGTTAAGACGGTCTACAAAAGGTTTGACAAATACTGGCAGACAGGAAAGCCGTACCTTTTCGGTATCGAATGGAACATCATACCCGATCCGCTTACGCGCGAGATGAGTTTCAAAAAAGGAGAAACCGACGTAGCGTTGAGCATAGCGGCTAAAGACATGGGCGCTCTTGCCAAAGAAGGGTTTGTCGTTGCACGCCGGCCACCTCCCTCAGGCGTGCTTTGCATGGCTCCTGATTCGGCAAATCCGAATTCGCCGTTTGCAAAACTGAAGGTCCGTCAGGCTGCGCAGCACGCAATCAACACGAAGGCAATAGCGGAATCGATCTTCAATGGCGAAGCCGAACCGGCGAATCAGTGGATCTACAAGGGGCACTGGGCTTACAATCCCACTCTTAAGGGTTATCCCTACAACCCCGCAAAAGCGAAGCAACTCCTCAAGGAAGCGGGTTATCCGACTGGATTCAAGACAAAACTCTCCTATCTCATCTCGACTGGAGCGGAAAACGACAAACTGATGACGGCTGTTCAGGGTTATCTTCAGGCTGTGGGGATTGATGCACAGCTCGATCCCATTCAGCGTGCCCGGTGGAACCAACTTGCAATACAGGGAGGTAAATGGGAAGGTCTTATGTGGGCAGGCGTGTCGCCGAATCCCGATATTGCTGCAGTGCTCGCAACCAGATACGGGAATACGGGGTCATATGCCGCCATGCTCTATCCGGACGATTACCTGAAGGCTGTAAAGAATGCTGTTACTGCTCCGAGTAGTAAGAAAGTAGAAGCAACGAAGGAAGCGATGAAGTTGCTGACAGAAAAACATGCCCTTCTGATCGTGTTTTCGACGATGCCGGATGCAGCGGTGAGCAGAAACATAATACACGACCACGGGCTTTATGGAAACCCGAACCCGGGGTGGTGGACACCGGAAGACGCATGGATTGATAATAAGTAGACGGCAGACAACTGCAGAACGCCGAAGATCTCCGGGGCGTTTGCAGTTCTTAGCATCGGTGTAGTACAGAGGAGTCGTTATGCTCCACGAAAGGGATGTAAACGAAAGCGCAATTAACGGACTGGATTACAAAGAAGCAATTGATCGAATACACGTAAAAACGGAACGCATAGAAGCCCTGCGGGATCTATTCTACAACAGCCCCATAAAGATAGATGCGCAGAGGTCGCATCTTGCAACGCTTTCATGGAAGGAAACGGAGGGAGAACCGCTTCACGTCAGGCGTGCGAAGCTATTCTCCCGCATTTGCAGCGATATTGATATATCCATCTTCGATCACGAACTCATTGTCGGCTCTCAGACACCGCAATTCAGGGGTGTCGGCCTGCAGCTTGATTTCAATTCCATCGTCGGTCTCGAAATTGAAAATGGTGACCGAAGAATGCGCGCCGAACAGTCCCACGGGATACTGTCCGACGATGATCTAAAAACCGTTGTTGAGGATACAGCTTACTGGAAAGACAAGAGTCCCGGGGAAGTTACGCTCAAGACCATCCGTGAACATTTCGCTGAATATGACGATGTCGCGTACGCGTTCATGAAGTCGTACGCAACTTTTACCAATTTTGCTCCGGATGCGGATTACGAGAAAGTAATGCGCATAGGACTCGCAGGCGTGATTGCGGAAATAGACGGAGAACTCTCTACACTTACCTACACTTCCCCTGAAGATGGAAGAAAATCTCAGTTTCTCAAAGCAGCGAGAATATGCTGCGAGGCAGCCATTAATCTCGCCCGTCGTTATGCGGCACTGGCGGAAAGAATGGCGGCATCAGAAAAGAATGTGCTGAGGAAACGTGAACTCGAGGAAATTGCTGACGTATGCGACCATGTCCCGGAAAATCCTCCAAGGACCTTCCGGGAAGCGCTGCAGGCTGTCCGGTTTATTCACCTGTGTCTGTATTTCGAAGACGGAAGCGGTGCGGGCGCTTCCCTTGATCGCCTGGACCAGTACCTGCTTCCGCTATACAGATCCGACATCGAAGAAGGCAGACTGACCCGCGAAGAGTCTGCGGAGCTGTTTGCAGCTTTCTGGGTAAAGATCTGTGCAACTGACCGTATCCCGCCTGGTCTCGTTAAGACGTCCGGGGCAGGATACGTGCAGTCCCGTGCGATTCTTGGAGGTGTCGACCGCGATGGCAGGGACGCGTGCAATGAATTGACTTATCTGATACTGCATGTTGCGGGTGAGATGAACATGGACCTTCCCCTGTATCTTCGGTGGCACAAGTCCATCAATCGTGAGGTCATGTTAAAGGCGGTATGGACGAACACCCGTGTCGGCTCTGAGCCGGCCTTCCACAATGATGAGCAGATTATTCCCGGACTGATTCAGGATGGCGCGTCTCTCGAGGATGCACGCGATTACGTATTGCGCGGATGTTCTCATCCGTATCCTTACGGAACCGTATACGGAAATGTTCATCAGTTCTATAACGGGGCCAAAATACTCGAGCTTGTGATGTATAACGGTTACGATCCGACGGCCAAAAAATTGGTAGGTATTCAGACGGGAGATCCCCGGACGTTCAATTCTCTCGACGATTGGTTGAACGCTTTTCAAAAACAGTGGGAATACGTCTGCGACATTCTCATGCGGGCTTTCAACCTTGGTGAATTGGTTCAGATGCAACTCTACAGTCAGCCGTTTGTGTCGGCTCTGACTGCCGATACTATATCGAAAGGATTGGATGTGCATGAAGGAGGGAGCAGATATAACCGGTTTACCTCGGACATTATGAACAAAGTGTACGCTGATGTGGCCGATTCGCTGGCAGCTATAGACGAGCTCGTGTACAGGCAACATAAGCTTACTGTCGATGATATCATCGCTGCATGTGCCGGAAATTTCGAAGGCAAAAAGGGAGAAACTACGCGCCGGATATTGGCGAATGCGCCCAAGTTTGGTAATGACACCGGCGCGCCTGAAGAAATCTACCGCCGTCTAAACGACTCCACGGCGGCTTTCAACTCATCGCGAAAAGGTCCCTATGGTTTTTTCAAACGTGACACCCGTGTGGGAGGTGCCCTTCACATGGCCCAGGGCCAGGTAGTCGGTGCTCTTCCCAATGGTCGAAGGGCTGGAATGCCTTTGGCAGATGGCGGCATATCACCGTGTGCCGGATGTGATGCGGCCGGACCTACCGTCACGTTGCGTTCTGTGGCAAAAGCGCTCAATTTCAATACGAACCGTTCTGCTGTTTTGAACCAGAAGATACCGGTAAGCCTTCTCGCGAACCGCGAACAGATGAACAGATTGGTCGATCTCATCGAAACATATTTCATTGATTACAATGGGTATCAGGTCCAGTGGAATATGCAGGACAGCGCAGTCTACAGAGATGCAAAGGAAACTCCGGAGAAGCACAAGGACCTTATTGTCAGAGTGGGCGGCTTCAGCGCCTACTTTATAGAACTCGACCCACTGCTTCAGGACCAGATTATTGCGAGGACGGAACAGCAGATTGTCTGATAGGGAGACAACGGAAGGAACAAAAGCGTTTCTCGAAGAATTTGGTGTGCTACCGCGCAAAGCATGAAGGTTATCGCACCACCGGCCGTCTGTGCCCGGTTCTGCAACTTGTTCCGTCACGCAGACAGTGAGAACCGGTCTGATCGCGGTCCCACCACAGAAAAGTCTCGGCTCACATGTCGAGAAGCACAAGACAATATCGATGCGTTCCGGAGAACTCAAGATAGTTGAGAACCCGGGTGCATTATG
Source organism: uncultured Syntrophus sp. (assembly GCA_964472475.1). Lineage (GTDB taxonomy): Bacteria > Desulfobacterota > Syntrophorhabdia > Syntrophorhabdales > Syntrophorhabdaceae > PNOF01. The sequence continues at coordinate 14,223 of CAYYLU010000047.1, read as the reverse complement.
GTTTTTCATTGAGAGACGAGAAATAGAATTTAGCGGTACACGCCCTTTGGGCGATCTCTCAGGAGAGTAACCTGGTATATCGTACAGATCAATCGATTCCGTCATACCTGCGGAGGCAGGTATCCAGTGATTTCCTTTTTTCTGGACGCCGGATCAAGTCCGGCGTGACAAAACAGTGAATCGGTTTTTATGGGCTTAAAAGGTAAGTTACTCAGAAGAGTTTCTCTGCTTTTTTGAAGAACAGACGGTAGGAGGTAGCATGGGGAGACTGCAGGACAAAGTTGCGATCGTTACGGGGGCGGGATCGGGAATTGGGCGGGGAATTGCGCTTTTGTTCGCGAAAGAGGGTGCCGGCGTCGTTGTTGCCGATATAGATGTTGCCGGTGGTGACGAGACCGTGAAACTGATTCGAGCCGACGGGGGCGAAGCGGTATTCTCGAAGAGCGATGTATCAAGGACTTCGGATGTTGAAGAGTTGGTAAAGCTCACGACAGGAAACTACAGGAGGCTTGACATACTCGTTAACAACGCAGGAATAATGGCTGCTGAGCCGCGTTTCCTGAGCGACATGTCCGAAGAAGCATGGGAACGTACAATCAATGTCAATCTCAAAGGTGTCTTCCTTTGCTGTAAGCACTGCCTGCCTGCACTCATGAAAGCGGGCAGGGGTTCTATCATCAATATATCGTCAATTGCCGCAGTAAGAAGGTCGCCGAATTATGCTTATGCAGCGTCTAAGGGGGGTATTGTGGCATTCACGCAATCTTTAGCGCTTCAGTACGGCGAATACGAGATCAGGGCGAATGCGGTCTGCCCGGGTGCCGTCACAACACCGGGAATAATTGCGAGACGGAAAAAGGGCAACACAATAGATTTTACAACCAGGCTGCTCAAGAAGGAAGGGACACCGAAAGACATCGGATACATCTGTGTCTATCTTGCCTCAGACGAGTCGGCATATGTAACCGGCTCCACGTTTGTTATTGATGGCGGCTCCACGAGAGGATAAAGCATGAGATATCTGGTTACGGGTGGAACAGGTTTTATAGGCGCACATGTCGCACGGCTGCTTCTTGAACGTGGTGAAGATCCGGTCGTCCTTGATGTATCCCCGGACGTAAATCTATTGAATCAAGTGATAGGGAAGGCTAAAGCCGACAAGATAGCTATCGTTTCAGCAGATATTACTGAAGCGGACAGGGTTCTGCAGATATGTGAAGAACATGGCATAGAAAGGATTATCCATACCGCCGCGGTGATAGGAGGCGGAGATGCTGCGCTGACAACACGTGTCAATTGTGACGGGACCATAAATGTTTTTGAAGCTGCCCGAATGGCAAAGGTGAGGAAAGTTGTCTATGCAAGCAGTATAGCCGTGTTTGGCCCTCAGGAAAGATATCCTGAAGAATATATTCCCAATGACGCACCGCACTTTCCTTCATCCGTTTATGGTGCTACGAAATCCTTCTGCGAGTCATGCGGTCGTTTCTATGCCTCAGTTCACGGCATTGATACACTTGCCATACGACTCCCTCACATCTACGGACTTGGTCGTACTCGCGGAATAGGCCGCACGGTCGATGATGAGCTATTCATTAAACCGGTACTGCATCGTTTGCCCGGCAGAGTGCCCTTTGGGGATGACATACACAACTGGCTCTATGTGGAGGATGCAGCCAGGGTGTTGTTGATGGCCGCCGATGCGGGAACAACCGTAGCGAAGGCGTTCACAGCTGGAGGCGACATACGTTCGACGGCTGAAGTAGCCGCGTATGTGAAAAGTCGTGTTCCCGGGGCGGATATTGCCCTGCTGCCGGGCCATTTCACAAATCCCCATAAGTTCAATACCACTGCAATCAGAGATGAGCTGGGGTTTATCCCTCAATGGGAGGTTGAGAAGGCAATCGACGCTATCATCGACCGGCTGCTGAAGCAAAGGTAGAAGGTGAAAGGTAAAAGCCGGAAAAATTCGCGTATGCCTTTGCTTAGCAGCATGTTACAGACGTCCATACCCAGTCTTCCCGCACCGCCCGTCACAAGCACCCGCACGATTGAGCCTCCTCACATTTTTCTATTTTCTTTCAAATGGAAACGCTGCACGCTATCCCCTTGCTTCTCAGAAGATCGCAGGTATCATTCGCGTCTTTTGGTGTAGCCGAAGGCCGCTCATCCATTTGCGGACATCTTCCTACAAATCCGTATTTTCCCCGCCCGAACTGGTGATATGGCATCAGTTCGATAGAAGGCCGCCCGATCTTGGTCAAAAAGGCTGCGAGTGCCTCCAGGTTTTCCCTATCGTTGTTTATTGAAGGCACAAGAGGCATACGAAAGTGCACCTCAGTATCTGACGATGCAACCAGGCGGGCGTTGTTCAGAATGCGACGGTTCTGTCTGCCTGTCACTTCTGAATGTCTACGGGGGTCCATCATCTTAAGATCAAAAAGCACGAGATCAGTCTTTTCAAGCAAGTGCCGGAAGAGACGCGCATTCACATATCCGCTGGTCTCAATCGCTGTGTGAATACCTGCTTCTCTGCACCTGCTCAATATGGCGAAAAGAAATGCCGGATGGGTCGTCGGTTCCCCGCCCGAAAAGGTCACACCGCCGCCTGACCTACGGTAGAAAGGGGTGTCCCTTGCCACATCATCCATCACCCCGGCAACAGTCATACGTTTGCCGTAGATGGTCAGAGCGCCATGGATGCATGTTTTTGCGCATGTTCCGCAGTGTGTACATCGTTGTCTGTCGATGACAAGTGCTGTCCCGTCCTGATTGAATGACAATGCCTGATCGGGGCAGACTTTGACGCATTCGCCACATGTTTTGCACAAATTCTGTCGATATGCCAGTTCGGGGGTGCGGCTGATAGACTCGGGATTACAGCACCAGTGACAACGCAGCGGACATCCCTTGAGGAAGACGACTGTCCGTATGCCGGGTCCATCGTGAATTGAGTAATGCTGAATATTAAAAACAATGCCGCCTGGGTCGCGTGTCATAGCTTTGATCAATCAGACGAATAATGAATCTATCAATTATTCAAGGATTGTTCAGTCCTTGCAATAATCTCATTTTGAAGCTGCGTGTCCAGTTCAACAAAATAGGCACTGAACCCTCCGACCCGCACCATCAGGTTCTTGTGGTCATCCGGCCTCTGCTGCGCCGCGAGATGAGACCGCGCGGGACATATCCTTACTTCCGAGTTGTAATAACGATCAAGCAGATTTCCAATCCTAACCGTTTTTGGATTTGTTGCGTCAACTGCTTCAACAAAGGAATCTTCCATCGGCAACTCCCTATAAGTATGTGCTCTTTCCGTATTCCTGTGCTGCTCAGGCCTGCCACCCGGGTAATCAGGCAGCGATACGTTAGTTTCGGCGAAGAGACGGAGGAGTTCTTTTGTGATTGAATCGCCGCATTTTGGCGCCGGTCCGGACATCTTACTGAGCGCTGGGTAACCGTTTCTTTCCCGGTTTGGAACGAGGGCTTCTCTGAGTTTCTCCATGGCCGTCCTCAATAATAGTCGGTACCGACTCTTTATCTATTTATAGCAATATCGATGCAAGTTGTCAAGATATGTTATTCTTGCCCACATAAGGGACTGGAAGTGTTTATCGTTGCGCAGTAAAACCGAAATGATGTATGTTACTGTAATTAATGAAAAAGGAACTCGCTGATATTGGAACGTTTGAACTGGCCCGTCTGCTCACGATTACCAGGGACGCAATACGGAAATCCAGGCAGAAGGAATTGGACCGGTTCAACGTGCACGTTCGAAGGGCTTCGCTGCTCAGGGCAATAGATGTGCTCGGGAATGAGGCAACGCCCGTTGCAATAGCACAATGGCTGGTCAGAGAGAGACATACTGTCTCCGAGCTTCTTAGTAAGATAGAAGAGGAAGGACTTGCCAGAAAAGTAAGGGACCTCGACCGCAGAAACCGCGTCCGGGTGGTGCTTACACGCGAAGGCACCAGAATTCTTCAGCATTCCGTAAAAAGGATAAGCCTTCATCAAATCATCTCGTGTCTTACAGAAGAGGACAAACAACAGCTCAGACAATCCTTGATGAAACTGAGAAGTCGGGCAATGAAAGAGATCGGGTTTCCGGTCAGCATAGCCCATGTGCCGGACAACGATCCTGATTTCCAGTTATTCGGTCTGATGATTGAAGCTACTGATGCTATGCACAAAGCGAGGCAGAAGGAACTCAATCAGGACCATATCCACATGTCCTGGAGCGCAATTCTGCTTGCTGTTAAGTCGCTGGCTGATAAAGCAACCCCCGTAGAAATAGGACGCTGGTTGCAGCGTGAAAGAAATACGGTTTCGGAGCTGCTGGACAAAATGGAAAATGCCGGACTGGTCCGGAAGATTCGCGACCTGGAACGAAAGAACAGAGTGCGGGTGGTGCTGACGCAGAAAGGTATTCGCACATATAATAAATCACGGGCGGGCACCATTTTCCCGAAGATCATTTCGGCCTTAACAAGCGCGGAATGTGACCATCTCAAACAATGCCTGCATCGGTTGCACAAGGAAGCGGTTGACTTTCTTAAGACAGCAGGATCGAATACAGAACCGCGGCCTGCGTGATCGGCAGGCCGCGGTTGTTTGGTATACCATTTGACGGCTTCAGCATTAAAGTCGGTACCATCATGAAATTTCACTTTTTTCCGCAGCTTCAGAGTGATCGTGTTTCCTTTTGTATCCTCTTTATAGCTTTCGGCCAGCCATGGAATCGGCTTGCCTGTCGGATCTGTTCGAAAAAGAGTCTCAATCGCCGGAGCGATTTATCTCTGTGCGTAAACAGGAGAGTAACGCGCGGGAAGTCCAATGTTCGCGCCGTCGGTCATATCGCTGAGTTTAAGGATGCCGCCATATTGTGGTTTTGGTACAGCCGGCTGGACCTTCACGGCCGGTTTCGCAATCTTGTTTTCGGCTGCAAAAAGCTCTCCTGCCCACGCGATAGTGACAATAGACAGTAATGCAAAAACAAGCGTCTTTTTAAAATTGTTCTTCATACAGCTTTCCTCCCCGGGATGAATGCTTTTACGAAAATGGATGTCCTTAGTATTACGCGTCGGTACCGATTGTAGCGTTTGTATCACTATTATTTTTTGATTGTCAATTGGAATTCAAAGAACAGGAGGAATGCTCTAAATCCAGTGATTTTTTGTGAACTTTGCCACAAAAATGTAAATAAAAAGGCGGGAGCCTTACGCCCCCGCCTTGCAGTGTTTGTTGAGTTTACTTCTTCGCCTTAGCTCTTGCCTGAGCGATCTCATCACACGTAGGATAACCCTCTCCTGCTTTCACGGTGACTATGTTCGAGCCCACGAGATGATCCTTGTATTCCGGCACCTTTTTTGTGAGTCCGTAGAAGATGGGATAAAGGGTCTGGTGATCGCATTTCCTGACTTCGAGGTCACCGACGGCTGTCTTTTCAAGCTTCATTCCTTCCAATGCATCAATGAACTTCTCTTTATCTACTTTTCCGGCTTTTTGATATGCCTTGGCGATCAACTGAGATGTTGAATAGCCGAAGAAAGCGGGCATGGTGGGTAGTCTTCCGTAGAGCTTCTGGAATTTTGCTACGAAAGCTTTATTTTCCGCAGTCTGTGGATAATAGAACATGTAGCTCGCCGTACCGGCAACGTTTTCAGGACCCTCGAGCCCCAGTGATGTCAAGACTGCAAATTCTATTGCGGTATGTTGATAAATGGGCACTTTGGTGATGAGCCCTGTCTGTTTTGCGGCCTTCTGAAAACCAATAACGCTGGCTCCGCTGTTGCCGAGTATGATGTAATCAGGTTTTGCTGCCATGATCTGAGTGATGTACGGCACGAAATCTGTCTCGCCGACTTTCCACCATGTCTGACCTAACAACTGTGCCTGTGGTTTCAGTTTCTTTATCTGGTTCCACGTGGCTTCACAGATTGCGTGACCATACTCCATATCATCGCCGGCAATCCAGAATTTTGTATACGGCTGTTTTGATATTGCAACGCCCGCAGCCCGTCCAGCCATGGCGGTATTATCTGCCATACTGAATACATAACGGTGGCCGAGTTCGCCGGTTATCTTCTCACTTTTTCCATATGTGTTGAGAAAAGGAACTTTCTCTTTTTTGGCGAGTTCGGATATGGCCAGGGACGACGCACTGCTGATTGTGCCCATAAGCAGATCGACGTTTTCCTTCATGATTAGTTCTTTTGCCATTGCAAGTGCAACATCCGGTTTAAACTTCTCATCTCTTGTGACAATTTCCATTTTTGTTCCAAGGACACCGCCCTTCGCGTTAATCTCATTCATGCCCATCCTGAAACCATCACGCATGTCTAGCCCGAAAATTGCCGCTCCGCCGGAATACGTGTCCGCGATACCGATTTTGATGTTTTTCGCTGCAAAAGAAAACGAAGAAAGACACAGGACGATCGCACAGCTGAACACAAAACATTGAATTACGGATCTTTTCATAACTCCTCCTTTTAAAGTATGATCCATGTTAAAAATAATGGCATAGGTCTGTGAACCGCAGTGCTCCAGTAAACAATTAATATTGTAACGCCCGGTCACTTACTGCCATACCTTGATTTCCATGTGAGAAAACCATTTTTGTATCAATATCGCATACTGTACTTCAGCAACTTTTGCTCTGTCAATAGAAATATGGAAAATTGTCATTTATTGGATCAGCTCTGCGTGCGGCACTGCCCACGTTACGTCCTGAAGCTATCAAAGTATAGAGCTGAGCTTGACTTGCACCATCAGGATATCCATACTCTTACGTGCGTTTTATCGCCGACCTGCATATTCACTCATGCTACTCAATCGCGACCAGCAGGGATATGCTGCCTGCCGTGATCTGGAATTGGGCACAGATCAAGGGAATTAGGCTGGTTGGTACGGGTGATTTTACTCACCCACTGTGGTTTCGCGGACTTACACGCGTATTGGAGCCGGTTGGCAACGGCATTTTCCGACTGAGGGAGAGCTTCCATGATGATGGTGTGCCGGCATCCTGCGCATCTGAGACGTTTTTCATGCTTTCGGCCGAAATCAGCTGTATCTATCGGAAAGCGGAGAAAACCAGAAAAATCCACTGTCTCGTGTATGTACCTGACTTCGAAAGCGCCTTGAGAATCAGTAATGTATTGAGTAAGATCGGCAATGTGAAGTCTGACGGGAGACCAATTCTTGGTCTGGATGCAAAAGAGCTTCTCAGGATAACCCTGAACGAATGTCCTTCAGCAATATTCATACCTGCCCACGTATGGACACCGCATTTTTCGGTATTCGGAGGTGTATACGGTTTTGATTCACTCGAAGAATGCTTCGAAGAATTGACCCCTCACATTCGTGCTATAGAAACGGGGCTCTCGTCAAACCCGTTGATGAACCGGCACATTTCGAACCTGGATCACCTGGCATTAATCTCGAACTCCGACGCGCATTCACCTTCAAAGCTCGGACGGGAGGCCACAATATTCGAATGCGATCTCTCGTACGATGGTGTCAGGTCTGCAATCGAGACCGGAAAGGGCATTGCGGGTACTATCGAGTTTTTTCCGGAAGAAGGCAAGTATCATTATGACGGCCACAGATCCTGTCACGTAAGACTTTCTCCGGAAGACACCTTCATGAAAAACAAGATCTGCCCCGTGTGCGGAAAGATGGTCACAGCGGGGGTGCTGAGCAGGGTTGAGGAATTGTCAGATAGAGGAAGAGACATCCCGTATCCTTCGTGGTCACCTCCTTTCCATTCACTTATTCCCCTGACTGAGATCATTGGAGAGGTCATGGACATGGGTCCCGGCTGCAAGAGGGTGAATACGTTGTACCGGCGTATTCTTGAGGAAATGGGGAATGAACTCTCAGTGCTGATAGAAGCTCCTCTTGCAGATATCGAATCGGCTGCCTCCAGCGCTGTTCGCGAAGCAATATCGAGGGTCCGTACAGGAGATGTCTGCATCACCCCCGGTTATGACGGGCAATTCGGATCTATAAGAATTTTTACGGATAAGGAAAGACAGAAATGGCGTCAGTAAGTCGGTGGCTCCGAACTCACAACTCACAACTCCGAACTATTTTTCTTCCCTGTACAGATCAGATACACTTCGGAGCTCACGCTCCGCGATGCTGCGGGTTTATAGAGGATTACACTTTTAAACATCTTCTGCAGTCTCTGATTCATGCCTTTGAGTGTTTCACCGAAAAAAGACTTCAGAATAAATGGACCGCCTTCCTTGAGCGCCTTTCCAGCGACATCAATTACCGTGTTTGCCAGTTCTTCGATGTTGGCGTTGTCGACATCCCTGATACCGCTCAAGTTCGGGGCAATGTCACACGTGACTGCATCGAATGCGTCCATTGAGTGTTCTGACAAAATCTTATTCATATCGATCTCACGTATGTCCGCCCGTAGTGTTTCCACGTTTGCCGAAGCTAGTTTAGGTGTGGGTAATATATCTATTCCGAGGACATAACCTTTTTCACCCACTATTCCGGATATTATCTGCAGAAAGCTGCCGGGAGAACAGCCAAGGTCCAGCACCTTGTCGCCTCTTTTTATAAGGTGATACTTGTTTTGAATTTCCTGCAGTTTGTAGACGCTTCTTGCCCTGAATCCCTCTTTTTTTGCCTTGTTGTAGAATGAGTCTTTTACGATGAATTTACCCATACGGGTTTACGATCAGTTGCCCACCCTGGTCTTTGTTTTCGGGCTTCTGCGCTCCTTTTTGAAGGGATTTTTGGAGAAAGTGCAGAAGCGTCTTGTCGGCTGCGCCCTCCGATTTCAGAAACTGAATCGCGCCGATGTAGTATCTGAACTCCTTCATCTGGTACAAGAGATACGCATAATCTTCAAGCATTCTCCTCAGCAGAGGGAAGGCGCTTCGCATGTTGTAACGTTCTATTAAGGCATCTACGAACTCCGCTTTCTTTTTTGCCTGCAAATATTCAGGCAGAACTATCAACCTGCCTCCCGTACTGTTGTATTCATTTACGTCTTGTTCCATTGTTGCCCATGTGATGAAGAAAGGAAGGAATACCTGATGGTCAAGCAACGTCTCCGGAGCAACAGGTTGAATGGTATCGGAGACCGGAAGACGATAAATGTCTTCCGGTGTGCGTACTACACGTGTATCTGTAGCCAGGGATCTGAATGTTTTCACGTCATCCCTGAATTTCCCCGAGCGCGCGGAGGCTTCTTCAAGGAGAAAAGTACCGTACGCAGGCGAAATTTCCTGAAGCATCATCGGCGCTTTTGTGTCATCCCTGTACGTTTGCAGAATTGTCTCGAAAGCATTTCTTTCAACCGGTGAAGTCATCATCTCCAAAAGCCCATGAGAAAAATGTATTTCCGCATTAACGAAAACGAATCTGTTTTTCTTTACCTGAAATTCCGCTACTATGAGACGCGTCTGAGAAAAATCATAATTGGTCATGAAAGCCCTGTGTTCGAGGACTTCTTTAACGTTCCTCAAGACAGTTTCTCCGCCTTCTGACGGTTCTTCAACGGTTATACCGGCAGATTTAAGCTGAAAAATGAGCTTTCGAATGAGCTTTCGAACACTTTTGCTGCCTTCACCGGGGTACACCTTATTGAGAAATGCACCTGCCGCCTCAGTCTTGACTCTCCGGATGTTTTCAAGGAATGCCAGTTTGTCGTCAGGCGACATCCTTGAAAAGGCGTTTGCCTGTTCATCAGGTTCAATTATCGTATCGAACATGTTTATTCCCTAAGGAAAGCAATTATAATCGGCTATTTTACTACTTTGTAACCCGCATTTTCTATAGCATTCTGAATATCACTTTCCTTTGCCTTTGATTCATCATACTTAACGAATGCGCTGCCTATCTTCACGTCACTTTGAATCACCGCAGGCACTCCGCCAAGAGCTTTCCTGACCGCCATAACACAGTGTTGACAGCTCATGCCTTCTATCTTTATGTTCGTCTCGGCCATACGACCCTCCTT
>CAYYLU010000047.1:0-4144 GCA_964472475.1 uncultured Syntrophus sp. | reverse complement strand
GTTGACAGCTCATGCCTTCTATCTTTATGTTCGTCTCGGCCATACGACCCTCCTTTTTAGTTGATGATATAAATATAATCATTGCAGAAGACGGTCGTTAAGTCATAAAGTCGTGGGGAGATAGTGTCGGTGGAAATATAGGGTGTAGGGTGGCAGGGTGGTAGGGTGTAAGCGAAGACCAGCTCAAAGCGCCTGTCCTCGCGGAGCGGGGGGGTAAGCTGTAAGTAAAATACCTAAGGTTTACGGCGTTTTGTGTTTGTCATTTCGGATTTTCTATGTGATTTGGAAGTTGGAATTTTGGATTTGGTCTTTCCTTAGGAAATACAGGGCGTAGGATGTTCGGGTGTAGGGTGTAAGCAAACTAGTGTTTGGTATTCTGCGATAGGCTCAAGGTGAAAGGTAAAAGGAAAGAGGGAAAGCGGCTCTCCGGTTCTCCGTTTCGTCTTTCCCCGCCGCACTCACAATCCCAAACTGTTTGTGTTAAGATGAGGCCGGTTTTGCCGATACATTTGAAGACGGACAATATTGTGAGGCAAAGCTAATATGAAAAAGCAATGCGAGTTGCTTAGTAAGTGCGGGTTTTTCAGGAACTTTAATCAAAACGCAGGAGTAGAGGAAAAGGCATGGATCAGGATGTACTGCGAATCACTGATCACGTCCGACTCTTGTGAGAGAAAAATCTTTAGAACCAAAACAGGGTTTCCTCCGGCTGACAACATGGCTCCGACAGGGAAAATCCTCGCCTGAAAATGGTCCGGAGTTGGCTCAGAACTGTCTGTATCTGCGTCCTTCGTCCGGGCGCAGCGAACGCCACCTGTCCACTTATTGCAGGGGGTTCGTCCCTCGTTAGGCCTGTGTCTCCGTTTCCCCGACTCTCCGGTTCTCCGCTTCGATTTTTTACTGAGACCTCCGGATCAATCATCGCTCAGTCCTTCTGAAAGCTGTGCAATGATCTTGCAATGGTCTGAAATTCTTTCGAGATTCACCAGCACATCTATGTAAATCGGCCCGGTTTGAGGAGTGCATATTTTCTGGCTTGATCTGTCCGAATGCCTGGCTGTAGCGTTCCCGATTTTGACATTAATACTCTTTTCACGCTCGAGGATATTTCTAATCTTCTGTATGTCTGTTTTTTGAATGAGAGCCGCAGCCTCTGTCAGGTTTGCGGACACCAGCGCAGCTATTTCGTGGAACTCTTTCCGTGCCTCATTCGAAAGCAGCGCCTTCCTGTGATGTTTTGCCTCGGCCAGTTCGGTCAGATTGGTGGCATGATCTCCGATGCGCTCTATGTCCGACGTAAAGGAAGAATAGGCAAAAAGACGCCTGGTGAGAGAGGGGTGGAGACCGTTACACGAAATATTCCATATATATTCGGTTATTTCGGTTTGAATACTGTCGACAATCGGTTCGATATACCAAACATCCTGCTTTTTTAGTGACCGGTAATTGACAAACAATCCGATGCTCTCACGGAACATTCTCTGCGCCAATTTCATTTCCCTGCCAAGCTCATTTCTGACGCAATCAAGCGCTTCTTTCGGACTCGTGAGACACTCCGGTTGAAGAAATTGAGACGATAGTTCAATTACGTCCTCTCTGACGGGCATCATCCTTTGCAGAATGCGTGAAAACGGTTTGAGTATTCCAATAAATACTACAGCTGTCAGAATGTTGATAAGAAAATGCGCGTAGACAACCTGTTGGCCGACACTCTGTGACATCAAACCGAGTGCTCTTATCAACAGCGAAAAGGCAAAGAGGCATACGAGTGCACTGCAGCATTTAAAAAGCAGGTGCGCTACCGCAGTTCTCTTTCCGTTGATATCGGTAGCAACACTACCAAGCAGGGCGGTCGCTGTAGTACCTACATTTGCACCAATGATGATAGGAAGGGCTCCGCCTATTGAAATCAATCCCTGCTGTCCAAGTATTACGAGAATGCCTATCGGGATAGCGGAGGCGTGTACGAGAGCGGCAAATACGAGTCCGATCAGTAAACCCATAAGAGGATGCTGCGCATATCTTAGAAACTGGATAAAAAACTGGTTGTTCTTCAGCGGCATGGTGGCATCGCCTATGAGGCTCAGGCCATAGAAGATCATACCGAAGTAAATCAGCATTTCCCCGGCCGTCTTCAAATATCCTCTGCCGAAAAAGAACAGGGTTACACCCGCGAAGAGAAACGCCGGGGATACAGCGGTCAATTTCCACGCGACGAGCTGGATTGTAAGCGTGGTTCCGATATCTGCACCAAGGATAATCGCAAGAGAGTGATAGAAACTTATCAAACCGGCGCTCACAAATCCCATCGTCAACAGGGTTGTCGCGGAGCTGCTCTGAAAGACAATTGTAGAAACAAGTCCTGTGAGAAGACCGAAAATCGGCCTGCTCACAGAAAAATGGATGTACTGCCTCATCCGGGACGTGAAAACAGCCTGCATCCCGGAACTGAGCTTCAGCATTCCGAAGAGAAATAAGGCTGCGCCGGTGATGAAGAAAAGGAGTTCCCGCATTAATTCTCGAATATGCCGGAAAACATCACGAAACCTTGCTTCCGTTCGGTATCTCTTTGTCCGGTGTCAGGAGCACTACCGAGCTCTTGTCTTCATTCGATGCAGCAAGCAGCATGCCATGTGAGAGAATACCGCGAAGTTTCCTTGGCTCGAGGTTCGCCACTATGATAATCTTCCTGCCGATCAATTCATCTTTAGCATAATGCTGCTTTATGCCGGCAACGATTGTCCTTTCTTCACCCGCATCAATAGTGAGCTTGTAGAGCTTGTCTGCTCCATCGATCTCTTCACATGATTTGACCTCAGCTACCCGCAGGTCTACTTTGATAAAATCATCGAACGTAATGTTATCCATAATCTCACCTCTTCTGGTATTCTAGAGTTTCACAACTCTGTTCTGCAAAATGCCGATATGTTCTATTTCAACTTCAATCGTATCCCCGGCTTCGATCAGACCAACCCCGGGCGGGGTGCCGGTGATGATCACGTCTTCCGGCAGCAGTGTCATCACCTGAGACACGAATGACACAAGATGGTATACATTGAAAATCATGTTCCGCGTGCTCGAGTCCTGTTTTACCTTCCCGTTTACCCGTGTGACTATTCTCAGATTATCCGTATTGATATTCTGGACTATTGCGGGTCCCAATGGACAAAATGTGTCGAATGATTTGCACCTGGTCCACTGCCCATCCTCCCGCTGCAGATCGCGCGCAGTGACGTCGTTGGCACAGGTGAATCCGGCGATATAGCGGGGGGCATCTTTGACAGAAATGTTCTTTGCCTTATCGCGAATGACAATCCCCAGCTCGCCCTCGTAGTTCAGCTCATTCGTCTGAGGAGGAAGGATAATGGCCTCAGCATTTTCTATAATCGAAGTAGACGGCTTTAAGAAGATGATCGGGCAATCGGGGATGGACATGTTGAGCTCTTTGGCGTGGTCGCGATAGTTGAGGCCTACGGCGACTACTTTTGTGGGATGAAAAATCTCAGCCATTGTGATGAATCCTCCTGAACATATTCTATGCTTTAGTGGGACCTTTCTTCAAGGAAATCTCTTATATGTGTGAAAGGCGAAAAGCTGTGTTGTAAATGTGAATCGGGCTGAGATTGTGAGTACGCTAATTTGCGGCAGCTTGCTGACGCCATGCACTCCTTGACGTATGTATATACGCCTGCGTCCTCAGCATGGCGCGCAATCCCTCCGCATCTGTCACTTGCACTCACAATCTTAGTCCACTCCACCCTCCAAAGTCTGCTATCTTGCAGACTTTCTCGGCCTACCTAAAGTTGGAACCCACAATTGCTGACGCTTATCGCCCACCGTTGCACTTTGCTGGCGTGCTCCTCGCGAACGCGATTAAAAACCGTTCAATGTTCGAATTCTGAAAATCATTCTGTCGATCGAGGAAAGACAATACGGGAATCGTTCGAGAGCCCGTAATCGGCGGAACAGGGCGACTGCCATGAATTTGATCCTTCTTCCAAATTCATCAGGAAGAATAAACGCCTTCTCTGCGCACTCTGCGGCCTCTGCGAGAGACAGGTCTTTGTAAAGTCAGGTCAATGTTCCATATTCAATGTTCAATGTCGTGAATAGGCCGGAAAGCGCATGCGCCCTCGTGAAGCGA
>CAYYLU010000046.1:16981-18770 GCA_964472475.1 uncultured Syntrophus sp. | reverse complement strand
CCGTTTACCGCGTTTACCTTCTTACCGTCAATCGTAAAGACAACTTTAAGATTTTCGATCTGAATCAGCCAATTGTTTTCAGTATTTCGTGCGTGCATAATGAATTACATCTCCGCGTGCGTGCAATTCGTATAACGCGCACGCGTCTATTTCCGCCAAGCCAAAAACGTTTTGATTATTTTGACCTTATGCATTATACTAATCCTACCAAAAATGGCAAGCCTTTTATACGTGAATACTCTTAAATAGTAATCATGTATACAAATATATATGAATGTCTCCGTTGATGAAATAATAGAGAGATGCACAACACTATACACATGAGGTGAAATATGCCGGGAAAAGGTTCTCGAGAATTTCAGGAGGGGCTTACATTTGATGATGTCCTGCTGGTGCCTGCATTCAGCAGCATCATGCCTTCCGAAGTCGATGTCTCAACACCGCTTACCCGTTCAATACGTCTCCATATTCCGGTACTCAGTGCTGCAATGGACACCGTAACCGAATCAAAAACAGCCATTTGTCTCGCTCAGGAAGGCGGCATCGGCATCATACACAGAAACATGGGTGTCGCAGAGCAGGCGCAAGAAGTGGAAAAGGTAAAAAAATCAGAAAGCGGCATGATAGTGGATCCTATCACCATATCACCAGAGCAGAAAATCAAGGATACGCTTGATTTGATGGCCAGGTACCACATATCAGGGATACCGGTGACAAAGGGTCGCAAGCTGGTGGGGATCATAACAAATCGTGACCTCAGGTTTGAGACAAATCTCGAAGAAAAGGTCAAGAACGTTATGACGAAAGAAAATCTCGTCACCGTCAATGAAGGAATGAGCCTCGAGGACTCGAAGAAAATACTCCACAAACACAAAATTGAGAAGCTTCTTGTCGTTGACAAGGATTTCAATCTGAAGGGACTCATCACTATAAAAGATATCGAAAAGATGCGGCGTTTCCCCTATTCTTCAAAGGACAGTCTCGGGCGCCTGCGCGTCGGGGCGGCTGTCGGCGTGAGTGCCGACAGAGACGAGAGAATAGCCGCACTGCTCAATGCAGGCTGTGATGTAATCGTTATTGATACAGCCCACGGACATTCCAAGAATGTGCTCGAGTCAATCAAGGATATAAAAAAGAATTTTGACAACATTGAACTGATTGCCGGAAATGTCGCTACAAAAGAAGGTGCTGAGGCCCTTATTAAAGCCGGTTGTGATGCAGTAAAGATAGGGGTTGGTCCGGGCTCCATATGCACGACACGAATCGTTGCCGGAGTCGGCGTACCGCAAGTAACAGCTATCATGGAGGCTGCCAGGGTAGCCAAGGCCCATGACATACCCATAGTTGCCGATGGCGGTATCAAGTTCTCCGGAGATATCACGAAAGCAATTGCCGCCGGAGCTAACACCGTTATGATCGGCAATCTGTTTGCAGGCGCTGACGAAACTCCCGGCGAGATGGTCCTGTACCAGGGCAGAACATACAAAGTATACCGCGGAATGGGCTCTCTGGAAGCGATGAAAGAAGGAAAAACAAGGGACCGCTACTGTATCCCCGAGAATGAGATAGAATCAAAAATTGTGCCTGAAGGCATTGAAGGCAGGGTGCCGTACCGGGGCTCACTTTCGATCTCGATAAATCAGCTGGTCGGCGGTCTTAAAGCCGGAATGGGATATGCCGGGGCAAGGACAATCGCCGAACTCCAACAGAATGCCTCATTTGTGCGCATCACGTCCGCGGCACTCAAAGAAAGCCACGTACACGATGTCATGATCACAAAAGAAGCCCC